>JADKHK010000013.1:1590582-1929623 GCA_016721845.1 Lysobacterales bacterium
CGCCTTGTGGCTGTCCGGCATTGCAGCCGTGCAGCGGGACGACAAGCCCGCCGCACTCGCACACTGGCAACACCTGCTGCCGTTGCTGCCGCCGAACTCGACCGTCTACAACGCCGTCGCCGAACAGATTCGCGGCATTGGCGGCGACGCGCCCGCGGCTGTCGTGCAGGAAGAGGGGCCGGCCGCTTCCGCGGCGCAAGACGATTCGCCCGCCACCGCAAGTGCACCGGCGATCCGCGTCCAGGTCCGCGTCGCGGCCGCATTGCAGGATCGTGTCGCCGCCACCGACACCGTCTACGTGTTCGCGCGTGCGGCCGAGGGTTCGAAGATGCCGCTCGCGATCCAGCGGTTTGCCGCGTCCGAGCTGCCCAGGGAAGTCGTGCTCGATGACAGTTCGGGCATGATGCCGACGCTCAAGCTCTCGCAGACGCCGCGCATCGTGCTCGGCGCGCGAATCTCGAAGTCCGGCAACGCCATCCCGCAATCGGGCGATCTCGAGATCATCGGCCAGGCCATCGAGCAATCCGCGATCTCGACGCCGGTGGTGCTGGAGATCGCCAGCGTCGTGCCCTGAGTCTGCAATGCTTGCCCCCGCGCAATGGCGCGCGTTCGCCCAACGCGATCGCAGCGCAATGAACGCACCGGCAGCGAAACGCACGATCGAACTGCTGGCAGCGATGTCACAGATCGCGCCGGAGTGAGCGCGGATGTCGAGCACTTCGCTTGATGCCGAACGGCTGTGCCAATCCTGCGGCGCCTGCTGCGAATCCTATCGCGTGTCGTTCTACTGGGCGGAAACGCTGGAACTCGGCATTCCCGACGCCATGGTCGAGCAATTGACGCCCTGGAATGCCTGCCTGCGCGGCACCAATTCGGCGATGCCGCGCTGCGCAGCACTGACCGGCACGGTCGGCGAACGCGTCGCCTGCGGCATGTACGCGGCGCGCCCCTCGCCCTGCCGCGAAGTTCAGATTGGTGACGATCGTTGCCGACGCGCGCGCCAGCGCCACGAGTTGCCCGATCTTCCGACGTCCCTGTGGCTCGATGACAAACCTGCACCCTGATCTGCGTACCCGATCGCACCCCCACCACGGAGTGCGCTCATGTCCCGGATCCCGGCCCTGTTGTTCCTGACGATGTCGCTGTTCGCGCTGCCGGCACGCGCCGACTGGGATGCGAAGCTTGAAGCCGAGGAGCAGGCGAAACGCGAAGCCGCCGCGCGCGAGGAACAAGCGCGCAAGGCTGAAGCCGATGCCATGCTGGCGGCCGCACGCGCCAAGGCGGACGCGGCGATGATGGCCGACAAGCGCAAGACGCTTGGCGCCGCGGCGACCGGCAGGTCCGACGCCGAAGTGAACCGCCTCTACGACGCGCACATCGCGCAGAAGACCGCCGAAGCGGACGCCGCGTTCGCGGAAGGTCAGAAAGCCCTCAGCTCGGGCGCCGGCGCCGCCGCGATGAAGCAGGTCACCGGCAAATCGATGCAGGAGCTGCAATCCATGTCCGACGAAGAACTCGAGGCCATGGCCGCGGAAATGGCGGCGAAGTACGGCGGGGAGTGATGCGCTCGACCTTGGGCGTCAGCGCTCAGTGGTGATGACCACCCGCGCCGTGCACGTGACCGTGGGCGACTTCTTCTTCGCTGGCGTCGCGCACTTCGGTGATCTCGATATCGAAGTTGAGCGTCTTGCCTGCGAGCGGATGATTGGCATCGATGTCGACGACCGTCGCACCGACCTTGATCACGGTGACCTGGTGCATGCCTTGTTGTGACTTCAGCACGGTGACCATGCCCGGCTTCAGCTTGTCGCCGTCCTGGAAGTACTTCTTCGGCACGCGCTGGGTGCGATCCTCGTCACGCAGCCCGTAGCCTTCCTCGGGCGGCACGGTGATCACGAACTGGTCACCGGCCGACTTGCCCTCGAGCGCCTTTTCGACACCCGGGATCAGCGAGCCATGGCCGGCGAGGATCGCCAGCGGCTCGCCGCCTTCACGCGACGAGTCGATCTGGTGGCCGGCCGCGTCGGTCAGCGTGTAATGGAACATGACGACTTTGTCTTTCGTGACCTGCATGGCCGACTCCGCAAGCAAAAAATGGGCGCGGATCATAACGGCTGGGCCATCCCGGCGCGAATCGACAACGAATTGTTGACCCCGCGCGCGAACGGCACCGCTACACTCGGCATTCGAACCACCGTTTGAATGGATCGCCATGCGCACCCTCCGACTGTTCACCTTGAGTCTCGCCCTGATTCTGGCGGCCTGCGCCACCGCGCCGCCGAAGCGCATCAATCCGCCCGCGCTGTCGATCCAGCGCCTGGCGATGCCGGATTCCGGCAGCGCGGACGTCGAACTGCGCCTCCAGAATCACAGCGATGTGCCGATGCGCTTCGCCACCATCGACCTGAAACTGCGCTTCGCCGGCGTTGATGCCGGGACGTTGCGGGTCCAGCCCGGCATCGAGGTCGCGCCGCACAATGCCGAAGTCGTGACAGTACCGATCGACCCCACGCACCACGCCGAGATCGCACGGGTGCTGGCGGACCAGCGCGATGGCACCGTGCACTACCAGTTGCGCGGCACGGTCGATATCAGCGAACCCGAACGCCAATACGACATCAACTTCGAAAGTCGCCTGAGCCCGGTGCCGGGCAAGCCCGGCGAGTTCCGCTGAACCCCGCCATTCCGCAACCGACCCCGAAATCCGCAGGAGTCTCCGATGAGCCGCTATGCCGCCCCGCTTCGTGAAATGCGCTACGTGCTGTTCGACGTGCTGCACGGAGAGTCCCACTTCGCCAGCCTGCCCGGCGCCGACAGCGCCAACCGCGAACTGGTCGATGCCGTGCTCGACGAAGCCGCGAAATTCAACGAACAGGTGCTGGCACCGCTGAACAAGACCGGCGACCAGGAAGGCTGCCACTGGAACGCCGGCGTCGTGACCACGCCGAAAGGCTTCAAGGAGGCCTATGCGCAATTTGTCGACGGCGGCTGGAGCGGACTCACCGCGCCGGAAGCCTATGGCGGACAGCATCTGCCGGAAATCGTCGGCGCCATCGTCAAGGAAATGATCGACTCGGCCAACCTGAGTTGGGGCACTTATCCGCTGCTCTCGCACGGCGCCACCGAAGCACTCAAGCACCACGGCGAGGAATGGCAGCGCCAGGTGTTCCTGAAGCCCATCGTCGAAGGCCGCTGGACCGGCACCATGTGCCTGACCGAGCCGCATTGCGGCTCCGACCTCGGCCTGCTCAAGACCAAGGCCGAACCCACGGCCGACGGCATGTATCGCATCAGCGGCACCAAGATCTTCATCACTGCCGGCGAACATGACCTGACCGAGAACATCGTGCACCTCGTGCTCGCGCGCCTGCCCGACGCACCGCCCGGCACCAAGGGCATCTCGCTGTTCATCGTGCCGAAATTCAAGACCGCGCGCGACGGCACCGTGGGCGAGCGCAACTCGTTGTCGTGCGGATCGATCGAGCACAAGATGGGCATCAAGGCCTCGGCCACGTGCGTGATGAACTTCGATGGTGCCGAGGGTTATCTGATCGGCCAGGCCAATCGCGGCCTCAATGCCATGTTCACGATGATGAACACGGCCCGCCTCGCGGTTGGTCTGCAGGGCCTCGGCCTGATCGAGCGCGCCTACCAGAACGCGCTGTTCTATGCGCGTGATCGCCTGCAGATGCGTTCGCTGAGCGGTCCGAAGCGCCCGGACAAACCGGCCGATCCGCTGATCGTCCACCCGGACATCCGGCGCATGCTGCTCACTCAGAAGGCTTTCGTCGAGGCCGGCCGGGCCTTGTCGTATCGCGCCATCATGCTGGTCGACGTGTTCGAGCGCGCCAGCGACGCCGAAGTGAAGAAGAACGCCGACGATCTGCTCGGTTTCCTCACCCCGATCGTCAAGGCAGTGATGACCGAACTCGCCGTCGAATGCACCAACCATGCGCTGCAGATCTACGGTGGCCACGGCTACATCGCCGAGTGGGGCATGGAACAACTCGCCCGCGACGCCCGCATCACCACGATTTACGAAGGCACCACCGGCATCCAGGCGCTGGACCTGCTCGGCCGCAAGACGCTGCAGAGCCAGGGCGCCGGCCTCAAGCTGTTCCTCACCGAAATCGCCGATTTCTGCGCCGCGAACGCCGGCAACGCCGATGTCGCCGAATTCATCCCGGTGCTGACCCAACTCGCGCAACAGTGGCAGGAACTCACGATCCACGTCGGCAAGGCGAGCATGGCCAACCCGGAAGAACTCGGCGCGGCCTCTGTCGACTACCTGTTTTACGCGGGCTACGTCTCGCTCGCGTACTTCTCGGCCAGACTCGTGGCGCACGCTCGCCCGCACGGCGATGCCTTCCTGAAGAACAAGCTCGACACCGCGCGCTTCTATTTCACCCGCATCCTGCCGCGTACCGGTGCGCATGCCCTTGCGATCCGCGCCGGCGCCGCAACGCTGATGGCGATGGACGAGGACGCGTTCGGGTGAGACTGCACCCGGTGCTGGTCGCGATGTTCGTCGCAACAGGCGCGATCGAGGCGGCAAGCTTCGATTGCACCAAGGCGACGACGGAAGTCGAGAAGCTGGTCTGCGCGGACGCTGCGCTGTCGGCGCAGGACGACGCACTTGCGGCGACCTATCGCCAAGCTGCGTCGCTGACGACGCCGGGCGACACTGAGCCGAGGGCGTCGCAACGCGCCTGGTTGAAGCAGCGCAACGCCTGCACCGAGGCCGAGTGCGTGGCGAATGCCTACCGAGCGCGCATCGCCGAACTCAACGATGCGATCGGGCAGGACCTGAACGCGGAGGCCATCGCGGGCAGCTACACCCGTCGCGACCGCAACTACTCCGACGAAGGCGAGCCGTCCGAGATCACCGTGCGTGCCTTGCCCGACGGCCGGGTCACGATCGAAGGCGAAGCGCTGTGGATCGGCAATGCCGACACCGGCAACGTCAATACCGGCACACTCGAAGGCGACCACGAACTGCGCGCCGGCGTCGTCGACTATCGCGATGGCGACGACGAATGGTCCTGCGTGCTGACGTTGCGATTTGGCCGCGACAGCATCGACATCGACGAACCGCGACCCACCTGTGGCGGAAATCACGTCCGCTTCGGTGGTCATTACCGAAAATCGCAGTGATCTCGCAGCGCTGCGCGCTAGGATGGCCGCAGCGTTCGCCGACTCGAGCAGGCTCGCCCGATGGATCCAATCACCGCATTCGCGATTGCGACGTTGATGATGATGCTCAACGGCGCCGTACTCGGCCTGATCCATCGTGATCTGCCGGAGTCCCTGCGTCCGGCCGCGACCAGCTGGCGCTTCGGCACCCTGCTGATGGCCGGCGGTTGTGTCCTGCTCGCGGTCCAGCACGAACTGCCCGCCGGTTTCGTCTTGCCCGCAGCCAACGGCATGCTGTTTCTCGGCTTGACGGCCTATTGGCGCGCATTGCGCCAATTCGACGGCTGGCCGGACCACCCGTTGATCCTGCTGCCCTTCGTGCTGGGCACCGTGGGTGTCGCCTGGTTCGCGATCGTCGACCCGCGACTCGACCGCCGTGTCCTGATCAGCTCGATCGCCTGGACGATCATGTTCGTCTCCAGCGCGCATATCCTGTATGCCGGGCGCCGCCGCGACAACGCGATGAGTCGACGGGTCCTGTTCGTGATCTTCGTGACGCTGGCCCTGTTCATGCTGGTTCGCGCCGGCTACTTCGCGCTGAGCGCCGACCGGGTGACGGATATTCTCGACGGCCGCAGCTGGATGAACATGGCGACGCCGCTGATGGCGTCGGTGCTGCCGGTGGTCGGCACCACGGCCTTCCTGCTGATGTGTTCGGAGCGCATCCGGCGCCAGTGGGAGCATGCGGCCTCGACCGACGCACTGACCGGTCTCGCCAATCGGCGCACGCTCACCCGTGTCGGAGCGGAACGGCTGCAGCGGGCGCGGGCGCAGCGCGATCCGTTCGCGCTTGCCATCGTCGACATCGACCACTTCAAGTCGATTAACGATCGCTTCGGGCACGACATCGGCGACCTCGCGCTGCGCCACGTCGCCGACGCGCTCGCCAAGGCCGCGGCGGCATCGGCATTGCCCGGTCGCCAGGGCGGCGAGGAATTCGTGGTCCTGCTCGCTGCCGACCGCGATCAGGCGCAACAGCAAGCCGAACACCTGCGTGAAGCCGTGCGCAGCGCCCGCTTCCGTTCCGGCGAACAGGAAGTGGCCATCACCGTATCGATCGGCGTCACCAGCACGACCGCCAACGACGATTGCCTCGACGATCTCTTGCGCCGCGCCGATCAGGCACTGTACGCGGCAAAATCCGGTGGCCGCGACTGCGTCGTGCTGGCCTGAAACTCAGGCCACGTAGATCGTCTTGATGTTCATGAATTCGTGGATGCCGTGGCCGGCAAGTTCGCGGCCGAAGCCTGACGATTTGGTACCACCGAAGGGCAGGCGCACATCGCTGCGCACCAGTGCGTTGACGAAGACTGCACCGGCGGCGATGCCACGGGCAACGCGCTCGCCGCGTTCGCGGTCGCGCGTCCAGACGCTGGCGCCGAGACCGAAGCTGGTGTCGTTGGCGACGCGTGCGGCGTCGGCTTCGTCGCGCACGCGCAGGATCGACGCGGCCGGGCCGAACAGTTCCTCGTGATAGGCCGGCATGCCCGGCGCGACATGATCGAGAATCGTCGCCGGATAGGCGGTCGGCAGCGGCAGCGGATCGCCGCCGCACAGCAGCTTCGCACCCGCGGTCACGCTGGCCTGCACCTGTCGATGCACGGCATCACGCAGATCGGCACGCGCCATCGGCGCGAGCGTGGTGGCATCGACGCTCGGGTCGCCGACGGCGAGCATCCGCGCGCTATCGACGAAGCGCTCGATGAACGCATCGGCCACGGCATCGACCACGATGAAACGCTTGGCCGCGATACAGGTCTGCCCGGCATTGCCGAAGCGCGAGGACAGCGCGATCGGCATCGCCGCGTCGAGGTCGGCATCGGCCAGCACCACGAAGGGATCGCTGCCGCCGAGCTCCATCACGCATTTCTTCAGGTGCGCACCCGCCGTCGCCGCGACCGAACGCCCGGCACGCTCGCTGCCGGTCAAGGTCACCGCCCGGATGCGCGCATCGGCGATCAGCGCCGCGGTTTGTGTGTTGTCGACATGCAGCGTCGCGAACACGCCCTCGGGCACGCCCGCCTCGCGCAGGACGCGTTCGATCACGTCGGCGCAACGCGGCACATTGGTCGCGTGTTTCAGCAACGCGACATTGCCGGCCATCAGCGCCGGTGCGAGGAAACGGAACACCTGCCAGATCGGGAAATTCCACGGCATCACGGCCAGCACGCAGCCGATCGGCTCGTAGCTGACGAAGCTGCGCTTCGCCTCGGTCGCGATCATGTCGTCATCGAGATACTGCGCGGCATGCGCTGCGTAGTACTCGCAGCACCCGGCCGATTTCTCGATCTCGGCCAGTGCTTCGCGACGCAGCTTGCCCATCTCCGCCGTGACGAAGCCGGCGATGGCTTCCCGGCCAGCCCGCAAGGCGCGCGCGACCGTGTTCAACACTGCAGCGCGCTCGTCCAGCGTCAGCCCCGACCAGGCCGGGAACGCACGCTCGGCCGCCGCCAGCTTCGCCTCGATGGCGGCGCCATCCATCATCGCGTAGCGATAGTCGACCTGCCCGGTCCAGGGATTCACGATCTCGATGGTCATGGATTCAACCGCCCTGCTGGAGCGCCAGCTGCATGTCGCGCTGACGCTGACGTTCCTCGCGCGCCATCATCCACCAGCCAATGAAGGCGGCGACACTCACGATACCGATCAGCAACGTCGCCAGCGCATTGATTTTCGGACTCACGCCCATGCGCACGGACGAAAACACCTTCATCGGCAGGGTCGTCGACGACGGCCCGGAGACGAAGCTCGAAATCACCAGGTCATCCAGGGACAGCGTGAACGCGAGCAGCCAGCCCGAGGCCAGTGCCGGCGCGATGATCGGCAAGGTGATCAGGAAGAACACCTTGACCCGGTTCGCGCCGAGGTCCATCGCGGCTTCTTCGAGCGACTTGTCGAGTTCGCCCAGACGCGAGGAAATCACCACAGTGACGAAGGCGACGCAGAAGGTCACGTGCGCGATCCAGATCGTCATCACGCCGCGCTCCTGGAACAGGCCGAAGTTCTCGCCCATGGCCACGAACAGCAGCAGGATCGACAGACCGGTGATCACTTCCGGCATCACCAGCGGTGCCGTCATCAGCGCCGAGAACAGCGATTTTCCTGGGAACTGCCGAAAGCGAGTCATCACCATCGCCGCCATCGTGCCGAGCACGACCGAGGCACACGCGGTCATGAACGCGATTTCGAGACTGACCTTGGCGGCGTCGATCATCTGCTTGTCGCGGAACAGCTCGCCATACCACTTCAGCGAAAAGCCGGACCACACCGTCACCAGCCGATTCTCGTTGAACGAGTAGATGATCAGGATGAGCATCGGCAGGTACAGGAACGCGAACCCGAGCAGCAGCGTCGAACGCGTGAACCACGAGGTCTTCGCAACACTCATGTCAGCCGTCCTTCCAGTTCCTTCGACTGGTAGTGGTGGAAGATCATGATCGGCACGATCAGCAGCACCAGCATGACGATCGCCACCGCCGAGGCCACCGGCCAGTCGCGGTTGTTGAAGAATTCCTGCCAGAGCACGCGCCCGATCATCAGGGTGTCGGCGCCGCCCATGAGTTCTGGAATGACGAACTCGCCGACCACCGGGATCATCACCAGCATCGAGCCGGCGATGATGCCGGCCTTGGACAGCGGCAAGGTGATCTTCAGGAAGGCCTGCCATGGCCGGCAGCCCAGGTCGTAAGCCGCTTCGAGCAGGCGATGATCGTGCTTCACCAGATTCGTGTAGAGCGGCAGGATCATGAACGGCAGGTAGGCATAGACGATGCCGATGTAGACCGCGACGGGCGTGTGCAGGATCTTCAGCGGCTCGTCGATCACGCCCAGCCACATCAGGAAGTTGTTGAGCAGGCCGTTGTTCTTGAGGATGCCGATCCAGGCATAGATGCGGATCAGGAACGACGTCCATGACGGCAGCACGACCAGCATCAGTGCCGTATTGCGCGACGCGGTCGGCAGGCGCGAGATCGCGTAGGCGATCGGATAGCCGACCAGCAGGCAGAAGAAGGTCGCAACGACGGCGATCTTCAGCGAGCTCAAATAGGCATTGATGTAGAGCGAGTCGCGCAGCAGAAACAGGTAGTTCGCGATGTTGAACTTGACCGTCAGCGTGTCGCTGGCCCAGCTGGTCAGGCTGGTGTAGGGCGGCATGGCGATCTGGATGTTCGCGAAACTGATCTTCAGCGCGATCGCGAACGGCACCGCGAAAAACAGCAGCATCCAGAAATACGGCGGCGCGATCACCGCCCACTTGCCATCCGGCAGGTAGCGTCGCAGGCGGGCCATCATGAGGTCAGCACCACGCCGGCGTTCTCGCCCCAGCTCAGCCACACCGGATCGTTCCAGGTGAAGCGTTCGGAGGCCCAGCGCTTCGCATTCATGAAATGCACGAGCAGCTTCTTTCCGGTGGCGAGGCGCACGTGATAGACCGAGTGCGTGCCGAAGTAGGCGATGTCCTCGATCGTGCCGCGCGCCTTGTTGCGTTCCTGTGCCGGCTCGTCTTTCTCGATCTTGATCTTCTCCGGGCGCAGCGCATAGGCCACCGCCTGACCTTCGAAGCCGGTCACGCCGTGGCCGACGAAAATCGCATTTTCGAGCACATCGCTGCGGATGGTGACGTGGTCCTTCTCGTCGTCCTCGATCGTGCCTTCGATCAGATTCACCGAACCGATGAACTGCGCGACGAACTTCGACGCTGGCTGTTCGTAGATTTCGTCCGGCGTCCCGATCTGGCGGATCTTGCCGGCATCCATGATCGCGATGCGCGTCGCCATCGTCATCGCCTCTTCCTGGTCGTGCGTGACCATCACGCAGGTGACGCCGAGACGCTCGATGATGTTCACCAGTTCGAGCTGCATCTGGGAACGCAGCTTCTTGTCGAGCGCACCCATCGGCTCGTCCAGCAGCAGCAGTTTCGGACTCAACGCCAGCGAACGCGCCAGCGCCACGCGCTGCTGCTGGCCGCCGGACAGCTGATGCGGCTTGCGCTTCGCGAACTTGCTCATCTGCACCAGGTTCAGCATTTCGTCGACGCGCGTCTTGATCCGGTCTTTCGAGTGGCCGGCCATCTTCAGACCGAAGCCGATGTTCTGTTCGACGGTCATGTGCGGAAACAGCGCATAACTCTGGAACATCATGTTGATCGGGCGATCGAAGGGCGCCAATTCGACGATGCTGCTGCCATCGAGATCGATCTTGCCGTAGGTCGGTTTCTCGAAGCCCGCAAGGCAACGCAACAGGGTCGACTTGCCGCAGCCGGAGGCACCGAGGAGGGCAAAGATCTCGCCCTGGCGGATGGTCAGGCTGACGTCGTCGACGGCACGGAAGCCGTCGTATTCCTTGGTCAGGTCGTCGATGCGAACGTAGTCTTCGCGCAGCGGCTCGGCTTTCGCACTGGCGGTCGAAGCGGCGACGGATGTTGCGGTGGCAGCCATGCACTCTCCCCAAAGAAAGAACCCCTCGCCGTCGGGCGAGGGGTCCGGAGGCTTACTGACCCGTTTTCAGGGTCGTCCAGTGGCGGTTGAACAGACGGTCCACTTCCGGCGGCAGCACCGCCAGCGTGAACAGCTTGCCCATCACTTCTTCGCTCGGATAAACACCCGGATTGCTGCGCACCGACTCATCGATCAGCGGCAACGAGGGCGCCACGCCGTTGGCGTAGGACACGTAGTTCGAGATTCCCGCCATCACTTCCGGGCGCATCAGGTAATCGATGAACTTGTAGGCATTGCCGGGATGCTTGGCGTCCTTCGGGATGGCCATCATGTCAAACCAGACCGGCGCGCCTTCCTTCGGGATCGAATACGCGATCTCGACGCCCTTCGCGGCCTCTGCAGCGCGGTCACGGGCCTGGAAGATATCGCCCGACCAGCCGATCGCGACGCAGATGTCGCCATTCGCGAGGTCGTTGATGTACTGCGAGGAGGGGAAGTAGGTGATGTGCGGCCGCAGCTGCTGGAGGCGATCGACCGCCTTCTGGATCACCGCTTCATCGAAGCTGTTCGGTTCTTCGCCGAGATACTTCAGCACCGGCGGAATCATCTCGGATGGCGTATCGAGCAGGGCAACGCCACAGGCCGAGAGCTTCTTCAGATTCTCCGGCTCGAAGACCATCGCCCAAGTGTCAACCGGCGCATTCTCGCCCAGGATTTCCTTGACCTTGGCGACGTTGTAGCCGATGCCGGTGGTGCCCCACAGATAGGGCACGCTGTAGCTGTTGCCTTCATCCAGCTGGGCGATGGTGCCCATCAGCTTCGGGTCGAGATTGCCGTAGTTCGCGATCTTCGACTTGTCGATCGGCTGGAATACGCCGGCCTGGACCTGACGCGCGAGGAAGGACAACGACGGCACGACGATGTCGTATCCGGTATTGCCGGTGACGAGCTTGGTTTCGAGAATTTCGTTGCTGTCGAACACGTCATAGGTGACCTTGATGCCGGTCTCCTTCTCGAAATTCGCGATCGTGTCCTCGGCGATGTAGTCGGACCAGTTGTAGATGTTCAGGACCTTTTCCTCGGCCGCCGGCTGCGCGGGCGTGGTGGCGGTCGTCGCGGCGTTGTCCGCGGGCTTGTCGCCACCACAACCGGCGAGCGCGCCGGCGATCAGGATGCCGAGCCAATGCTTCTTCATCTGCGATTCCTCCAAGTGAATGACCGAATCCGGGTCGGCCCGATGATACATAGCCATGGCCGCGGTCAGACCGCGGTCGCGACGCCCAATGCCTCGGCGGTGTGATTCAGCGCACGCCACGTCTTCTCGAACAACTCGTCGACCTGCGCCTTGGTGATCACCAGTGGCGGCGACAGCAGCATCGCATCATAGGTCGCGCGCAGGATCAGGCCTTCCTTGAGCGCGAAGTCACGGCAGATCACGCCGACCTTGCCACGCTCGCTGAAGAACTTGCGCTGCGACTTGTCCGGCACCAGTTCCAGCGCGCCGACCAGTCCGGCAATGCGTGCCTCGCCGACCAGCGCATGGGTGCCGAGTTCGGCCCAGCGGCTCGCGAGATAGGGCGCGATCTCGTGCTTCGCGGTCTCGACGATCTTCTCGTCCTGCAACAAGCGAATGTTCTCGAGCGCCACCGCCGCGCAGACCGGGTGCCCGGAATAGGTATAGCCGTGCGCGAGCTCGCCACCCTTCTCGGCCAACACCTTGGCGACGCGATCGTTGAACATCACCGCGCCGATCGGGATATAGCCGGAACTCAGGCCTTTCGCGATCGGCATGATGTCGGCCTGGAAGCCGAAATATTGCTGGCCGAACCATTCGCCGGTGCGGCCGAAACCGCAAATCACTTCGTCCGCGATCAGCAGCACGTCGTACTTGCGGCAGATGCGCTCGATCTCGGGCCAATACGTCATCGGCGGAATGTAGACGCCGATCGCGCCCATGATCGGCTCGCCGATGAAGGCGGCGACGCGCTCCGGCCCGAGTTCAAGGATCTTGGCTTCGAGACGGCGTGCGGCAACGCGTCCGTATTCGTCGGGCGACAGGTCGCCGCCGTCGATGAAGAAGAACGGTTCGTCGATGTGCTGGATGTCGGGAATCGGCAAGCCACCCTGCTTGTGCATGCCCTTCATGCCGCCGAGGCTGGCGCCCGCAACCGTGCTGCCGTGATACCCGTTGTGGCGTCCAATGATGATGTTCTTCTGCGGCTGGTCCTGCACCGCCCAGAAGTGCCGCACCATGCGCAGGATGGTGTCGTTCGCTTCCGAACCCGAGTTGGTGAAGAAGGCGTGGTTCAAGTCGCCCGGAGACAGCTCGGCGAGCTTGGCGGCGAGGCGCACGGTCGGCTCGGTCGTGCACATGAAGAAGCTGTTGTAGTAGGCGAGCTGCTCCATCTGCTTTGCCGCCGCGGCACCGAGCTCCTTGCGCCCATAACCGACATTCACGCACCACAGCCCCGCAAACGCATCGAGCAACTTGTTGCCCTCGGCATCCCAGACATAACAACCCTCGCCCTTGGTCAGGATGCGGGTGCCGCGCTTGGCCAAGGCCGCGTTGTCGTTGAATGGATGCAGGTGGTAGGCGGCATCGAGCTGCTGCAGCTCGCGGATGTTCGGAAGATTCATGGGCACTCCGGATTCAGACATTGAGCAGCAGGAACTCGCGTTCCCACGAGCTGATGACGCGGAAGAAGGTCTCGTATTCCTTCTGCTTCACCGAGATGTAGGCGTTCACGAAGCGCTTGCCGAGCAGGCCTTCAAGCTCCTCGCAGTCACGCAATTGCGACAATGCGGCTTCGAGCGAGCGCGGCAGTTCGTAGCCAAAACTTTGCGCACTGCCGGTCAAGGGTTCGGTCGGCAAGAGTTTTTCCTTGATGCCGAGCCAACCGCAGGCCAGGGTCGCGGCGATGGCGAGATACGGGTTCGCGTCCGACCCGGCGAAACGGCTTTCGACGCGGGTGTTCTCCGGCGTGTCCATCGGCACGCGCAAACCGCAGGTGCGGTTGTCGTAGCCCCATTGCACATTGATCGGCGCGACCTGACCGAGCGCCAGGCGGCGATAGGAGTTCACGTTCGGACCGAAGAATGCCATCGCCATCGGCACGTACTTCTGCAACCCGCCGAGATAATGCATGAACAGTTCGCTGTGCTTGCCGATCTTGCCGCCGGCGAACACGTTCTTGCCGGTCTTCGCATCGATCATCGACTGATGGATGTGCATCGAACTGCCCGGCTCGTTCTCCATCGGTTTCGCAAGAAAAGTCGCATAGATGCCATGGCGCAACGCGCATTCGCGCATGGTGCGCTTGAACAGGAAGACCTGATCGGCGCGCGACATCGGATCGGCATGCTGGAAGTTCACTTCGAGCTGGGCCGCGCCGGATTCGTGGATCAGCGTGTCGACGTCCAGCTCCATGGCCTCGGCGTAGTCGTACATGTCGTCGAGGATCGGATCGAACTCGTTCACTGCGTCGATCGAATACGACTGCCGCGCGGTTTCCGGACGACCGGAACGCCCGGCCGGCGGCGCCAGCGGGAAGTCCGGGTCGGTGTTCTTCTGCACCAGGAAGAACTCGAGCTCGGGCGCGATCACCGGCTGGATGCCGAGTCCCTCGTACAGCGACAACACCCGCCGCAGCACGTTGCGCGGCGCCAGTTCATGCGGGCGGCCATCCTTGGTGTAGCAATCGTGGATGACCTGGGCGGTCGGCGCGCTCGCCCACGGCACCATGCGCACGGTGTCGGCGTCGGGTCGCAGCACCATGTCCGAGTCGGACGGGCTCACGAGATCATCGTAGTTGTCGGGATAGTCGCCGGTGACCGTGGTCGCGAAGATGCCTTCGGGCAGGCGCGTGCCGTAGTCATGCGAGAACTTCGCGGCGGGGATGATCTTGCCGCGGGCGTTGCCGGTGATGTCCGGCACCAGGCACTCGACTTCGGTGATGCGGCGGTCTTTCAACCAGCGCTTGAGCGAGCTTTCGCTCTTCTCTGCCTCGGCGGCCTTGCTGGCCTGTTTTGCTTCGGATCGTTTCTTCGCCATGGGATCAGTTCCGTCTAGCGGCGCGTTCGCGGCAAGCGCTCGCGAAGGCCTGGAAAATGCCCAGATAGAACGGATTCTCGCGAACCTTCCATTCCGGGTGCCATTGCACGGCCAGCAGGAATGGATCGGGTGCATCGAGCCGGATCGCCTCGATCAAGCCGTCACGCGCGCGTGCTTCGACCACGCATCCGGGCGCGAGCTTGTCGATGCCCTGCCCGTGCAGCGAATTGACCTTCTCGACCTCACGCCCGGCAATGCGATGCAGCAGGCCACCCGGCACCAGATCGATCGCGTGCGCCGGCCCGTATTGCACGTCGAGCGGTGCATCCTTGTCTTCACGGTGATCATGGAAGCCCGCCGTCTCGTGCACCTTCTGGTGCAAGGTGCCGCCGAGCGCAACATTCACCTCCTGCAGCCCGCGGCAGACCGCGAGCACGGGAATCTTGATCTCGATCGCGAGTGGAACGATGCGCAGCGTGGTCGCATCGCGCACCGGATCATGCAGGTTGCCTTCCCAACTCGGTTCTTCGCTGTAGTGGTGCGGCTCGATGTTGCTGTAGGCGCCAGTCAGCAGCAGGCCATCGAGTTCGGACAAGACCGTGTGCAGGTCCAGCGCAGGTTCCAGCGACGGAATCAGCAGCGGCAGACACTGCGCGCCATCGACGACGGCGCGAATGTATTTCTCGCCAACCGTCTGGGTCGGATGATGGCCGATCATCCGGCGGTCGGAAGGCAGGCCGACGAGTGGACGCGTACGCATGCTGGGCCTTGCGTGGGGATGGCGAACCCTAGCCGCGCCGTTCGACTTTTTCAACATCAGGGCGGAAATTGGCCGCCGCCGGCCATTTCATGTTGAGTATTTTTTACGGACGCGACATTTCCCGCTAGCATCCAGCGACCTCCACGGCCGGTGCGGCGCATGAAACCGAACGAAATGACCGACGAAGACGATGCCACCCTCGACCTCATCGTCGGCTGCGAACAGATCGACCTGATCCTGCCCGACATGAACGGCCTGCTGCGCGGCAAGCGCGTGACCCGGGACGCGCTCGACAAGGTTTATCAGAACGGCGTGTGCCTGCCGATGTCGCTGATCGGTACCGACGTGACCGGCAATACCGTCGAGGAAACCGGTCTCGGCTACGACATCGGCGACGAAGACCGCATCTGCCGACCGATCCCCGGCACGCTGCGCCCGATCCCCTGGCAGGGCAAGCCGATGGCGCAATGCCTGATCCAGATGGAGGACGGCCAAGGGGGATTGTTCGAAGCGAATCCGCGTGAAGTGCTGAAGCGCGTCGTGGACCGCTACAAGGCCAGAGGATTGACGCCGGTCGTCGCCGTCGAACTGGAGTTCTACCTGCTGGATGCCGAACTGACGATCGAGGGGCGTCCGCAGACCTCGATCAATCCCGCCACCGGGCGTCGCAACACCACGACGCAGGTGTATTCGATGGAAGACCTGAATGACTATCAGGGCTTCACCGATGCCATCAATGATGCCTGCCGCAAGCAGCGCATTCCGGCCGACACCGCGGTCGCCGAATATGCGCCGGGCCAGTTCGAGATCAACCTGAAACATCGCAGCGACGCCGTGCAGGCCTGCGACGACGCGGTGATGCTCAAGCGCGCAATCAAGGCAGTCGCCTCGAAGCAGGGTTTGCTCGCCAGTTTCATGGCCAAGCCCTTTGCCGACCAGGCCGGCAGCGGCACGCATATCCACGTCAGCGTGCTCGACAAGAACGGGCAGAACATCTTCGCTTGCACCCCGGACGCACCTGCGGAAACGCTCAAGCACGCGGTCGCCGGACTGCAGCGCACCTCGACCGACTGCATGCTGATGTTCGCGCCGCATGCGAACAGCTATCGCCGCTTTGTACTGAACGCGTTCGTGCCGCTGAATGACTGCTGGGGCTTCAACAATCGCACAGTCGCGATGCGCATTCCGCACAGCGACCCGGCCAACATCCGCATCGAACACCGCATCGCCGGTGCCGATGCGAATCCGTACCTGGTCACTGCCGCAGTGCTCGCCGGCATGCTCGACGGGCTGGAGAACGGTGGCGATCCCGGCCCGGCCATCGTCGGCAACGCCTACGAACAGACCGAGATGCGCGAGCTGTTCTGGCGCGACACGCTGCGCGACTTCATGAACAGCGACTTCGTCGCGAGCACCTTCGGCGAGAAATTCCGGCATGTGTTCGGGCAACAAAAGCTGAAGGAACTGCGCAGCTTCCAGCGCGAAGTGACGACGCTGGAAATCGACTGGTACCTGCGACTGGTCTGAGCGGAGCCGACCCATGGGCACGATCCGCGACCGCGATGCCGCGCACGACTCCTGGTACGCGACGACGTCCGCTCCCTGGCCATCGCAACCGCGCCTCCAGGGCCGCGAACGCGTCGACGTCGCCATCCTCGGCGGCGGCCTGACCGGGTTGTCGGCGGCGCTGGAACTGACCCAGCGTGGACTCAAGGTCGCGATCATCGAAGCGCATCGCGTCGGCTGGGGCGCGTCCGGTCGCAATGGCGGCCAGGTCATCTTCGGCTATGGCTGCGATCAGGCGAAGATCACCTCGCTCGTCAACATCGACGATTCGCGCAAGCTGTTCGACTGGTCGGTCGAAGGCGTCGATCTGGTGCGCGAACGCATCGCCCGCTACGGCATTGACTGCGACTGGCGCGACGGCCATGCCCATGTCCCGATCAAGCCGCGCCAGGTCGCCGAACTGCGCGCCTGGCAGCAGGACCTGCGGGAGAACTTCGGCTACGCAACCGAGTGGTGGGATCGTGAGCGCCAGCGCGCGGAAATCGCCAGTGATCGCTATCTCGGCGCCCTGTTCGACCCGAAGTCCGGGCACCTGCATCCGCTGAACTACACGCTGGGCCTGGGGCGCGCTGCGCTGGCCGCAGGCGTGTGCATCTACGAACAGTCGCCAGTGATCGAACTGGTGCGCAGTGATGGCGCGACCTCGAAGCCACGCCTGCGCACCGCCGATGGCGAGCTCGAAGCCGACTTCGTCGTGCTCGCGGGCAATGCCTACGTGCACGGCCTCGCGTCCGAACTCGATGCGCGCGTGATGCCGGTCGGCACCTACATCGGCGCGACCGAGCCGATCGGCGCAGCGTGCATGCAGACGCTGATCAAGAACGGCATCGCCGTCGCCGACATCAACTGGGCTCTCGACTATTTTCGTCCGAGCAGCGATCACCGCCTGCTGTTCGGGGGTCGCGCGAGTTATTCGACGCTGCAACCCTTGAACCTGCGCGCAACCATGATCCAGCGCATGACCCGTGTATTCCCGCAGCTCGCCGGCGTGAAGCTCGATCATGTCTGGGGCGGCTACGTCGATATCTCGCTGAATCGCGCCCCGCATTGGGGCCGGCTCACGTCGAACATCTACTTCGCGCAGGGCTTCAGCGGCCACGGCGTCGCGGCCACCGGTCTCGCCGGCCGCGTCATTGCCGAAGCCATCACTGCCCAGACCAGCCGCCTCGACCACTACGCCCGGATCCAGCACCACCCCTTTCCCGGTGGCCGCACCCTGCGCACGCCCCTGCTCGTCGCCGCGATGGCCTGGTACAAGCTGCGGGATGCGTTGTGGTGAACCACGCCGATTCACCGCCCGGAAAATCGCGCCAGCGAGGGAAGACCTCCATCTGGATCCAGCCTCGGGTTCGCAGCAGCGATCCACGCCGACACCTTCATTGCCGATAGTGTTCGCACACCGGCCCTCGGAGTCGCTGACATGCAAAGACTGCACCGCACGATCGCCTTGGCACTGATCGCCGTCAGTCCGATGGCCCATGCGCAGCTCTACGGGACCTCGCCCTTCCAGAACGGTCCGGCGCCCGAGAATGGCAGTCTCTACGTCTTCGACCCGGACACGCTGACCTGGATCGATGGCCAGGAAGTCAGTTTGCCCGGATTCTTCATCACCGGCATTACCGGGCTGACCGTGCATCCCACCCTCGCTCCGCCCAACGACGGCGACAACGGCAAGCTCTATGCCATCCTGAAAGTCAGTGCCGTGAGTGGCCGCGTCTTGGCCACGATCGACTTGGCGACAGGCGTTGCGACCCAGATCGGCAACCTGGGCGACACCTTCTCCTCGCTGTCATTCCGGGAAGACGGCCAACTGTTTGGTGTCACCGACGATGGTGCGTCGATTCCGGAGTCCTTGTTTCTGATCGACAAGGATACCGCCGCCAAGACCATGGCCAGATCGCTCGGCGCAGGAGCGAGCGGCGACATCATCGCCTACAACCCGGTCGACGATTTCTTCTATCACTGGTCAGGCGACGGCACGGTGGTCTATGAGCGGATCATGTCCGAGGCGCCTTACTTGACCACCGATATTCCGGTTGTCCTCGCGACCAGTGGCGAGACGTTGGGCGCCGTCTGGGACCCATGCCAGTCCCGGACGATCGGGGCCGTCACCCGGACAGGCTTCATCGGGTCGAACATCAATTCACGCTTCAACTTCTGGTTCGCCGACGGCACGGTCTCGCCGAGCGTCAGCTTCTCGCCTGACTACGTTCGCGGCGTGGCCTTGCTGGGTGGCTACAGCTGCGATGCCGATCTCGGCATCGGCATCGGCGCGACGGATCCGTCGCCCACCTCGGGCGATCCCGTCACCATCGATATCGTCGTCGACAATGCCGGCGAAGCGCGCGCGATGTCGCCCACCATCCAGATCACGCTGCCGACCAGCATCACCGCCGCGACCACCAATGGCTGCCAGGAAGATCCGAATGGCCTGCCCACCTGCACTCCGAAGATCATGGTGCAGCGCTACGAGACAGGCGCCGCCCTCTACGTGCCCTTCCCGCTGAGCAATCTCTGGAAAGGCCGTTCGGTGACCGTCCGTGTCACGGGCACTTATGACGGCAATGCCGGCGATGTGGTTGCGAGCACCACCTCGAACTCGAACGAGACCCAGGCCGCAGACAATACGAATCGCTTCCGCCTCGGCGATCTGCTGCTGCGAGATTCGTTCGAATAGAGCCAGCACAACATGCCTGCGCCCAGGGGTGCGATCGGCGCCGAGCCCCCACGGTCGGGGCTGACACGATCCAGACACATGGCCATGTCCGGTTTCCGCGGTTTCTCCGTTCCTCCAATCGGGAAGCCACAGATCGGAGACATCGCCATGAACGCAGCAACTGGATCACGCCCTCGCCGCCACCTCGCCGTCGCCCTGATGGGGCTGGCCCTGGGGTGCGGCGCGGCCCAAGCCGCCCAGCACTGCGTCAGCACCGGCACGCAACTGGCCAACGCACTGAATTCCGCCGCCAGCAACAATCAGGACGACGAGATCCGCATCGTTGCGACCACGCTCTCCGGCACCTCCAACCCGGTCGGCAATCCACGCTGGGGATTCACGCCCGGCGCGAATGATCTCGACAAGAACCTGACCATCACCGGTGGCTGGAGCAGCGGCAACAACTGCAACAGCCAGATCTCGACCGATCCCAGTGATACCGTCCTGGACTCGAATTTCAGCGGTCGGGCGCTTCAGTTCCAGGTGCTGACCGGGCCGTTCGAAGGTGATGTCGTCCTCCGCAACTTCACGATTTCACGCGGGTCGTCATCCGTACAGAACTCGGGCACGAGCCTGGAATGGCGCGTCACCGGCTCGGCGGTGTCGTCGCTGCTCGCCGAGAACCTGCTCGTCATCGCGGCCGCCAGCTCGACCGCCTTCACCCAGCCCGTGCTGGTCGAACACAGCGGTTCGGGCAATGCCAAGCTGCGCAACATCATGGTCTTCGGAAACTCGACGCAAGGCACGGGCGGCATCTTCATTCGTGCCAGCGGCACGGCCTTCGCCATCCTCTCGAATGCGAGCATCTTCGACAACCATTGCGCGTGTGCAGCGGCGGGACTGGGTGCCGGCGGCATCGTGACGCTGGCCAACAACGCGGTCGCGGACAACACTTCCAGCGCCGCCAGCAGCTTCCAGTTCCGCTCGGACGCGCCCACCGGCCTCACACTGCGGAACAACCACTTCGGCACGAAGTCGATGGCCGGCAGCCCGAATTCGGAAACCGGCACGACCACGGGTGACGCCCAGTGGACCCAGGTCGGATCGCTGATCATCCCGAACACCATTTCACCCTTGCGCGACAGCGGCATCAACAATCCGACCGGGCAACTGTCGAGCACGGACTTCAAGGGCGATGCGCGCATCGTCAACACCACCGTCGATCGCGGCGCGGTCGAGGCCGAGGCGATCCCTCACATCGGGCCGACGATTTCCGCCGTGGCCCCCACGCCCGGCATCGGCCTGTTCATGCCCGACGGTCTGATCAACACCACGCATACCCGCAGCATCACGTTCGCGGCCACCGGTGGCACCGGCGCCGGCACCACCAGCCTGGTCTGCACCGACAACAACAACGCCGCGACGCTGTCGGCCTCGGCCAGCCAGACGATCGCCGTCGGCGATACCGTCGCGCCGATCGTGGTGACCATGACCTACACGCAAGCGGGCTACAACCTCGGCGTCTTCTGCACCGCGAACACCAATGGCAACACCTACAGCTTCGAATATGCGTTCTTCATGCCCAACGCGAGCCCGCTCGGCCCGCTGGTCCAGCCGGTGTCCCCGCAAGTGGGCAGCACCACCGTGTTGAACGGACAAACCGTCGGCCAACTGGCATCGGGCACCCTGACGTTCACCGCCCAGGGCGGCGCCGTCGGTGGCCAGGCCAGCCTGACCTGTGCGCCGCTCTCGGGTGTCATCGCGGTGACCGGCAACGACAGCCAGACGATCACGGCCGGCGGTACGGTTCTGCCGGTCGAAGTCAGCATGCAGGTGACCGGACAGGCACAGTCCGCGAGTGTGCGTTGCGTGGCCAGTCGCGTCGGTTCGGCACCGGTGAACATGGACTACCTGTTCACGTTGAACTCGCTGGATACGATCCTCGGCAACGGCTTCGAAGACTGATCTCGCCCCATCGGTCCACGCGGGCGGCTGCGAATCGCCGCCCGCAAATCGCCTGATCGGCGTCGTCTGCGCGCCATCGTCGCGCCTCGCGGGGCATCGACAGTCGACACCCCGCCAAGGAGTACACGATGGACGCGACTGCACAGGACACCCTGCCCGCCGACCTGAAACCCTTCGTCTGCGACAGTTGCGACGCGTGGAACGCGGCGCACCCGCCGTTCAAGCTGTTCGGCGGTTCGCACTACATCGGACCGGAAGGACTGAGCGTCGTGGCCATCGATACGGGCGCCGGCGTGATCCTGATCGACGGCGGGCTGCCGCAGTCGATGGACGGCATCATCGCCGGGCTGAAGTCGATCGGTCGCGATGTGCGCGACGTGAAGTACATCGCCGTCTCGCATCCGCATTACGACCACGCCGGTGGCGTGGCCGCGCTCTCGCGGCTAAGCGGTGCCACGGTGCTGTCGACCGACGCCGGCGCCGATGCGTTGCGGAAAGGCGACGTGCCCGATGACGACCCGCAGGCCGGTTACGGCGATTTCATGAAATTTCCGCCCGTCGCGAAGGTGCGCGCGATGGCCGATGGGGAAACCATCACGCTCGCCGACACCACACTGACCGCGCATGCGACGCCGGGCCATACGCCGGGTGGCGCGTCCTGGTCGTGGCGTGACTGCGAAGGGGATCGTTGCATCGACCTGGTGTTCGCCGACAGCCTGAATCCGGTGTCGCACGACGACTTCCAATTCGGCGACGACCCGGAACGGATCGCGACGTTTCGCAGCAGCATCGAGAAGGTGCGCGCACTGCCCTGCGACCTGCTGATCTCGGCACATCCGTCGCAATCGCGCCTGTTCGAACGTCAGGCGAAGGACGCATTGGTCGATGCCGGCGCCTGCCAGACCTATGCCGACGAGGCTTCAGCCCGCTTGGACCAGCGCCTCGCGACGGAGCGCACGCAGGCCCCGATCGACTAGCGCTTCAAGTTCAGGTGGATGACGAAGCGCACGCGCCCGAAGTTCATGTTCATCGTGCTTTCCAGCGTCGCGCCGGCGACCTCGGGTTGCGCCTTGAGGGATGCGAGCAGCACGTCGAGTGCGGCACGATCCGGCAAGGTGCCGGTAAACAGCACGTAGTCGCTTTCGCGACGGAAGTTCAGCAACTGGGCGTCCGCGCCCATCAGCTTCCTGGCGCGGATACGCAGGTCGACGATGCGCGGGTCCTCGTCTTTCTGCAACCAGCCATCGGGATCAGGCGCCGTCTGCGCGCGTTCGTCGAGCGGCAGGTTCTGCACCGTCGGCGTCCAGAACGACGGCACCTCGGCCGGGACGAAGCGCGCCCAGCGGGAGTGCGTGTGGATCGAGTACGGAATGCCGGCACCGGTCTCCGCCCACAGGCTGATGACCTTGCGTTCGGTCTTGTCGAAACGCACCTGCAAGCCGCCACGCACGTCGCGGGTCATCGCGATCTCGGTGTCGTAGTCGCCCTGCTCGACCCACCAGCCGTCGCGACATTCGCCCTTGCGGCCGTGCATGCCCCATTCGGGCACCGGGCCGAGTTGCCTCAGTGTGTCGAACGGCAATTCCCTGCGCACCTTCAACACGCCGCGCATCGGGTCGAACAGCGTCAAGGCCTGCTTTCGCCACGCCGCGTACTCGGCCGGACGTTCCTTGCGAAAACGTTCAATCGCTGCGGCGAACTCGGCCGGGTCGCGATGGAACACCGTGGTCATCGCCGACCCGCCCGAATCGAACAGCGACAGTACCGTCGCCGGCCCGCCCAGCGTGTGCGTGTATGCGGTGTTGCTCCAGTCGACCTGGCTGCCCGCGTCCGCCTGCATCGCGAACGAGCCCGACAGGTCCGGGCAGGTCGTTTCGCTAAGCGGTGTCGGGAAGTCGGGCGCATCGCCGCTGTGGCGGAAGCACCCCGCGGTCAAGCACGCGGTCATCACGACGACGACTCGTGCGAGCGACACGACTCGTCGCACTCGTTCACGCATCGAGATTGATCCAGGTCGCTTTCACTTCGGTGTATTTCTCGAACGCGTGCAGCGACTTGTCGCGGCCATTGCCGCTTTGCTTGTAACCGCCGAAGGGCGCGGTCATGTCGCCGCCGTCCCAGTAGTTCACCCAGACGCTGCCGGCGCGCAGTTTGCGTGCGACGCGATGGGCTTTGCTGATGTCGCGCGTCCACACGCCGGCGGCGAGGCCGAAGTCGCTGTCGTTCGCGTAGCGCAATGCCTGTGCCTCGTCGTCGAACGCAATGACGCTGAGCACCGGCCCGAAGATTTCTTCGCGCGAGATCGTGTGCGTATGCGCGACGTCATCGAAGATCGTCGGTTCGATGTAGCAGCCGCCGGCCACCGGGTGCACACGCTGCCCACCCAGCGCGAGGCGCGCGCCGTCGGCCTGGCCCTGCTCGATGTAGGACAGCACGCGACGCGTCTGGTCTTCGTCGACCATCGCGCCCGTCGCGGCGTCGGGATCGAGCGGATGGCGGGGCTGGTAACGTTTGCCGGCCTCGACCACCATCGCGACGAACTCGTCCTTGATCGAACGCTCAACCAGCAGGCGCGATGCTGCCGTGCAGACTTCGCCCTGGTTGTAGAAGATGCCGCTGGCTGCGGCCTCGGCCGCACGCTGCAGGTCCGGCGCGTCGGCGAAGACCAGGTTCGGACTCTTGCCGCCGCACTCCATGTAGGCACGCTTCATGTTCGAGCGACCGGCGCAGGTCAGCAGATGACGACCCACCGCCGTCGAGCCGGTAAACACGAGACCATCGATGCCCATGTGCAAGGCCATCGGTTCACCGCATTCACGGCCGTAGCCCGGCAAGACGTTCAGCACGCCCGCCGGAATGCCGGCTTCGATCGCGAGTTCGGCCAGACGCAGGGCCGTCAGCGGCGACTTCTCGCTGGGCTTCAGGATGACCGAGTTGCCGGTCGCCAGTGCCGGCGCGATCTTCCACGTCGCCATCAGCATCGGGAAGTTCCACGGCACGATCGCGCCGATCACGCCCAAGGGCTCGCGCGTCACCAGGCCCAGTTCGTCATGTCCGGTGGCTGCAACTTCGCCGTAGACCTTGTCGATCGCCTCGCCGGTCCAACTCATGCAGCGCACGCTGGCGGCGACGTCGACGTTCAACGCATCCATCACCGGCTTGCCCATGTCGAGCGATTCGAGCAGGGCCAGCTCCTCGCGATGGTCGTGAATCAGTTGCGCGAACTTCACCAGCACCTTCTTGCGATGCGTCGGCTTGCTGTTCGACCAGTGGCCCGCTTCGAACGCACGTCGTGCGACCTGCACCGCGCGACCGACATCGGCCTGGTCGCAGCGCGCGACTTTGGCAAGCACGGCGCCGTCGATCGGGCTGAGCGCGTCGAAGGTCGCGCCGCTCAGCGCATCCACGTGTTTCCCGTCGATGAAGGCCTGATACGGAAAGCGCAGCGCGGCGGCCTTGGCCTGCCAGTCGGATTGGGTGGGGATGTTCATGACTCGTTCCCGTTCGTTCGTATTCGGTCTTCCCTCGCTGATTGGACGAGAGGAAGTGCTGATGCTGCTCCCTCGCCCCGCAGCGCGGCGAGAGGGTGGCGCGGAGCGCCGGGTGAGGGGTAAGTCCTTGCCGAAGCGCGCCCCTCATCCGCCTTCGGCACCTTCTCCCCGCTGCGCAGGGAGAAGGAAGAGCTAGAACGTCGGCGGCGTGCTGGCGCTGACGATGATGACGTCGCCCTGGCCGACGTTGCGGAAACGATGCGGGCGCTGGCATTCGAAGTAATAGGCTTCACCGGGACCGAGCACGCGGACGTTGTCGCCGACGGTGATCTCGACCTGCCCCTGCAAGACCACGCCCCCCTCTTCGCCCTCGTGGGTGATCATGGTGTCGCCGGTATCGCTGGCCGGCGGCATCACTTCGCGCAGGATCGTCATCTGGCGGTTGTCGCGGCGCTGCCCGACGAGGAAATAGTGGATGCCGTTGGTGCCGAGATCGGGCATGTCGTCCGGCTGGTAGAACGGACTGTCCGGGCCGCTGACCTCAAAGTCGGCGGTGAAGAATTCGGCCAGCGACATCGGAATGCCGTCGAGCACCTTCTTCAGCGAACTGATCGAGGGGCTGACCTTGTTCTGCTCGATCAGCGAGATCGTGCTGTTGGTCACGCCGACCCGTTTGGCCAGCTCGCGCTGGCTCAGGCCCTTGGCCTTGCGTACCGCCTGCAGTCGCAGCCCGATGTCCACGCCGACGCCTCCGTGATGCGAAATGTTGAACAGTGCGAGCCGTGAGCGTCCAACATCGGCGCGCCGTTGTAAAGTTTATTTGACACTGCTAGCGTGCCCGTTATTTCACGGAGCCTGGACATGCGCAGCGAACTCGCCCCCTTCCACAGCCATTACGCGAACGAAGCGACCTCGTCGCCGGAACAGATGGGGGCGTTCTGGATGCCGTTCTCGGCCAACCGACAGTTCAAGTCGAAGCCGCGCCTGCTCGCATCCGCGAAGGGCATGTTCTACACCTCCGTGGATGGCCGCGAGATTCTCGACGGCACCGGCGGCCTGTGGTGCTGCAATGCCGGCCATGGCCGCGACCGCATCGTCGCTGCCGTGCAACAGCAGATCGCGACGATGGACTTCGCGCCGACCTTCCAGATGGGTCATCCCCTGCCGTTCAAGGTGGCCGAACGCCTGGCCGCGATCTCGCCGGAAGGCATGAGCCGCGTGTTCTTCACCAATTCGGGCTCGGAGTCGGTCGATACCGCACTGAAGATCGCGCTGGCCTATCACCGTGCCCGCGGCGAAGCCTCGCGCACGCGCCTGATCGGTCGCGAAAAGGGCTATCACGGCGTCGGCTTCGGCGGCATCTCGGTCGGCGGCCTGCCGAACAACCGCAAGTTCTTCGGCCCGCTGCTGCCCGGCGTCGACCATCTGCGCCACACGCTCGATATCGGTCGCAATGCGTTCTCGAAGGGCTTGCCACCGAATGGCATCGAACTCGCGGAAGACTTGGAACGGATGGTCGCGCTGCATGACGCCAGCACGATCGCCGCGGTCATCGTCGAGCCGATCGCCGGTTCCGCCGGCGTGGTGATTCCGCCGGACGGTTATCTCAAGCGTCTGCGCGAGATCTGCGACAAGCACGGCATCCTGCTGATCTTCGACGAAGTCATCACCGGCTTCGGTCGCGTCGGCAAGGCCTTCGCGGCGCAGCGCTTCGGGGTGACACCGGACCTCATCACCTGCGCCAAGGGCCTGTCGAATGGTTCGGTGCCGATGGGCGCGGTGATCGCGTCCGACAAGATCCACGACACCTTCATGACCGGACCCGAGGGCGCGATCGAACTCTTCCACGGCTACACCTATTCGGGCCATCCGCTGGCCTGCGCTGCGGCACTGGCGACGCTCGACATCTACGAAGAGGAAAACCTGTTCGAGAAGGCGATCGAACTCGAAGGCTACTGGCAGGACGCGATCCACTCGCTCAAGGGCCTGCCGAACGTCATCGACATCCGCAATTTCGGCCTGATCGGCGCGATCGAACTGGCGCCGCGCGAGGGCAAGATCGGTGCGCGCGCCTATGACATCTTCACGACCTGCTTCCATGACAAGGATCTGCTGATCCGCGTGACCGGCGACGTGATCGCGCTGTCGCCGCCGCTGATTCTCGACAAGTCGCACATCGACAGGATTTTCTCGACGCTCGCGGATACGATTCGCGCCACTGCGTAAGGCGCAGCCGCATTCACGTTTTCGTTCAACGCCCCGGGAGGGCAGTCATGCTGATCGGCGTACCCAAGGAAATCAAGAACCACGAATACCGCATCGGCCTGACGCCGGCCGGCGCCCGCGAACTCACGCATCATGGCCATCAGGTCATCGTGCAGCGCGATGGTGGCAAATCCATCGGCTTGACCAACGAGATGTACGAGAAGGCCGGCGCCCGCATCGTCGATACGGCCGAGGACATCTTCGCCCGCGCCGACATGATCATCAAGGTCAAGGAGCCGCAGCCGGGTGAATGCAAGATGCTGCGTCCGGGCCAGCTGCTCTATACGTACCTGCACCTGGCGCCGGATCCGGACCAGACCGCGGCGCTGGTGAAGTCCGGTTGCACCGCGATTGCCTACGAAACCGTCACCGACCGCAAGGGCGGCCTGCCGCTGCTGGCGCCGATGTCGGAAGTCGCCGGCCGCATGTCGATCCAGGCCGGTGCGCATGCGCTCGAAAAGGCGCAAGGCGGTTCCGGTGTGCTGCTCGGCGGCGTGCCCGGCGTGAAGCCGGCGGAAGTGCTGGTAATCGGCGGCGGCGTGGTCGGCATCAATGCCGCGCGCATGGCCATGGGCCTGAATGCCCGCGTCACCATCCTCGACCGCTCGCTCGATCGCCTGAAGTACCTCGACGAGCTCTACGGCGACAAGATCACGACGCTGTACTCGACCATCGACGCCATCGAAGACCTGCTGCCGATGACCGATCTCGTCATCGGGGCCGTGCTGATTCCGGGTGCCGCAGCGCCGAAGCTGGTGTCGCGCAAGCACCTGTCGCTGATGCGTCCGGGTTCGGTACTGGTCGATGTCGCGATCGACCAGGGCGGCTGCTTCGAGACCTCGAAGGCCACCACGCACCAGCATCCGACCTACGAAGTGGACGGCATCATCCACTACTGCGTCGCGAACATGCCCGGCGGCGTCGCCCGTACCTCGACCTTCGCGCTGACCAACGCCACGCTGCCGTTCGCCGTGCAACTCGCGAACAAGGGCAAGAAGGCGATGCTCGATGACGGCCATTTGCTCAACGGCTTGAACGTGCACGCCGGCAAGATCACCTTCGAAGCAGTGGCGAAGGACCTTGGCTACGACTACGTGCCGGCGGCGGAAGCCTTGAAGTCGTGACCTGGTAGAGCGCCCCTCACCCTGCCCTCTCCCCGCTGCGCGGGGCGAGGGAACGAGAGACGCAATCGATGTCTTTCCTTCGCCCCGCGCAGCGGGGAGAAGGTGCCCGAAGGGCGGATGAGGGGCGCTTTCGCTGATCGTATGTCCAACGACAAATCCCACTTCCCCTCCCGCACCGACCTCGCGTTCACGCGCGAATCGCCCTACGGTACCCAGGCCGAACCGACCTACTCCGGCGCACTCAGCTTCCTGCGCCGGACCTACACGAAAGACCTCGCCGACGTGGATGTCGCCGTGTTCGGCATCCCGTTCGATACCGCCACGACGAATCGACCCGGCACCCGTTTCGGTCCGCGTGCGATCCGCCAAGCGTCCGCATCGTTGGCCTGGTGCCGCCCGTACTCGTGGGATTTCGATCCGCTCGATCGCCTGCACGTCATCGACTTCGGCGATCTCCATTTCGACCATGGCCGCCCCGAGCGCGTACCCGATGCGATTCGCGATCAGGTTGCAGCGATTGTTTCGGCGGGCGTGCTGCCGCTGGCCCTCGGTGGCGATCATTTCGTCAGCTACCCGATCCTCCAGGCGCTCGCCGCGAAACACGGCCCCCTGTCGCTGATCCATTTCGATGCGCACAGCGACACCTGGGAAGACGCCGATGGCCGCATTGACCACGGCACGATGTTCTTCCACGCCGCGAAGCAGGGCCTGGTCGATCCGGCCCGCTCGATCCAGCTCGGCCTGCGCACCTTCAATCCGGAATCGCATGGATACGACGTGCGCGACGCGAACTGGATGCATGCGCATGGCCTCGCCGCGACCCTCGCCGCGATCCGCGAACGCGTCGGCGCGCAGCCCTGCTATGTCAGCTTCGACATCGACTTCCTTGACCCCGCCTACGCGCCCGGCACCGGCACGCCGGTCGTCGGCGGTTTCAGCACGCACGATGCCCTGCACCTGATCCGCGGCCTCGCCGGCCTGAACGTCATCGGCGCCGATGTCGTCGAAGTCAGCCCGCCCTACGACGTCAGCGACATCACCGCGCTGGCCGCCGCCAGCATCGCGCACGAACTGCTCGCAGTCATCGCATCGCGGTATCCGGATCGTCCGGCGCGATGAACTGGTTCATTCTCTTTCTCGCCGGCCTGCTCGAAATCGCGTGGGCGATCGGGTTGAAGTACAGCGAGGGCTTCACGAAGTTGTGGCCGAGTTTCTGGACCGTGATCACGATGGTCGCGAGCATGGTCCTGCTTGCGATCGCGATGAAGTCGCTGCCGGTCGGTACGGCCTATGCGGTCTGGGTCGGCATCGGCGCGGTCGGCACGGTGGTGCTCGGCGTCGTGCTGTTCAACGAATCCGCCGACTTCTGGCGCATGGCCAGCGTCGGATTGATCGTGGCGGGCATCGTCGGGTTGAAGCTGGCAACATCAGATTGACACGGCCGACTGCAGCCCAAACAGCCCCGGCGCTAGACTTCAGCCATGGAGTTCGAATGGGACCCAGCCAAGGCCGCCGCCAATCACCGCAAGCACGGTGTGTCCTTCATCGAGGCTGCGACGGTGTTTGGCGATCCGTTGGCGTACACTTTCCCCGACCCGGATCATTCACGGGGCGAAGCGCGCTGGATCACTTTCGGCATGTCGAAAGGACGACTTCTACTCGTCATCGCCCACGTGGAGCGTGGTTACCGCATCCGCATCATCAGCGCCCGAGAGGCGACCCGGCATGAGCGCAAGATCTACGAGCAAGGCTAAATCGACATCGAACAACAGTCTTCGAGACGAGTACCGGACCGAAGACCTGGGCGTTGGCGTGCGCGGGAAATACCTGCGGCAATTCGAAGCAGGAACGAATCTGGTGTTGCTGGCACCGGACGTCGCCCGTGTCTTCTCCACCGAGCGTGAAGTCAACGATGCGCTTCGATCACTGATCGGTGTCGCCGAGCGCAGCACCCGTCCCACATCGCGACGCACATCATCGGCACCGAAACAATCCAGCAGCAAGAAGTAGGTTCCACGAATCACGCCTGAAGGCGCTCCAACCGTCTCAGCGGCGGAAGCGGACGTAGGCGCGTTTGAGCAGGTACAGCAACTGGCCGGCGAAGCCGCGTTCCTGCGCCTGCAGCAGGCGCGCGTTCTCGGCATAGAGTCTCTGCAACTGACCATCGCGTTGCGCGATCAGGGTGTGCAGGGTCGCGACGTCGATGGCATCGAGCACGCGGCCTTCGACGAAGCGTTCCGGCAACTGCGCATCGACATAGTGTGTGCTGTGCTTGCCCGCGGTTTCCGCAGCCGGTCGATCGTGGCTGTAGAAGTACAGCGCGACCGATTTGCGCGAGCGACCCGATGCCTCCGGCGGCAACGCGATGCGGTCGAAGCCGTGCCAGCTGTGTTCCGTGGTCTCGAAGATCACGCAGCGATTGAAGACCGGCGCGATGCGCTGCATCGGCACGCGGTCGACGTAGGGATCACGGAACAGTTCGAGATGGCCGCCCCAGGCCTCCGACCAAGCTTCGTTCAAGTAGACGATCAGGTTCAATCGCCGATGCCAGCGCTCGCTCGGGTGATAGTTGAAGTCGATGTGCGCCTGCAGACATTGTCCATCGCGGTTCTCGTGGGTGCCGCCACCCAGGTAGAAGGGGTCGTACAACAGGCCGTCGATGCCGGTGATGGCGCCGACGAAGTCGAGGAAGTTGCGGCTGCGGATGACCTCGTCGAGATGCCGGTAAGCGGCACCGATCGACGGCAGGTTCTCCAGCACCGACTTGCCGCCAGGTCGGCCATCGTCGCCGACGCTGTTGCCGGCTTCGAAGCGCGGAAATTCCGTCAGCAGCGCATGCGCGAATTCCGGCACCAGGAAATCGTCGATGACGACGTGGCGGAACGGCTGCGCGGCATCGAACGCGGCACGCCAACACGCGACATCGGACCGCACCGTATCCGAGACGATCGACGCCGGCACCGCGCTCACCAGTCGGTCCGGCCCGGGATCAGTCCGTGCAATTCGGCGTCGGTGAGATTGCGCCACTGGCCGATCTTGAGCGCACCGAGCTTGACGTTGTCGATGCGCACGCGCCGCAGTTGCTTGACGCGATAACCGAAGGCCGCGGCCATCAGGCGGATCTGCCGGTTCAGGCCTTGGGTCAGCACGATGCGGAAGCCGAAGCGGGCGATGCGGGCGGTCTTGCAGGGCTTGGTCATCTGTTCGTGCAGGCGCACGCCCTTGGCCATGCCGCGCAGGAACTCGGGTGTGACCTCGTTGTTCACGCCGACCAAGTATTCCTTCTCGTGGCCGTTCTCGTGACGCAGGATCTCGTTGACGATGTCGCCATTGCTGGTGAGCAGGATCAGTCCCTCGGAGTCCTTGTCGAGGCGCCCGATCGGGAAGACGCGCTTTTCGTGGCCGACGAAGTCGACGATGTTGCCGTTCACCGAAGTATCGGTCGTGCAGGTCACGCCGACCGGCTTGTTCAGCGCGATGTAGACATGCTTGCGCCCGGCCTTCTTGACGCGTGCGCGCAGGCCCTGGCCATCGACCCGCACGTCGTCGCCCTCGGCATACATCGTGCCGACAGCGGCCGGCACGCCGTTGACGGTGACGCGGCGCTCGGACAGCAGCTTGTCGGCCTCGCGGCGCGAACAGAATCCGGTATCGGCGATGTGTTTGCTGATGCGCATGGCGGGGTTTCGATCGAAAACGGGGCGCGATGCTGGCACATCGGCGCCGAGCCGTCACACCGCAGCGTGAAGGCCCGGCACCCCGGACAGGGTCACGGCGCCGGCTTCGCGCCCTTCAGATGCGTGTCGAGGAATTTCAGGATCTCGCCGTAGGCACGGATCTGGTTTTCCTTCTTGGTGAAGCCGTGGCCCTCGTCATCGAACACGACGTATTCGACCGGCACGCCGTTCTTCTTCACCGCCGCCACGATCTCGTCGGATTCCGGCTTGATCACGCGCGGATCGTTCGCGCCCTGCAGCACCATCAGCGGCTTGGTGATCTTGTCGGCATGGAACAACGGCGAGGTGGCGATCAGGAAATCGCGTTGCGTCTCGGGATTGCCGACCTCCTGGTACAACGCCTCGCGGAAACTTTCCCAGTACGGCGGAATGCTCTCGAGCGTGCGCAGCCAGTTGGTGACGCCGAAGATGTCGACGCCCACCTTGAATTCCTCGGGCTGGAAGGCGAGTGCGGCAGCGGTCATGTAGCCGCCGTAACTGCCGCCCATAATGCCGATGCGGTCGGTATCGACGTAGTCAAGCGTCTGCAGGAAGGCCTTGCCATCCACGCAATCCCAGAGCGGTTCACGGCCATGCTTGCCATCGTCCGCGGCAAAGAAGGACTTGCCATAACCTGAACTGCCGCGGTTGTTGATGCCGAGGATGACGTAGCCGTGATTCGCCAGATACTGCGCAGCATAGTTGTAGGCGCGCGTCGTCTGTCCACCGGGTCCGCCATGCACCAGCAACATCGCCGGTGCCTTGTTCGTCGCGGTCGCCTGTTGCGGCTTCCACAGGATGTTCGGGATCTCCAGACCGTCGCGCGCCTTGAAGCGCACCACGCTGGAATCGACCAGATCGGCGGCATCGATGCGCGCGCTCAGCGAGGTGGTCAGGCGCACCGGCTGCGCCTGACCGAAGTCGAGCACGTACAGATCGTTCGGCTGGCGGTCGCCATTCACGTAGAACGCCATGCGCGCTTCCGAACGCGAGATCCGCACATTGCGGATTTCACCTGCGGGCAGGCGCGGCAACGCGACCGGCGTACCGCTGGCGACGTCGAACAGTTCGACGACGGTGGCGCCATCGACGTTGGTCATGTCGATGCGGTACTTGCCGTTGTGCGAAAACGCGACATCGGTGATATCCCAGTTCGCACTGCGCACGTCGCTGTGGGTGCCCGTCGCGAATTCGTAACGGCGGAGGCGCGCGAACTCGCTGCCTTCGTTGCTGGTGTAGTAGAGAAACCGTCCGTCCGGCGCGAAGTCCTGGGCCGAAAACTGCGCATCACCCTGATGTGGCGTCAGGTGCACCACCTTGCCGCTGTCTCGATCGAACAGGTGCAGGTCATTGTCGTTGGTGGTGCGCGTCTTGCCGAGCGCGATGTAGCGGCCGTCGTCGGAAATCTCGCCCAGCTCGTAGCCTGCATCGTTCCGGAACACCAGTTCACGCGCATAGGTCCGGGCGTCGTAGCGATACAGATCGAAGAACTTGGGGTCGCGCTCGTTGCTGCTCAGATAGAAGGCATCGCCCGCATGACTGAACCCGGCGAACGCCGCCTTGAGCTTGTCGCCCGGCGTGAGATCCCGCTCGCGGCCATCCGCCTCGATGACGTAGACATGATTCAGTTCGTTGCCGCCCTGGTCGCGCGTCACCAGCATGCGCGCATCGTCAAAAAAATAGCCGATGGCATAGACGTTGTCGGTCGTCGACTGGGTCACGGCCGTCCACTCGCCGCCTCCGACCGGCATCGTGTAGGCATTCCAGATGCCGCTGCGATTCGACGAGAACAGCAGCCGGCTCTCATCCGGTGCGAACGACGCCCCCGAGACCGAGACGGTATCGATGAAGTCGGCGATGTCGTAAGACTTCGCCGGACGCGCGGGCGCTGCCGCGGCGGCCGATTCGGCGCTCGCCTCGGCGCGCTGCTCGTGCATCGAACAACCGGACGCGAGGAACGCGGCGCAGGCCGCAACGGAAAACAACAGGCGTATGCGATTCGACATGACCATGCTCCGACGGAAAACCAGGGGGACGCTACCACGCGGTTGCGCCGGCGATGAATGCGACACGCCGACGAGGACGATCACGACGAGCCGCCCGACGCCGGCACGCACAACGCCTGCCAGCGCGGATGCGGGCGACCATGCCGGCTCAGCAACAGCGCGCGCGTACCCACCGCGGCGTCGGTGCATTGCTGTCGTGCTTGTGCCTGCAGCAGGTCACGCCAGGCGGTCTGCCAGTCTTCGTTCAAGGCTTCCGGCACGATCGCCTCGATCACGGCCAGCGCTTCGGCATCGGCATGCTGCGCGATCAGGATCCTGGCCTGCACCAGCGCCGCCATGCCGCGCTCGAAATGCCGTGGATCGAGCTTGGAAAGCAGAGGCAGTGCCGCCGCGACGCGGGCTTCAGCCGCATCGGCGCGGTCGGCATACAGATCCAGCTCGGCGAGACCGATCTGGCAGCGCAGCGCCGAAGGATTCGCTTCCAGCGCGCCTTCGGTCGCGCTCCGGGCACAGGCCTCGAACCAGCGCCGGGCCGCAGCGAAGTCCTGTCGCTCCAGGGCCAGCACCCCGGCCACCCGTGCAGCCCGCAGGACCAGCAAACTGTTGGCACCGTACTTCGCGAGCAAGCCGGCATGGGCGGGTTCGATCAGGGCCTGGGCTGCAACGAAATCTCCGGTCGCGGTCAGCACGCCGGCGAGATTGGCCTCGACCACGGCGACCATGTGGCTCTGCGCGCCGTAACGCTCGCGGTTCAAGGCCACCGCCTCCTGCAAATGCAGCAGCGCCTGCGCGGTCTCGCCGGCGCCATATTCGGTCATGCCGAGATTGTTCAGGCGAACCCCGTACTCCGGATGCTCACGGCCCACCACGTCGATGAAGCTCGCGATCGCCAGGCGATGCTGTACCAGGGCTTCGCCGAAACGCCCTTGCATCGCCAACACCCCGGCCAGATTGTTGCGGTCGCGGGAAAGCCGCAGCGGGTCGAACTTGCTGGCCTCGCTGATCCGAACCGCTTCGCGCAAATGTTCCTCGGCCTCGGTCAGTCGTCCGAGGTTTTGCAGGTTCTGGCCCAACTGGCTGTGCACGGACAGGCGCTTGCGCGTCAGTTCCGGACGCGATCCGGCCAGGGCCAGCGCACGCTGCAGCAGGCCCAGACTCTCGTCGCCGCGCCCGAGGAAATTGAGTGCGTTCGCGCGCAGGATCATCACGTCGATGCGGCCATCCGGCGCCAGCGTGCTGGTGCCCAGATCGATGCGATCGAGCAGCGGCCGCGTCAGTTCCTCCGCTTGCGTCTGTTCGCCCGCGGCGTTCGCCACCAGCGCGCGCTTCAGCTCGATCCGCTCGCGCACCACGGCATCGTCGTCGCCGACGAGGCGCTCCGCGAGGCCGAGGTGCGCGAGCGCGGCGTCGCGCAACCCCAGGGTATTTTCGGTGTCGGCGATCTGCGTCAGGAGTTCGGCCCGCAGATCGCCGCTGATGTCGTCCTGCTGCTCGATCCGGCGGGCACCCGCCTCGAGGATCTGGCGCGCGGTCAACTCCTTGCCCTGACTGATCGCCGGATCGGCGCTGGCCAGGACTTCGCTCAACAACTGAAACGACTGTTCGGCGCGGTCGCGCTCGTGCCGCGTCTCTCGCAACTGCATCGCCAGCAGCAGGGTCGCCGCACCCAGCACGGTCAGGACCACCAACGTGCTGGCGACCAGGTAACGATGACGCCCGACGAACTTGCCGAAGGCGTAACGCGCGCTGCCGGCGCGCGCCGCCACGGCGCGGCCATCGAGGAAGGCGTCCAGGTCGTCCGCGAGTTCCGCCGCACCGCGATAACGTGCCAGCGGCGACTTGCGCAGGCATTTCAACAGGATCGCATCGAGGTCGCCGCGCAGCCGGGCACCGGAGGTACCCGAGGTCGCGACGCCGGGATCTCGCGCCACCTGGCTCGGCCGGATCGGGTCGGTGTCGCAGATCGCGCGCAGCTGATCCGGTGTGGCAGACGCGCGTCCGTAAGGTGAACTGCCGGTCAGCAACTCGTACAGGATCACGCCGAGCGCGTAGACGTCGGTCGCGGTCGTGATCGCCTCGCCGCGTACCTGTTCGGGGGCCGCGTAGCGTGGCGTCAGCAGCTGCATGCCGGTCCCGGTCGCGACTTCGGCTTCGACGCTGTCGTCGAGCAATTTGGCGATGCCGAAGTCGAGCAGCTTGGGCGCGCCATAGGCATCGACCAGGATGTTCGCGGGCTTCAGGTCACGGTGCACGACCAGACGCTGGTGCGCCGCATGCACGGCACGACAGATCGCGACGAACAGGCGCAGCAGTTCGCGCAAGTCCGGCCTCGCACGCTCGGCCCAGCCATCGAGCCGCTCGCCCTCGACGAACTCCATCGCCAAGTACGGCGTGCCGTCGGCGAGCGTGCCGCCATCCAGCAGGCGCGCGATATGCGGGTGATCGAGACTGGCGAGGATGCGGCGCTCGGCACGGAAGCGTGCGCGCCGGTCCGGGTCGCGCAAGGCGTCGTGACCGAGCAGCTTCAGCGCCACCTTCTGCTTGAAGTCGCCGGTATCGCGCTCGGCCAGCCAGACCACGCCCATGCCGCCACGACCGAGTTCGCGCAGGATGCGGTAGTCGTCGGGCAACGCGGGCATCACTGGCGCCCCATCGACTCGATCGAGCGGCGCATTGCCGGTGCGGTCGCCCTCCAGCAGGGCTTCGACGTCACGCCTCAGCGCGACGTCGTCCCCGCACGCCTCGGCGAGAAAGGCGGACCGCGCCGATTCGTCGCGCTGCGCCGCGAGCAGGAAGATCGCCTTGGCCTGGCGATAGCGCAGCGCAGCCTCGCTCATGCCGACAGTTCCCGCTTCAGCCAAGCCTTGGCATGTTGCCATTCGCGGTAGGTCGATGACGGATGCTGGCCAAGCACGGCCGCCGCTTCGTCAATGGACAGTCCCGCGAAGTAGCGCAGTTCGACGATGCGCGCCGCCTGCGGATCGAGTGCATCGAGCCGAGCCAGTGCCGCATCGAGTGCGATCAGCTCAGCGCTGTCGTCGATCGCGACACCGACCGCGGCTTCCAGCGCCTCCAGCGTCTGACCACCGCCGCGCTTGTCGGCATGGTGGCGGCGGGCATGGTCGACCAGCACCTGCCGCATCGCACGTGCTGCGGCACCGAAGAAATGCGCCCGGTTCTCGAAGTCCGGTTCGGCGCCGATCAGCTTGATCATCGCTTCGTTGACGAGTGCCGTCGGTTGCAAGGTGCGTGCCGGTGCACCGCCCGAGAGCAGACTGGCCGCCATCTGCCGCAGCTCGCGATAGACCTGATTGAACAGGCGCTCGGCCGCGACGCGATCGCCGCCGTGCCAAGCCGCCAGCCAGCCGGTCAGATCCGCATCGCCGCTGCCGTTCGTCACCGCCCGCCCCTCGCCGCACGACGCCGATTGTGCGCCGGGCGACCCGGGCAGGGAAGTCGCTCGAAGCGGCGAGGGATTCTTGGCGACGACCTCATCCAACTCGTCGGCACCGACGGCTTGGAGTAGCTATTTGCGGCCTGCGCGATGGACAATGACTCCCGATCCACGGAGCCTCCGCATGTCTGCCACGATCAGCAAAGCCACGCCGATCCTGTTCGTCGAACGCATCGAACGCTCGCTGCCGTTCTTCGCGGCGGTCGGCTTTTCCAAGGTCATGGAGGTGCCGCACGGCGACGATCTCGGGTTCTGCATACTCAACGACGGACGGATCGAACTGATGTTGCAATCCTATGGCTCACTCACCGACGACATGCCGCAATTGAACGACGCGGCGCGTGGCAGGAGCTTTCTGTTCGTCGAAGTGCCGGACCTGGCCGCGGTCGAAGCCGCACTGGCCAGGCATACCGTCTACATGCCGCGGCGATCCACCTTCTACGGCTCGGAAGAAACCGGCTATGTCGAACCGGGCGGCCACTACGTCACCTTCGCGCAGTTTGCGAAGGTGCCTTGAGCTCAGCGCTCGCCGTCCTCGTCGTCACGCGCCGATTCGATCGGCACCGCATCGCCATCCTCGATGTCGGGTGATTCGTCACCTGCTGCGGCAGCGGCCTCGGCATTGTTCGGATCGTTCGCCGCCGCCTCGATCATCTGCTGTTCGTCGGTCTGCACGCCGATGTGATACGTCGCGAAGCCGGGCAACACGATCTGGTTCAGGGCCATTCCGATGAGCTTGCCCTGCACCGGCGACACGATCGCGCGTTCGCTGTTCTGCACCGGATCGACGACCTTGCCGAGACGCTGGCCGACACGCACGCGATCACCGAGATTCACCTCGGAGAACAGCATGCCGCCGGCGTCCGAACGCACCCACTTCGCCGAGTAGAACAAGGCTTGCGGCTCCGCCCACATGCGGAAGCTGCGGGTCATGCCCATCTTGTGCAGCAGGGTGTGCAAGGCCTGCACCGCATGATCGATCTCGGCGGGCTCCAGTCGCATTGGTGAGCCCACTTCGAAGGTGATGGCCGGAATTCCCGCTTCGACGGCCGCGCGCCGCAACATGCCGCGCGCACCTGGCGAATGCAGCACGGCGGTGGCGCCGAAGCCGCGCGAGAACTCGAGCACGGCCGGTATGCGCAGATCGCCACGCACCTGCGGCAGGTTCTTGCGATCGAACGAGCCGGTATGGAAATCGACCAATGCCTGGCAATTCACCGCGACTTCGTTGAAAAAACTGTGCGCGATGCGCGAGGCGGCACTGCCGGTGGTCGAGCCCGGGAAGTAGCGATTCAGGTCGCGCCGATCCGGGAGGTAACGCGAACCGCGCGCGTAGCCGAGGAAATTCACGATCGGCACGCCGATGACGGTCCCCGACATTTCCACCGGATCGAGTTCGTTCATCAGTCGGCGAATGATCTCGATGCCATTCAACTCGTCGCCATGCACGGCAGCGGTCAGGCAGATGCGCGGCCCGACCGTCGATCCATGCACGACGATCACCGGCGTGGTCACCACGGTGCCGTCGAAGCTCTGCCCGGAGGCCCAGCGCAACTCTGCGCGCGTGCCCGGCCTGACCGATTGACCCAGCAGTGACAGCGGTGTGGTCTCGGCGCCTTCGGCCAACACCGGCACCGGGGTCACCGCCACGGCATCCATCGTGGGCGAAATCACCGCAGCCGGCGTTCGCGCGACCGGCGATGGCGCGATCGGTGCCTGGTCAGCGGTGTCCGCTGTCGATGGCTTCGCCTTTGCGGGCGCCACCGCTTGCACGGGCTGGGCTGCATCGACGGGAAAGTCTTGGGCCACGACCCCGCTCGCGCCCAGCAGCGCGGCGAGTGCCCACAGCCCCCTCACGTCGCCGCCCCGCGACAGGCGGCGCAGACGCCATGCACTTCCAGCGTCTGCGCCCGCGGCGTGAATCCGAGCGCATGGGCATGCGCGACCAACTGCGTCGCCACTTTCGAATCGCAGAACTCGGTCGCCGCACCGCACTCGTCGCAGATGAAGAACGGTACCGTGTGGCGCTGGTCCGGATGATGGCAACTGGTATAGGCGTTGATCGATTCGAGCTTGTGGATGAAGCCGTGCTCGATCAGGAAATCGAGCGCGCGATAGACCTGGGTCGGGGCCGCGCGCGCCACTTCCGGGCGCAGCTGGTCGAGCAGGTCATAGGCCTTGACCGGCTTGTCGGCGACCGCGATCAGCTCCAGCACGCGCCGACGCATCGGCGTCAGCTTGAGTCCGCGCGCGTCACACGCGGCTTCCACGGCATGCACGAATGTCACCGGCGCATGTGCGTGCTGGTGACCGCCGTGCCGCAGCGGACTCATCTCAGGCAACCTGACGCTGGCAGTGGCGAATCGCGGCATCGATGCGCGCAAGCGCGCGCTTCTGGCCGGTCAGGTAGACCGTCTGGTCGATCGACGGCGATACCTGCGAGCCGGTGATCGCGACACGCAGCGGCTGTGCCACCTTGCCCAAACCGACGCCGACCTGCTCGGCTGCGGCGCGCAGGGCGGCATCGACCGTGGCCGGCGACCACTCGCCCTCGGGAATCGCCGCCAGCGCATCATGCGCCGCCTGCAGCGGCTGCGCAGCGCTGGCGAGCAGGTGCTTCGCGGCCGAATCGGCCTCGTAGCTCTCGAATTCCTCGTACCAGCAGCGCGCCTTCTCGGCCATTTCCTTCAGCGTCTTTACGCGATCGCGCAACGCGATCACGATCTCCGCCGGCTTCGGACCATGCGCCATCGCGTAGTGCAGGTCTTCCAGGTGCGGGATCAGGTGCAGGGCGACTTTTTCGGGCGCATCGGTCTTGAGGTAGTGCTGGTTCAGCCAGGTCAGCTTGTCCATGTCGAAGCGCGCCGGCGCGCGATTCACATCGCGCACGTCGAATTTCTGGACCAGTTCCTCGCGCGAGAACACTTCCTGGTCGCCATGCGACCAGCCGAGGCGCACCAGGTAATTCAGCAACGCGTGCGGCAGGAAACCGTCGTCGCGGTAATTCATCACGTTGACGGCGCCATGGCGCTTGGACAGGCGGGCACCGTCCTGGCCAAGGATCATCGGCAAGTGCGCGAACACCGGCGGTGCGTGTCCCATGGCGTGGTAGATGTTGATCTGGCGCGGCGTGTTGTTGATGTGGTCGTCGCCACGGATCACTTCGGAGATCTTCATGTCGACATCGTCGACCACGACCGCGAAGTTGTAGGTCGGGAAATCGTCCGAGCGCCAGATGATCAGGTCATCGAGTTCCTCGTTCGAAATTTCGATCTTGCCGCGCACCTTGTCGTCGAACACGACGCTGCCGGACTGCGGGTTCTTGAAGCGGATCACCGGCACCACGCCGTCGACCGCCGCGGCACCGTGCCGACACTTGCCGTCGTAACGCGGTTTCTCATTGTTGGCCATCTGTTGCTCGCGCAGCGACTCCAGGCGCTCCTTGCTGCACCAGCATTGATACGCCTTGCCCTCAGCCAGCAGCTGCTGCGCGACATGGCGATATCGATCCATGCGCTCGGTCTGGTAGAACGGACCTTCGTCGTAGTCGAGGCCGAGCCACTCCATCGCATCCAGGATCGCGTTCACCGACTCCTGCGTCGAACGCTCGCGGTCCGTGTCCTCGATGCGCAGGATGAAGGTGCCGTTCTGGCGGCGCGCCTCCAGCCAGCAATACAGCGCCGTGCGGGCGCCGCCCAGGTGCAGCAGGCCGGTGGGACTCGGGGCGAAGCGGGTGCGGTAGGTCATGGATGGAAGCTCGAGAGTAGGCGGCAAGGATAGCAAGGCGAAACCGACGCGCAGGTGACTACGCGGTCTCTCGCCGCGCCGCGTAGAACACCTCGGCAAAGGCCTCGAAACGGTGTTCGGCGATGGCGGCGCGGATGCCCTGCATCAGCTCCTGGTAATAGTGCAGGTTGTGGATGGTGGCCAGCGTCGAGAACAGCATTTCGCCGCACTTGTCGAGATGACGCAGGTAGGCCCGCGTGAAGTTCTGGCAGGTGTAGCAGGTGCAGTCCTTGTCGACCGGCGCGGTGTCGCGTTCGTAGCGGGCATTGCGGATGCGCACGTTGCCGAAGCGCGTGAACAGGTGCCCGTTGCGCGCGTTGCGGGTCGGCATGACGCAGTCGAACATGTCGACGCCGCGGCGCACGCCCTCGACGATGTCTTCGGGCCGGCCGACGCCCATCAGATAACGCGGGCGATCGGTCGGCAGATGCGGCAGGGTCACGTCGAGCACATGCTCGCGCTCGGGCGCCGGTTCGCCCACGGAAAGCCCGCCGATCGCATAGCCATCGAATCCGATCTGTGCAAGACCTTCGGCCGAGCGCTTGCGCAGGGGTTCGTACATCCCGCCCTGGACGATGCCGAACAACGCATTCGGATTCTGCAGCTTGTCGAAGGCGACACGACTGCGCTCGGCCCAGGCCAGCGACAATTCCATCGACTCGCGCGCCTGCATCTCGGTGGCCGGATACGGGGTGCATTCGTCGAAGATCATCACGATGTCCGAATTCAAGGCGCGCTGGATGCGCATCGATTCCTCGGGCGACAGGAACACCTTGCGCCCGTCGACCGGGGATGCGAAATGCACGCCTTCCTTCGTAATCTTGCGCCGCTCGGCCAGCGACCAGACCTGAAAACCGCCGGAGTCGGTCAGGATCGGCTTGTCCCAGCCGATGAAGCCGTGCAGGCCGCCATGCGCCTCGATCACCTCGGTGCCGGGACGCAGCCACAAGTGGAAGGTATTGCCGAGGATGATCTCGGCACCGATGTCGAGCACCTGCTGCGGCGTCATGCCTTTGACGGAGCCATAGGTGCCGACCGGCATGAAGGCCGGCGTCTCGACCGTGCCCTTGTCGAACTGCAGGCGACCGCGGCGAGCGCGGCCGTCGGTGGTATCGAGCGTGAACTGCATCAGGAATCCTTGGGCGGCACGATGAACATCGCGTCACCGTACGAGAAGAATCGGTAGCGCTGGGCCACGGCGTGGGCGTAGGCGGCGAGCACGCGCTCGCGTCCGGCAAAGGCCGAAACCAGCATCAGCAGGGTCGATTCGGGCAAGTGGAAGTTGGTGATCAAGGCATCGACCGAGCGGATGCGATAGCCCGGAAAGATGAAGATCTGCGTCTCGCCCGCGAAAGGCTTGACCTCGCCCTCGCGCGAGGCTGATTCGAGCGCACGCACGACGGTGGTGCCGACCGCGATCACGCGATGTCCGGCCGCACGCGTCGCCCGGATCTGCTCGCACAGCACCGCGCCGACGTTCAACCATTCCGAATGCATCGTGTGCTCGTGCACCGAGTCGACCCGCATCGGCTGGAACGTGCCGGCGCCGACATGCAAGGTCACGTGACCGAACTGCACGCCGCGGGCACGCAGTTCGTCGAGCAGCGGCGCGTCGAAATGCAGACCGGCCGTGGGTGCCGCGACCGCACCCGGTTCGCGCGCGAACACGGTCTGGTAGCGCGCCGCATCTCGCTCGTGGTCGACCTCCTTGATGTAGGGCGGCAGCGGCATCCGCCCGATGCGGTGCAGGACCGACTCCAGCGGTTCCGGCGTCTCGAAGCGGATCCGGAAGAACTCGCCATCGCGGCCGAGCACGGTGGCCGGCACGCCGTCACCGAGTTCCAGCCGCGTCCCTTCCTTGGGTGTCTTGCTGGCGCGCATCTGCGCCCGAACCTCGTGTGTGCCGAGCACGCGCTCGATCAGGACCTCGACTTCACCGCCGGTGCTCTTGCGGCCGAACAGTCGCGCCGGAATGACGCGCGTATCGTTGAACACCAGCAAGTCGCCCGGCTGCAGCAGCGTCAGCAAGTCGCGGAACTGGCCGTCGATCAGACACGAATTCGCCCCGTCGAGCACCAACAGGCGACTGGCCGAACGTTCGGCCAGCGGCGACTGCGCGATCAACTCGGCGGGCAGATCGAAGTGGAAATCGGATTTCTTCACGGAATGGCCCAATCGGGCCGCGCATTATCGCGCAGACGGGCGATTCGCGGGCGAATCCATGCTCAGGCTCGCCGCTTCGTTCATGCGGTGATTCAATACTCGTCCGCCCAGCCCGCCGTGCCGATCCCGTGAGCCTCTATTCCCTCACCCGCCCCTTCCTGTTCGCGCTCGATGCCGAAGCCGCGCATGGCGCCGGCCTGCGCGCCATCGAACTGGCCTATCGCACCGGCCTGAACCCGCTGCTGTCGAGCAGGCCGAAACCGTTGCCGACCCGCGCTTTCGGCATCGAATTCCCGAATCCGGTCGGGCTGGCCGCCGGACTGGACAAGAACGCGGCGCACGTCGATGCATTGGCGTCGCTCGGATTCGGTTTCATCGAGGTCGGCACGATCACGCCCAAACCGCAGCCGGGCAACCCGAAGCCGCGCATGTTCCGCCTGCCCGAGCATCACGCCGTGATCAATCGCCTCGGCTTCAACAATGCCGGCGTCGATGCACTGATGAAGAACCTCGACTGCGCACGCTACACCGGCGTGCTCGGCATCAACATCGGCAAGAACAAGGACACCCCGAACGAGCGTGCCGTCGATGATTATCTGATCGGCCTGCGCGCGGTGCACGAGCGCGCGACCTACGTCACCGTGAACATCTCGTCGCCCAACACCAGCGGCCTGCGCGACCTGCAGGAAGAGGACACGCTGCGCCGTTTCATCGGCCGCTTGCGCGAGGAACAGGAGAAACTCGGCGCGAACGGACGGCGCAAGCCGATGCTGCTGAAGATCGCACCGGACTTGACGGAAGCCGAGATGGACGCGATGGCCGAGGTGCTGCTCGCCGCCGGGATCGATGGATTGATCTGCACGAACACGACGATCGAACGTGATGCAATCAAGGGCCACCGTCATGCCCATGAGGCGGGCGGGCTCAGCGGGGCACCGGTATTCGCGCGCGCCACGGCCGTCCTCGCCGGCATGGCGAATCGCACGAACGGAACACTCCCGATCATCGGTGTCGGCGGCATTCTGGACGGCACCGATGCGCAAGCCAAGATCGCGGCGGGTGCAACCCTGGTGCAGTTCTACACCGGCATGATCTATCGGGGTCCGGCCCTGATCGGCGAATCGGTCGAGGCGATCCGTGCCGGCAGGGGCTTCTGACATGCTTGATCGGACGCTGCGCGAACAGGTGTCGCTGAAGCCGATGAATACCTTCGGCGTCGAAGCCCGAGCGCGCTGGTATGCGGAAGTCGCATCGCCGACCGACCTGTCCGCGCTGCTCGCCGATGAACGCGTCGTGGATCGGCCCGTGCTCGTGCTCGGCGGCGGCAGCAATCTGCTGCTGACGCGCGACCCCGCCGGGCTGGTGGTGCGCTACACCGACGAGCATATTCGCGTCATTGCGCCGGGCCGCGATTCGCACCTGGTCGAAGTCGGCGCCGGCCGGAGTTGGCATGCGTTCGTCGAGTGGTCGTTGGCCAACGGTTATGTCGGCCTGGAGAATCTGGCCTTGATCCCGGGCACGGTGGGTGCTGCACCGATCCAGAACATCGGCGCGTATGGCGTCGAGGTCGAATCGTTCGTCAACGCGGTCGAAGTATTCGATCGCGAGCGCCGCTGCACGACCATCTTCAAACATGACTTCTGCGAATTCGCTTATCGGTTCAGCCGCTTCAAGCGGGACGACGAGCGCGATCGCTACATCGTCGTCAATGTCCGCTTCCGGCTGCCGCGCAGTGGCGGACTGCGGCTCGACTATCCGGGCATCCGCGAAGAACTGGCCACGATGCAGATCGCAGCACCGGGCGCGCAGGATGTCTTCGACGCCGTCGTCCGCCTGCGTCGTCGCAAGCTGCCGGACCCGGCGCAGATCGGCAACGCAGGAAGCTTCTTCAAGAATCCGGTGGTCTCCACCGACGTCGCCCAGGCACTGCTGAGTGCGCACCCATCAGCGCCGAACTTCGACGCCGGTGCGGGCCAGCGCAAACTCAGCGCCGGCTGGCTGATCGACCAGTGCGGGCTCAAGGGCTACCGCGATGGCGATGCCGGCGTTTCGGCGCAACACGCGCTGGTGCTGGTCAATCACGGCAATGCCAGCGGCATCGACATCTGGCGCGTCGCCCAGCATGTTCAGGCCTGCGTGCGCAACCGATTCGCGATCACGCTCGACCCGGAGCCGGTGGTGATCTGAGCTTGTCGGCAGGACGCGGATAGTCGATAACATCGACCCTCGTCCAACCCGACCGAAGGCCGCTCCCATGGCGAACATTCCCGCTGCATCGACCACGCCCACATTGCCGCAACAGGTCTCTCCCGAAGCCCGGCAGGCACGCGCCTTCCAGCTCTCGCTGGCACGAACCGAATACAACTACATGCGCAGTTACCTGGAAGCGGTGCCGATGTCGGCGGACTTGCCCGACGCGGAGAAATTCAGCCTCGATTTCGAAGCCCAGGTCGTCAAGGTCTTCAAGCCGCTGGCCGAGAACTTCAAGAATGCCGTCGAATTCCTGCTCCGGCGCGAACTGGCCAACGACCTGCCGACCGACGCGCTGAAGCGCGTGCATGACGCCTACGAGAAACTGCGCGAAGACTTCAGCCTGCTGCATCCAAAGCGCGACATCGAAGAATTGAAAGCCTTTCTCGAAAGTCTGGCGGCATTGCCGAAGGCGCTGGAAGGCTTGGTCACGTTGCCCAAGGATGTCGAGAAGATGCTCGCCGGCCTGAAGGCGGTGTTCGACGAATTCCTGGCGACCGGGCCGACTGCGTTCCTGAAGTCGACGCTGTTCGACACGCTCAACGCGACCCATGGCCGCGATTACCTGATGCCGCATTCGATCGCCGACTACGAGACGCAGTTCACCGCGATGGCACCACCGATGATGTTGACGCTCGAACGCCAGCCGTGGATGCCGAAGGACGACAAGCCCTGCGAGCAGGACTGGTTCTTCGGACACCTGCAGATCGCCGGTTTCAATACCACCCAATTGCGCGGCGTCGTGCGGGAGGCAGCAGCGGGCAGCCAGGCGATCGTGCTCGCCGACCTGCAGAAGAAGTGCCCGATCAACGATGCGCTGCTGCAGCGCGTACTCAGCGACCCGACGATCACGCTCGACCAAGCGATTTCCACGCGGCGCCTGTACGCCGTCGATTTCTCCCAGTTCGAGGGCGCAAAGGCCGATTGCCTGCACGGCGAGCAGCGCTACCTCTGCGCACCGATCGCACTGTTCTATTGGAATCCGACGCCGCCGCCGGGCTACCCGCCGGGCGGTGCGTTGCAGCCGGTCGCGATCCAGCTGGCGCAGCAGTTCGATGCCGAATCGGCGCCGATCTTCACCCCGAACGACTGCGCCGGCGGCAACGACCCGACGCTGCTGAAGTGGCGCATCGCGAAACTCCTGGTGAATGTCATCAGTGCGATCCAGCACGAGTCGGTGGCCCATCTCGGCGACTGCCACCTGATCATCGAGGCGATGGTGGTCGCCACGCATCGCCAGCTCGCCGACACGCATCCGCTGTTCAAGCTGTTGTGGCCGCATTTCCGCTTCACCATCAACATCAATGATGACGCCATCCACAGCCTGATCGTGCCGGGCGGCGTGGTCGCGACCAATGTCGGTCCGGCCATCGAATCGACCCTCGAACTCGTCGGCAACGCCCACCGGGCCTGGCGCTGGGACGACAATTGCCCCGATCGCGTGTTCGCGTTGCGCGGCGTCGACCAGCTGCCCTCCTTCCCGTTCCGCGACGACACCCTCCTGCTCTGGACTGCGACGCGCAAGTTTGTGGGCGATTACCTGCGCGTCTACTACCGAAATGATCAGGACGTGCGCGATGACAGCGAATTGCAGGGCTGGATCCACGAACTCACGTCACCGCTGTATTGCGGCTTCAAGGGACTCGGCGGACTCGCCACGACCGGCGATCCGCAGCGCCCGTACCGGATCGAACGCCTCGACTACCTGATCGACATGGTCGCGCACATCATCTACACCGCCGGGCCGCAGCACGCTTCGGTGAACTATGCGCAGTATCCGTTGATGTCCTACATGCCGAGCGTCGGCGGCACCATCTACCATGCCCCCCCGACGCGCAGCGACACCTTGAACAGCATCGACGACTGCATGGCCTGGTATCCGCCGCTGGATGTCGCGCTGTACACGTTCTCGTTCGAATACCTGCTGAGCAGCGTGCAATACGACACCTTCGGTCACTACGAGCACAACCCGCGCGATCCGTATTTCGGCGATGCGCGCGTGCAACCGCTGGTCGCCGATTTCCAGGGTGAACTCGCCGCGATCGAAAAGGAGATCCGCCAGCGCAACCGGACGCGGCCGATGCCCTACCCGTTCCAGCTGCCGTCGATGATTCCAAACAGCATCAGCATCTGATCGCTGAAGGCCGTTGACTCAGACCTGGCAGTAGCGATTGCGCCCGCTGCGCTTGGCCTGATAAAGCGCCTGATCGGCACGGGTAATCAGCGATTCGGTGGTCGACTCCGCAGCGACCACCAAGGTGCAGATGCCGATGCTGATGCTGACGTTGGCCCCTACCGGCGACACCGGATGGGGCAGACCGAGCGCCGCGATCGCGGCCAGGCAGGTCTCGGCCAATTGTGCCGCGGATGCGGCATCGGTTTCCGGCAACAGGATCGCGAATTCCTCGCCGCCATAACGCGCGACCAGATCGCTGCTGCGATTGGCCGTGTGCTTCAGCGACTGCGCGACCGCACGGATGCAGCCGTCCCCTTCGTGATGGCCGTAGTGGTCGTTGAACAGCTTGAAGTGATCGATGTCCAGCATCATCAGGGTCAACGGCTGGCCGTTGCGCAGGCTGCGCTGCCACTCGACGCCGAGCCGTTCGTCGAAGCTGCGCCGGTTGGCGATGCCGGTGAGTCCGTCCTTCATCGTCATCTGCCGCAATTCCTCGGTACGCGCCTGCACCTTGCGTTCGAGACTCTCGTACAAGTGCGCATTCACCAGCGAAATCGCGGCCTGCGCGCTGAGCAGCTCCAGCGTCTTCAGGTGCTTGCCGGTGAAGGCGTTCTCCATCAGGTTGTTTTCCAGGTAGATCACCGCGACCAGCTTGCCCTGCGTCACCACGGGAAGGCACAGCACCGACTTCGGGCGATGGTCGTCGAGATAGCGACTCTGTCCGAAGCGCTCGTCGGACGCCGGATCCTTCACCACCAGCGCACTGCGCGACAACTGCACGTACTCGATCAGACCGCTCGGCAGCAATGGATCATGGTCCTTGCGGGTGTCGGCCAGGCGGCGGCCGATGCGACGGCACTCGATCAATCGACCGCCACTCAGCCGGCCCATGACTTCCACCACCAGTTCGTCATCCTCGTCATCGGCGAGGACAATCGCGCCCATCTCCGCGCCTGCATTTTCGAGCAACACGCCGAGCATCTTTTCGAGTAGCGACTCCAAGTGGATTTCCTGCGACAGCAACTGGCTGGCCTTGAGCAGGGACTGGAGATCGAGGAAGCCTGTCTGCTCGGAGCCGTGACGGAAACTGCTGCCGAGATCGGATGCGGAATAACGCAATTCGATCGAACGGAACGGAACCTGTGGCCAGCGTGCCTCGATCTGGCGGCACTTTGCACTCGCGCCCCAGCGTCGATAGTGGAAGTAGGCTTCGCGGATGAAGTTGCTGGCCAACTGTTGCTGATGTTGCGACTGCCAGAACAGGGCATAACGCTCGTTGCACAGGGCTTCGCAATGGACGATGCCGGACTCCGCGGCGGCATCGATGGCCTGCGCGTACAGCTCCATCGCGGCACGATCGTCGCCCCGCACGCGGGCCAATTCCGCGGCAATCAGCAAGGCCTTGTGGCGAAAATTCTCCGGGCAATGATCGGCCCAGGCCTGGAAGCGATGAAGCTGGACCTCGGCGAGCTGCCAATTCGACTCCCGCGTGTCGGCATCGGCAAACGCCGGGTGCAGCAACCCGAGTGCCGTAAAGAAGCTGGCCTCCACCATCGACGGACTGTCCGGCAGGCACAGGCCGATCATCGCCAGTCGCGACGAACTGTCCTGCCATTGTGCGCGATCGTCGAACAGATAGGCATGGCGGGCCATCGCCGTGCTGAAGAAAGCGAGCACGATCGGTGGTGCACTCGCGGCATCGGAAAAATAGCTGCTCACGGCGCATTCCGCGGTGTCGAAACTCGCCGCGTTCAAGGTCTTGCCGAGCAGGGCCAGCGCCGGCTGCATCACCCCGTGGCGCAACATCGCTTCGGTGGCTCGGCTGGTGGCTGCGCTTGAGAAAGGCGAGTCCCTGCTCGCACTCCGCGACCAGTTCGTCGAGCGGCAAGCCGATCGCGAAGCGATTCACCGAACGCAGCAGGGCGCAATAGCCGGCGGCAAGCGGATTGATGCCGGCACGTCCCATCACCATGCCCTGCTCAAGATAGGGAAGGGTTTCGCGCAACGGCTCGCACCAGTGCTGATAGAACCCGCCGAAATACTGGTAGACCGACAGGCGGAAATACGGATTGTCGCGCTGCTCGGAGAGCTTGCGGGCGAGTCGTCCCATGGCGTGCACGGCCGGGTAGGGGCGACCGCTCGCTGCCATCGCCGTCTGGTAGGTCACGTAGGCGATGCAGCTCAGGTCGCACTGACCGTGTGCGAGCGTGGTCTTCACCATCCGGCAGGCGCCCAGCACGTAGCTGATGCCGCGATTGATCTGGTAGGTCGCGTAGGCCAGCCCATAATAGACCTGCATTTCGAGCAGGCGTTCCGGATCGCGCATCTCGGATTGCGTCAGCAAGGCCGCCTCGTCCTGCGCAGCGAGCGTGGCCTCGGTCTCGGCAAACTCGGCGAGATAACACTGCATCGCTTCTTCCTCGCTTTCGGGGAAGTCGCGACCGAGCAAGGCCAGTGCCCGGCACAACACGACGAACGCGTCGGCGAATCGGCCCCGCAAATGCAGCAGCTCGACCAGGGCCAGACACAAGGTCACCTTTGCGGCGACGGCAGGCGCCTGCGCGATCAGGCGCACCAATCGTTGCTCGGCGACATCGAAATGGCCGGCGAGGTATTCGGCCTCGGCAAGATTCTTGTAGACGGTCAACGCGAGCTCGGGCTGCTGCTGCCACGCGTCGGGCGGCAGCAGGCTCTCGCCCTGTCGCAACAGCTCGACCGCCGCCGTGTAGGCCGCCGAAGACTTGGCACGAATCCCGCCGCGCAGGTTGAGTGCGAGCAAGCGGGCGCGCTCGGCAGGGTCGGTCATCAGCTCGATCGCGGCATTGAGCGATTCGAGGATGATGAACAGCCGCTCCTCCAGCTCGGCTTCGTTACACGCCGCGAGCAGCAGCCGTCCGCAGTGCAGCCGCAAGGCCGGGCGCTCGCTGGCCGGCGTCAGTTCGTGGGCGGCCTGCTGCACGCGATCGTGCAGGAATCGGTAGCGGGCCGTCCGCAGCAGCTCGGGGCTGTGCTCGAACTTGTAGCCCTCGTTCAAGGGCACCAACAGATTTTCCTGCAGCGCGGGCCACAGCACCTCGGCGGTGGCAACGGCATCGCGTTCGCCGACCGACATCAGCTGAGCGTGATCGAAGCTGTCGCCCAGATGGGCCGCCAGAGCAAGCAGCGCACGCGTCGCCGGCTCCAGCGCGGCGAGCTTCTGCAGCATCAGGTCGACCACGTTGTCAGTCATGCTGCGCTGGCGGATCAGTGCGAGGTCCCAGCGCCATGCGCCTTCCTTGCGCACGTAGCGGATATCACCCTTGCCATTCAGATTGCGCAGAAACTGGCCGAGAAAGAAGGGATTGCCCTGGGTCTTCTCCAGGCACAGCGCCGCCAGCGGAGCCGCTTCGGCGGGCGCGCAATGCAGGGTGTCGGCGACCAGTTGCTGGACCTCGCGAGCGCCGAGCGGTGCCAGTTGCAGGTGTTCGAGCCGGCCTTGCGCACTCCTGATCGAGGCGATCGTCAGGCTCAGCGGATCGCCCGCGGCGACCTCGTTGTCGCGATAGGCGCCGACGATCAGGGCACTGCATTCGCCGTCATCGCGCACCAGATGTTCGAGCAGGCGCAGCGTCTGCGAATCCGCCCACTGCAGATCATCGAGAAAGACCAGCAGCGGGTGTCCATGCGCAGCCAATGCCTTGACGAAACCGGCGAATGCGATGTGAAAGCGTCGCTCGCTTTCGGCCGCAGGCAACACGGCCAGACTCGGTGGCGAACCAATCAGCAGCGCGAGTTCGGGAATGATCTCGACCACGGCCGCCGCATTGTCCTGCAGCGCCTCGTTCAGGCGCGTCTTCCAGTACTGGCGGCGCTCCGATCCCTCCACGGCAATTTGGCGGATCAGCAGCTGAAACGCCTGGATCAGCGCTGCAAAAGGCTGATTGCGACTGTACTGGTCGCACTTGCCGCGCACGAAATAGCCGCGCCGGGCCACGACCGGACGATGCAACTCGCTGACCAGGGCGGTCTTGCCGATGCCGGAATAACCGCTGATCAGCAACAATTCCACCGCGCCAACGCTGACCCGATCGAATGCTGCGAGGATGGCGCTGCTTTCGGCCTCGCGGCCATAGAGCTTCTGTGCGACACAGAAGCGCTCAGGCACGTCGGCAGTGCCGAGTTCACTCAGCTCGATGCGCCGATACAGGCGCCAGCGTTCGGCGCAGGCCTCGAGATCCTGAAGCAGGCCGAAGCTGCTCTGGTAGCGGTCGTCCGGGTGTTTGGCGAGCAGCTTCTGGACCAGCGCCGAGACCGGCTGCGGGATCGCAGCATCCAGTTCATGCAAGGGCGTCGGCACGGTCGCAATCTGTGCGTGCAGCAGGGTGATCGGATCGCCGGACTGGAAAGGCTTGCGGCCCGCAAACAGCTCGTACAAGCTCACGCCGAGCGAATAGAAGTCGCTGCGGTAGTCGATGTCGAGATTGGTACGACCGGTCTGTTCCGGCGACATGTAATCGAGGGTGCCGCGCAGGAATACATCCTGTGCGTGCCGCTGTTCGGTGTTCAATCGCGTCGACAGACCGAAATCGCAGAGTTTCAGTCCCAGCGTCGCAGCGTCGACCAGCACATTCTTGGGCGCGATGTCGCCATGAATCAGGCGATGGTGATGAACCGCGCTCAAAGCCTTGGTCAGGCGGATCGCCAGCGTCAGCTTGTCGGAAAAATCGAGGGTCTGGCGCGCAATCAGCTGCGCGAGATTGGTCGCGGCGAACGCCTCCAGCACCAGCACCGCACCGCGCCCGACCTGTTCCAGCGCGCGCGCCTTGATGACGAACGGAGAATCGATCGAGCGCAGCACCGCGTACTCATGGCGCCAGCGTGCACTGAATTCGGGCGAGGGGCGGCTGCTGTCGAGGTACTTCAACACGACGCGTTCGCCATTGGCTGACGTTGCCGTGGCCACCACCGTTTCGCCCAATGCATAGATCACGTCATTGACGGTGTAGCCGGCCAGTTGCACTGCGCGTGTTCCTCAATAGTGGTACTGCAATTCGACCGCGACTTCCCTTCCCTTCGCGAGCACGCTCGCGAAAGCGCCACCGGGCGCAAGCGGGATCACCGACGTGAATACATTGTATTTCTCGTTGGTCAAGTTGCTGCCGATCAAGGCCAGGCTCCAGTCGCCCGAATCAGGCGCCCACTGAATCCGGTAGTCGAGCAGTCCGTAGGCCGCCTGACGGGTCTGGCTTTCATTGTCGGAAGCCGTGGCGTGGCTGCCACGATAATTCCATCCCAACGCCTGCCGAATGGTCCAGTCGGTCGCCGAGCGCCAGGTATGTTCCAGCCGCAGGATGCCTTCGACTTCGGGCACGAAGGGCGTGCGATCACCGGACCAGTCGCAGATCGCGGCACCGGTATTCAGACGTTCCGTGGTGCTGCAATTGGCATCGGCAAAACGGTCGTAGTGGAAGTCCAGGTATTCGACGCGGGCGAGCAGACGCAGTTCGTCATCGATGCGCCAGTCGACGTCGACATCGACGCCCCTCGACACCGAACTGGCGGCATTGCCGACCAGGAAACCGATGCCGCCGTCGAAGACCGAGACCTGCAGGTCGTCATAGCGACCATGGAACAGCGCGAGGTTGAGGCGCAGGTCGCGCCAGTCTCTCTTGAACCCGAGTTCGAACACGCTGGCATTCTCGTCGCCGTATTCGACCTGCGCGCGATCATCGCCCTCGTAGAGGAAATCGAAGCCGCCCGCCTTGGCGCCATTCGACCAGTTCGCATAGGTCAGCAGGTCGTCCGACCACTGATAGGCCAGCCCCGCGTGGTACATCGGATGCCGCTCGTCACGCGCGAGCGCATCGAATTCGTGCAGGTCGCCGGTACCCTGCGAGACGATGCTGTAACCGACCAGGTTGTTCGGCGCCAGCACCGGCTGCACTTCGGTACCGTCGGCCAGCACCAGAACGTAGCCGGTCGGATTCGCGAGGTAGCCGTCATTGCCGAGCAACAATGGCGCCAGTGCCGGATCCAGCCAGCGCAGGTCGATCAGATCCCCGGCCGCATCGCGGTGATCGATGTCGGCGACCCGCACGGCCTGCTGCGCATCCTTGCCCAGGCTCAGGTAGCGAAAGCCGAACGTCGCGGTCAGCTGCTCGCTCAGCCCGACATCGACGCTGCCGAACAGGGCCTGCTGGTCGGTGTCCTGATCGAGCAGGATGTGCCGCGAAAACGGCGACAGCAGGCCGCTCACGAGATCGACCGGAGCGCCAAAGGCCGGCGCCAGCAACGCCGGGAGATTGAAGTCGGACAGGTAATCGTTGCGGTAGTTGTCGCGCTGAAGATAAGCACCGAACAGGTAGTCGGTACGATCGGACCAATTTCCGGCGATGCGCAGTTCCTGCGAAAACTGGCTGAAGCGCTCGTCCTGATAGACATTGATAAGCGTTGCCGGAGTGATATCGACGTCTGCCGAGTGACGGAAATCGTAGCTGCCGTAGCCGCTCACGGCGGTCAGTTCGAACGCGTCGAACTGATAACGCAGCTCCAGCATCGACTCGTCCATGTCGGTGCGCAGGAAAGCTTCCGGATATTTGAACGGCGCGCCATTGGCGATGTTCAGGCGGCCATCGTCGATCCCCGTGAACGGCGAGTTCGGCCAGGGGTTGCCGTGGCCGTCGACGTGCTTGTAGACCTCGAAAATATGACCTTCGCGATCGAAACTGCCCTGCTCGTGGCGCATCGACAGCGACAGGCGATCGCTCGGCAGCCAGGACGCACTCCAGCGGAACGCTTCGTGCGCGCTGCTGGGCTCGCTATCGCCGGTGGCATCGTTGGGCGCGATGCCCTCGCCCTGGTCGCGCCAGGTCCCGGCCACCCGCATCGCGAACCGGTCGCTGACCGGCAGGTCGACCGCCGCTTCGATGTTCGGTTCGGCGTATTCGGCGCCGTAACTCAAGCGCACATCGCCGCCGAATTCGAAGCCGGGCCGATGCGTGATCACGCTGATCGCGCCGCCGAGCGAACTGTTGCCGTAGAGCGTGACCTGCGGTCCTTTCAGCACTTCGATGCGTTCGACATCGAACACGCCGATGTACTGCTGATTCATGCGTCCGCGATAGATCCCGTCGACATAGGTACCGACCGATTGTTCGAAGGCATTGTTGTCGCCGGAATTGACGCCGCGCAGGGTCAAGCGGCTGCTGATCGCCAGATCGTTCTGTTGCAAGCCAGGCACTTGCGCGGACAGGTCCTTGAGATCGTGCACACCGAGTTCGACGAGTTCATCGGCGTCGAACACGGCCACACTCATCGGCACGTCCTGCAGCACTTCGGACTTCTTGCGCGCGGTCACCACGACCTCGCCCAGCGTCGATACGGCCGCATTCTTGCCCGCTTCGACATGCGCATCCGCATCGGCCGCGCGCGCGGCCTCGTCAGGTTCGACCAGCCATCGCGCCAGGACCTGATGCGGCAGCACGCACAGCGTGGCTGCAAGCAGCGTTGTGATTCTCATCTGGCTTGCCCCCCGGTGCCGACGTCAACGATCTTACCGCCGCATGACACCGGGACAAGCCTCGACGGCGACGATGGCCGTGGTTGCGAGTGTCAGTTCGCGGCGATCGCAAGCACATCGTCGAGCAGGGCCGCGGCGGTGATGTCGGCGCCCGCACCCGGGCCCTGGATCACCAGCGGACGTTCGCGGTAGCGCGTGCTGTGGATCGTCAGACGATTGTCGGTACCGGCACCGTGCGCGAGTTCGTCGCTCAACGCCAGCGCTTCCAGCCCGACCGTGGCCGCACCATCGCGCCAACGTGCCACCACGCGCAGGCGGGCGTTGCGCGAGCGCGCTGCGTCCAGGCGCAGACGCAGGGGCGCATCCAGCCGCGACAGCGCGGCATCGACCTCGCCACGCTCAAGCTGCGCCAGCGTCGCGTCGAACAGGGGCGTGACCGCGATCTCGTGCTCGTCGAGCGCGATCCCGGCGGCGCGGGCGAGGATCAGCAACTTGCGTCGCACATCGGCGCCGGACAGGTCATCGCGCGGATCCGGCTCGGTATAACCGCGATCGCGCGCTTCCCTCACCAGCTCGGAAAAAGGCCGAGCGCCGTTGTAGTGATCGAACAGCCAGGCCAGCGAACCCGATAGCACGCCGGCGATCGCGGTGATCCGGTCGCCACCCAGGGTGAGTGCGCGCAGCGTGCGCAGCAAGGGCAAGCCGGCACCGACCGTAGCGGCATCGCCATAACGCGCGCGGCCGGACGCTTGCGCCGCCCGAATCGCTTGCCATCGCAACAGGGATCCACCCTGCCCCAGCTTGTTCGCGGTCACGACGTCAATGCCCTGGGCCAGCCAGTGCGCATGGCGCGCCGCGACCGCATCGCTCGCGGTCGCATCGATCACGATGCGCCGCGCCGGCCCCGACGCCGCGAACAGGTCGTCGACCCAGTCGATCGACGTCGCGCGCGACAACGGCGCCACCGGATCGCGCGCCTGCCGCGGCGGCAAGGTCTCGCCGCGCAGGCAGCGGCGGGAATTGGCGACCCCGACCAGCGCAAGGCGCCGACCGATGCCCGCATCCTGCAATTCCGCCAGACGCTGCAACGCCGCCCTGCCGACGCCGCCGGTGCCCAGCAGGCACAAGCGAGCATCAGGCGCGGCGTCGATGGCGTTTGCAAGCACCGCGCTCACACCGCGACCTCGACCGGTTTTCGTGCACTCGCCGTCACGGCAGCGGCGCGATCAAGCGCGGCAGCGAGATCCTGCGTCAGATCGCGCGCATCCTCGATACCGACCGACAGGCGCAGCAAGCCCTCGCCGATGCCGGCCGCGGCGCGCGCTTCCGCACTCATCGAGGCATGCGTCATCGTCGCCGGATGCGCGACCAGGCTCTCGACGCCGCCCAGCGATTCGGCCAAGGTGAAGTGCGCCAGTCCGTCGAGAAACGCGCGCACGGCGTCGACACCGCCCGCCAGTTCGATCGACAGCATCGCACCGAAACCACGCTGCTGACGCAAGGCGAGCTGATGATTCGGGTGCGTGACCAGACCCGGGAAATGCACCGCCGCGACTGCCGGATGCTGTTGCGCCAGCGTCGCGATCTCCAGCGCGTTTTCCTGGTGCACGCGCAGGCGGGCGTCGAGCGTGCGCAGGCCGCGCAAGGTCAGGAAGCTGTCGAAGGGCGAGCCGGTCAGGCCGAGCGCGTTCGCCCACCAGACCAGCTGCTGATGCAGTTCGGCGTCCCGGGCGACGACCGCGCCGCCGACGACATCGCTGTGGCCATTGATGTACTTGGTCGTCGAATGCACGACCAGGTCGGCGCCCAGTGCGATCGGGGTCTGCAGGGCCGGCGACAGGAAGGTGTTGTCGGCGACCACGGTCGCACCGATGCGATGTGCAGCCTCGGCGACGAAGCGCAGGTCGGTCAGCCGCAGCAACGGATTCGACGGCGTCTCGATCCAGACCCACTTTGGCTGTTGCGCCAGCGCTTCAGCCAGCGTGCGCGGATCGGTGAGGTCGGCGGTGATGAGTTCGAACTGGCCCTTTTTCGCCAGCGCATTGAACAATCGCCAGCTGCCGCCGTAACAGTCATGCGGTATGAGCAGGCGCTCGCCGGGCTGGATCAAGGCCAGCACCAACGTGATCGCAGCCATGCCGGTGGCGGTGATGACCGCACCGGCACCGCCTTCAAGCTCGGCCAGGGCCTCGGCGAGCTGGTCGCGGGTCGGGTTGCCGCTGCGCGTGTAGTCGTACTTGCGCTTGCGTTCGAAGCCCTCGAAGCTGAAGTTGCTCGACAACACGATCGGCGGCACGACTGCGCCATGTGCGGTGTCGGAATCAATTCCGGCGCGCACCGCGGCCGTGGCGGTACAACGCGCACTCATGCCGCACCTCCGCAACCGGCCAGCGCATCGACCAGCACCGCCTGCACGCGGGCGTCTTCCTTCAGAAAGGAGTCGTGGCCGAACACCGAGTCGATCTCGTGATAGCGGTGCAGCAACGGCACTGCAACGGCAAAGGCGCGCACATCCTCGACTGGCACGATCTGGTCCGAGCGGGCTGCGAACACGGTCACCGGCACCGGCACGTCGGCGGGGTCGATGTCGTGCAGGTCGATCGATTCCGACAGGCGCAGGAAGGCGGTACCGGCGAATCGGTGGGCGAAGCGCTCGCCCTGGGCGTCGAGATAGGGCTCGGCGGCGCAGCGGGCGACACCGCCATCGAGTGCGACCTTATCGGCAAAGCGCGCGGCAAACTCACCCGGCGTGCGGTAGCTCAGCACGGCGAGTTGCCGTGCCAGTGCAACGGCTTCGTGCGCGGCCTCATGTTCGCTACCGAGACGCACGATGCGGCGCTGGATCGCACGCCAGGCGGACGCGAAAGGATGCGGCCGATGCGCCGCGTTCAACACCACCAGGTGACCGAGTCGCGCCGCAAGCCGCTTGGCCAGATGCAGCCCGACCATCGCGCCGTACGAGGCACCGATGCAGGCCGCCACCTGCTTGATCTGCAGATGCGCCAGCAGGGCAATCAGCGCCTGCGCCTGGTCGTCCGGGTCGATGGCGGCGTCGAGCGCACCGTCGGCACCGATCCAGTCGATCGACAGCAGCTGATAGGCGAACGGGTCCAGCGCGCCGCCACGACGGACCTGCTGCGGCCACCAGCCTTCGGACGCATCGATGGCATTCGCCGCCAACTGGCGATGCGCCGAAATGCCGCCCAGCACGATCAGCAACGGCGCTTCCTGCACACCGAGAATCTGCCAGCGCAGAACCAAGTCATGCGCGCCACCACGGCGAAGGTCCAGACGCAACGGAAACGAGCCGCGCTGCACCGGCACCGGCGCATCGGCGCGGGGCGCGAAAATCGGCGCGGCAAAGGACGCGGTCCGCGGCTCGAAGGTGGGGGTTTCAGCATCGGCAGCGAGCGACATGGCGAACTCCTTCAGGAATCTCGCCCATCCAGCAGCCTGTGAGGATTCGTCGCAACGCCGACCTTGCGGCAACGCTGCGACCCATCTTCCGGAGGACCGAGGTCCGCCGCAGGACTTGGCACCTGGCGCCACGCTTGCGCGTCACGCTGGTTGCCCCGGCATCCAAGGGCCTATCCCTCCGCCGGTCTTGATGGGTATGTGCGGCCAGCATGCCGGCCGCACCCCATGGTGTCAATCTCTTTATCGCGATGAAGAGATATAACTTTTTTTCATCAGCGCGCGGCGCGGTCGTAACTGAGCACGTCGACGCTGAGCGTGTCGTCCGGGTTCTGCGACAGTGACGATTCGCGCGCGATGAACACGTACGACTGCCCCGCTTCCAGCGCGCTGGTCATCAGGCCCTCGGTATGCGGATTCACGTAGACCAGCAGATTGCGACCGTCCGCCGCGACGACGTGCATCGGCGCACCGGCGATCTCGGCATGCGTGTCGTTGATCCACTTGCCCTGCTCGCCTGCCGCGGGATCACGACTGACCAGCTTGCCCTCGAAGCGCACGATCTTGCGCCAGGTCGGGTCTTGCTCCGGCTCGATATCCTGGCCGTTCATGCGCGCCTGCGAGATTTCCTCGAACTTCGCCATCAATTCGGCGAGGCTCTGGTAGCGGATCTGGAAATCCCAGTGGGCGACGTCCTGTGCGATGTGCTCGGCCGCGCCCATCAGCATTTCGGACTGCGCGGCGTTGCAGGTGCCCTTGCAATACGGCAGGCCGATGTCGATGAAGCCCTTGAGGCGATCTTTTTCGAGATCGACGTAGTCGCGCATCTCCAGCATTACGCCCGGCCCCATCGCGACGCCGACCTGTCCTTCGTTCGGGGCCACGACCAGCACCGCGCCGTTGCCGACATCGAGCTTGCCGACGCGAAGCTGGCGCATCATCGCGTAGGCATAGGCGTCGGCGTCGAGGCCGCTCAGGCTCTTGGCAACGATGGTGACGATCTCGACCTGATGCTGCGCAGCGAGGTCATACATCTGCTTCTCGTAGGCGGCGCGCGTGCCGGCATCCAGCACACCGATCTCGTCGATCACGAATCGGCCGAACTTGCTCGGAATCGCATTCGAATCCGGTTTCGGCAACACATCGACCGGACCATGGGCGGTGGCGGTCATCGTCGTCTTCGTCGCCGCCGACTCGGACCGGACCGTGGTGTCGGCCATCGGCACGCGATCCGGCTCCGCCGCCGATGCGACCTTGCCCCCGCAATCTCCGCCTTGCTGCACGCAGGCCTGCTCCCAGCCTTCGGCGATCGCAGTGACGCGCTTGCCGCGACCGGGATGGGTCGGGCCATCGGCTTCCGGCACGAGCGCATTCATCGCTTTCTGCGCGTCGGCCAGCTGCGCGCCCATCTTGTACAGCACGTAGCCGCTGAACTTGTCGGCTTCGAGTTCGGTCGGCGGCTGGCTGCCGCCCGGCTGGATGGTGTGGCCGGACAGATGATGCCCGACCTCGTGCGCCATGATGCTGACCGGCGCCCAGTTGTTGTTCGCGGTCGCCTGCTGCACGTCGGCCATGAACTGCTCGTTGTAGGCAATCACGCGATGCGGCAACTTGTCCTCGCCGACCAGGATGACGGCCGCGGCGTTCGGCACCTGCGGGTGCGGCATCACCTCGAAATTCTGCGGCAACCCGGTGTATTTCATGATTTCGGCGACGACCTGCCGACCGGCATCGTCGTGTCCGGCGGCCATGCCGCGGGCATCGATCGTCACCGGCGAACCGTCGTAGGAACAGGCCTGCAACTGACTGGCGATCGCGTCGACCATCGCCGCCTCGCTCATCGCGCTGCGCGGGGCCGGGTCGTTCGCTGCCAGCGTCTGGCCATTCGGTGCGGCACCATCGCCACTGCCGCAGGCAGCAAGCGCGATCGTCAGGGCGGTGCAGAGCAGCGTGCGTTTCAGGGGAAGGCGCGTGGTCATGACAGGGATTCCGTATCAGTTGGAAGGATTCAGGCGAGTTGGGCGAGCACGATCTTGACCAGCGCATACGAGTACAGGCGCAGGAGCAGAAACTTGAGGGCGACGAACACGACGCCGGCCAACGCCAGGCGCCAGGCATCTCGGCGTGCTTCCAGTTGGAAGAACTGACGGAATGCAACCAGTGCGATCAGGGCCTCGACCCCATCCATGGGCCAGGCCGACCACTGCTGGTGCAGCTTCAGGAACTGCGGATCGCGAAACACGAGGACTGGCAACTGGTTGATGATGTTCGCGACGATGATCAGGAAATGCGCGTAGACACCGAGCACGAGATGCTCGGTCAGATTGAACGGCTGACGCCAGCGCAGCACCAGCATGGACGCGCCGACGATGGCGAAGATGCCGAGTGAGAACGACCAGTTGGCATAGGTCCGGATCAGCGCCATCACCTGATTGAGGTTGGCGTCCTGTGCCTCCAGCCGGCTCGTGTGCGACAACACCAGCACCTGCACGCCAATCGCGATCAGCAGCAATTTCAGCGGATGGACATGGCGGGCGCGCGCGCCGAGCACGAACTCGCGGGCGATCACGCCGGGTGCACGTGCCAGCCGCCAAGCCGCCTGGACGATGCCGAACTCGAACACCCGATAGCTCTGCCAGGCCTCGGCGCGCACGGCACCGAGGTCAAGCCGCGCAGCCCGCTTCTGGCCGCAGCGGCCACAGAACGGCGTGGCCAGTCCGGCCCCGCAGTTGTGGCAGCGCGGCGCGGCGAAATGGTCGGTGCCAGGTCCAGGCAGGGTCATGACGGCGTCGGATGCTTGGCCGCGAGGGCGATCAACGTTCGATCGAACGCAATTCGAAGTCGTCGAACACGGCACTGGTGCCGGCCATCTTCTCGCCCATCACGATCAGGCCGGTGCCCCCGAGCAGATGCGTGCCGTCGTCCGCTTCGGCGACCACGTCGCCATCCAGCATCAACTTCAGCGAGCCACCCTCGCAGCGCGCACCGATGCGCAGATCGGCGATGTTCGGCATCACGCCCTCGAAGCGGCCGCTGGCCAGCGTTTCGGGCTGGCCGGCCTGTACTTTCAGGATGGCGTAGCCATGGCCACCCGAGACCATGAAGGCATAGAAATTGTCGTTGTCGCGATGGCGACAGACCACGCCGGCGGTGCCTTGACCGACGCCGGTATAAAGAAACAATCCGGTTTCGACCTGAACGTCGGCGCCTTTCGCCTGCTTCGGCGCGGGCACGATGCCGAAGGTGGCGTCGTCGATCGGCGTCATCTGGTAGCCGCCCTCACCGTTGTAGAGCGCGATGCCCTTGGCCCGGTGGTCGGCGACTTGAGTATCGATCCAGCCGCTGCCGTTGTCGGAAAAATCGTCCCGGAAGACCGACGTGTCTTTCGCGGCAACCGCCGTCGTCAGGGTGACCAGGGCAAGCGCAGAAACGATGCAGGCAAGGCGGTTCATGGGGAGCTCCGTTCGCGGCAACAGGCCGCGTCTCCCTGCAGTACGCAGGATCGCGACGTTTTCACCGCCGCCTTCGCCGCGTATCCTTCCGCCATGGGGGCAAACTTCGACGACATCACCGGCTGGCTGGTCGACTGGCAACAGGGCGACGCGCTTGCGCGCGACCGTGTCTTCACCCAGCTGTATGCCGAAATGCGCCGTCTCGCCGCCAGCGTGCTGCGTTCGGAATCCGGCCACGACACGCTGCAGCCCACCGCGCTGCTCAACGATGCGCTGATGAAACTGATCCAGGCGCGCGCACCGGAGGTCGAGGATCGCGGCCATTTCATCCGCGTGGTGGCACGCGCGATGCGCCAGATCCTGATCGATCGCGCCCGCCGCAAGCTGGCCGACAAGCGGGGCAGTGGCGCGGTGCCGGAATCGCTGGACGACATCGACGTCGCCGGCATGGGTTCGCCGCACGAACTGGTGGCGCTGGACGACGCCCTGTGCGTGCTCGCGAGGCTCGACCCGCGCGCCGCCGCCGTGGTCGAAATGCGCGTGTTCGCCGGACTCACCATCGAGGAGACGGCGCAGGCGCTGGACATCCATCCGTCCTCGGTCAACCGCGAGTGGACGCAGGCCAGTGCCTGGCTGCGCGAGCAACTCGGCGATGGACGCGACGCCTGACGCGGCGCGTTATGCGCGCCTGAAGGACCTGCACTTCGAACTCGCGGCGTTATCGCTGCCGCAACGGAGCGCCCGACTGTGCGAGATCGAAGCCGCCGAGCCCGAACTCGGCGCAGCACTGCGCAAGCGTTTCGGTGACGGCGCGCGCGACAACGACATCCTCGCTCGCGCCGAACATCGCGAGCGCGACGCTGCGGCGCCGCAACTGCCGCACTACCGCATCGTGCGCGAACTCGGGCGCGGCGGCATGGGCCGCGTCTGGCTGGCCGAACGCGAACTGGACGGCGCGAAGCAACTCGTCGCGCTCAAGCAGATCGCGCAGGCGGGCTGGAGCGACGAGGACGAACGTCGTTTCCAGCGCGAACGGCGCATCCTCGCCACGCTCGACCATCCGAACATCGCTGCACTGGTCGACGGCGGCCGCGACGCCGGCGGTGCGCCCTACCTTGCGACCGCGTTCGTCGACGGGCCGCGTCTCGACCAGTGGTGTCGCGAGCACGCGAGCCCGCGGCGCGAGCGGGTGCGCCTGATCCGCGATCTCGCTGCCGCGATCGGCTACGCGCATCGCAAGCTGGTGGTGCACCGCGACCTCAAGCCGGCCAATATCCTGGTCAGCGCCGACGGGGTGCCGAAGCTGCTCGACTTCGGCATCGCGCGTTTGCTCGACGAGGATGCGATCACCGCCACCGGCCCGAGCCAGATGACCCTGCGTTATGCCGCACCCGAACAGATCCATGGACAGGGGGGCGGCGGGGTCGGCGTCGATGTCTATTCGCTCGGGGTGTTGCTGTACGAACTGCTCGCCGACACATCGCCCTATGGCAAGCCCGAGGGCTCGGCGGCGTTGCTGCGCGCGATCCTCGAGGTCGAGCCATCGGCACCGACGCGCCTGCGCGGAGCGGCCGATGCCGACCTCGACGCGATCTGCCTCAAGGCCCTGCGCAAGCGCGCCGAGGATCGTTACCCGAGTGCCGATGCATTGCTGGCCGACCTGGATCGCTGGCTCGAAGGCGAGCCGGTCGAAGCCCGCCGCGGCGAAAGCGGCTACCGATTGCGGGCCTTCGTCGGACGCCACTGGTTTGCCCTGATCGCGAGCGCCGCAGTCATCGTCGCCGCGATGTCGTTCACCGCCTTCCATGTTGCCTCGCTCGACCGGCAACTCGCCGAAACCGGGCGCGAGCGCGACAAGGCGAAGGCGGTCGCGTCCTATTTTCAGGAACTGTTCGCATCGGCGAATCCGTCCGCGACCCGCGCCGACGAGCTCACCGCCCGGGAACTGCTGGCACGCAGCGTCGAGCGGCTGGAACAGGGCGACACCACCGGCATGGACGATGACGCCCGCGCCTCGATGTTTCACGCCGCGGGTCGCATCATGCGCCAGCAGGGGCTGGCCGAACCCGCGGCGCGCATGTTCGACCGTGCCCTCGAGCTCTGGCTGCGGCAACCGATCGTGCCGGAAGACGATGTCGCCGACGCCTACAACGAGCGCGCGCTGGTGCACTTCGGCCGCGGCGAATATGCGGAAGCGCGCGCCCTGCTGCAGACCGCGCTGGCGCGGCGCGATGCGATCGGCGACCTCGACAGCCTGCCGCGCGGCGGGTTGCTGCAACTGCTGTCGGTGACGCTGCGTTCGCTCGGTCGCAATGCCGAAGCGACCGCGGCGCTGGCGGAATCGGCCGAGGTGCTGGCGAAGCACTTGCCGGACAGTCGCGCGATGTACGCGGTTTCGCTCGGCAATCTCGGCACCTTTCTGGTCACCGAAGGCGATGCCGAGGGCGGCCATGCCAAGCTCACCGAAGCACTGCGGCAACTCGATCTTCTGAAGCCGGAACGCACGCCGACCGTCCTGGCGATGCGGCGCAATCACGCGATGAGTCTGCGCGAACTCGGCCGCTTCGATGAAGCCGATCGCGAATACGCCGCGTTGCTCGCGCGCATGCGCGAATTCTTCGGTGAACACCATGTCGAGATCGCCCGCACCCTGCATTCGCTGGCCCAGACGCGCATGGTCGAGCAACGCTGGGACGAGGCGGAACAGACGCTCGACCAAGCGGAAGCAGTGGAGCACGCGCTGGGCAACGACGACGATCCACGCCTGCTCGCGTATCAAGCCGATCGTGCCCGCATCCACATCGCGCGGGGCGAATTCCAGGCCGCCATCGACCTGCTCGCCCCGGTGCTGGTCGAACGCGATCGCGGCATCTTCAGCGAACGCAGCAATGCCGACGCCGAGCGGGCTGCATCGGCCTACGCGCAGTGCCGGATTGCGCCGAGACCCGAACTGGCCGAGCGCATCCGTGATGCGGTGGCCGCGATGCAACGGACACCGCCGATACCGCGCATGCTGATCGCCCAGGCGCAGGACTGGGCCCGGGCCTGCGGCCAGTCTTGAGGCACGACACGCCGCTCACGGTGCTTCGGGCTAGACTCGGGCCGTGTCCACGCCCCGCCACCCGGTCGCCACCTTTGCGTCGCTGGTCGCCTTGTTCATCGCCGGCGCCTGGCTGGCGACGTGGTTCGTCAGCGGACCCGAGCAAGTCACACTGATCTGGCCGCCGGCCGGCATCGCCATCGGCGCATTGATCGTGCATGGCTGGCGCTGGTGGCCGTTCATTCCGGTGGCCGTCCTCATCTTCCACCTCACGCTCGGCCCGGTGCCGCCGGTGTTCATCCCGTTCTCGATCGCGGCCAACCTGGCATCGGCACTGGTCGCGGCGGCCTGGGTGCAATATCGATCGCCGCGTGCCATCGACCACTTGGCGATGCGCTCGGGCTTCCTGTTCCTCGGTGCGGCGACCATCGCCATCCTGATCGGCGGCGCGATCGGTGCGGCCGGACTGGTCGTGGCCGGCATGGTACCGGCGCGTGATTTCGCCGAAGCGGCGTTTCGCTGGGCGCTCGGGGACCTGTATGGCGTGGTGGCCGTGCTGTCCAGCGTCTTGATCGGCTATCGCTGGCGCGCCTGGAAGAGCGACGGACCGCTGCCCTTCCGCTATGCGGCACGCAGCGAGAAGTGGCTGTGGCTGGCGGTGTTCCTGCTGTCGCTCGTGGTCGTGGCCTGGGTGGCCCGGCGCAGCGGTGCCTATGCACTCGGCTTTGCCAGCCTGCCCTTCGTCTTCGTGATCTGGAGCGCCGTGCGCTTCGAACCGCCGTGGACCGCGTTCGGCACGACCGTCGTCGGCCTGTACCTGGCCACCTTGATCGGCCTCGGCTATGCCGGCCTGGCGCCGCCGCGCGATCTCGGCAGCACCACCATCCTGATCGCCTTCCTGTGCATGATCACGGCCGCACCGCAGATCGTGTCGGCGGCAGCGAACGAGAACCGTGCCGCCAGCGTGCGCGCGTTGCGCCGTGCCACCATCGATCGCTTGACCGGGCTGGTGAATCGTCCGGCCTTCGAGGATCAGGCCAAGCATGCGTTGCAGCGGCATCCCGAGGAAGCGATGGCCATGGCCTATCTCGATCTCGACCAGTTCAAGCTCGTCAACGATACCCTGAGCCACCGCACCGGCGACGAATTGCTGCGCTCACTCGCCGCGGCGCTGGCCAGCGTGATCCGTCCCGGCGACTTGTTCGCGCGTCTCGGCGGCGACGAATTCGCGTTGCTGCTGCGCAAGGTCGAACGGACCGAAGCCCTGCAACTGGCGCAGGAGCTGCGTCGCGTCATTGCCGACTTCCGGTTTGCCCACGAAGGGCGAGTGATTGCGCCGACCACCAGCATCGGCCTGGTGCCTTTTGTCGCGGGCGAATCGGATTTCGCCGGACTGTTCGCACAGGCCGATGCAGCCTGCTTCACCGCGAAGGAACTCGGTGGCAACCGCGTGCAGGTCGCCACGGCGGACGAACGCCATGTCCATGACCGCCGCAATGCCATGGACTGGGCGGTGCGCATCAGTGACGCGATCGAGCAAGGAAGGCTGCGCCTGTTCGCCCAGGGCATCGTGGCGCTGAAGTCCGCGAGCCATTCGGACCTGCGTCATTTCGAGGTGCTGTTGCGCGTCGAAGATCCGACCACCGGCGAATTGCTCGAACCCGGCCCCTACATCGCGGCGGCCGAACGCTTCCGCTTCGCAACCCGCATCGACCGTGCCGTGTTGACCCAGACGCTGGACTGGCTCGACGCCCATCCCGAGCTCGCGACACAGGTCGGCATGGTCGGCATCAACCTGTCCGGCGCTTCGGTCAACGACGACGAATTCGCGCAATTCATCGAAGAACGACTTGCGGCGAGCCGGTTTCCGGCCAGTCGCCTGTGCTTCGAGATCACCGAGACCAGTGCCGTGCGCGACCTTGCCCAGGCACAGCGCTTCATCCAGCGCGTGCGTGCACTGGGCTGCAAGTTCGCGCTGGACGACTTCGGTGCCGGCTTCTGTTCGTTCTCGTACCTGCAATCGCTGGATGTCGACTACTTCAAGATTGACGGCAGCTTCGTGCGCGACGTGCACACGTCGCCGCTGGCGCTGGCCATCGTGCGCTCGATCGCCGAGATCGCCCGCGTGATGCGCAAGCAGACGATCGCCGAATACACCGAGTCCGAGACCATCCGCAGCCACCTGCTGGCGCTCGGAGTGGACTACGCCCAGGGCTTCGCGATCGAACGCCCGACGCCTCTGGCACAGTTGTTCGATCCGTCCGATCCGGCCACAGCCTTGCGTCAGGCGTCCTGAATTTCCAGCAGAAGCGCCAAAAAAAAGGCGCCTCCGGAGAGGCGCCCTTGATATTTCAACATCGACGACCGGATCAGCTGCGGCGTGCGCGCAGTCCGAGCGCGACCATGCCCATCATCAGCGCGGCCAACACCAGCATCAGGCGCGTATCCGAGCCCAGCGCCGGAACCGGCACGCCCGACGCCAAGGCGCTGCCCGCCAGATTGAACACGAACTGCTGTTGACCCGCGCTGCAGTTCAACGTGCCGGTGAAAGCGCCAGTCGTCGTGCTGGTGAACGACACAGTCGTCGAAGCCGAACCACCGGCCGCCACCGGGAAGCTGAGCGGGCTGACCGAGAACGGTGCTGCCGGAGCCACGCAGGTGACCGTCGCACCGACCAGACCCGGATTCTGGAACGCGATCGGTGCCGTCGTCGGTCCGGTGCCGATGACCTGGGCAGGCGTCGTGACCGTGCCACCCGAAGCCGGAGTCGAGGTCAGCGGCACGGCGGTACCGGCCGGGCAAGTGAGGTCGAACGTACGCGTGACCGGCGTGCCGCCCTGGTTCTCGGTACAGGTCATCGACTGCACGACCTGCGATGCACCCAGGACGCAGGAGCCGCTCAGCGGACCGCCCGTGGTCGACACCGCTGCGCCTTCCGCCGTCACCGACTGGCCGAAGCCCGAGAAGCCGACCGGCACCACGCACGTCGTCGTCGTCGTCGCCGACGCACCGGTGCCGAGACCCGGCGTGCCGATCGCGACCGCGATCGAGGCGTTGCCGGTCGAGCCTACGGTCGTGCCACCGGTGAAATTCACCGCACCGCCGGCTGCCGGCGTGTAGGTGAACTGCGGTGCGGCCGTCGAGTTGATCGTGTCCGTGTCCGTCGCCGAGTTGTTGGCCGGATTGACTTCAACGACGCTGCCAATGCCGGTAACCGTGGCGGTATTCGTCAGGCTGCCACTGGCACCCGACGACACCGCGCAGGTCGCGGTATAGGTGACGCTGCCGCCGACCGGCAGGTTCACGGTGTCACTGAGGTTGCCGCTGCCAGCGGCCGTGCAGGTACCGCCGCCGGCACCGACGCAGGTCCAGCCCACGCTGGTGCAGCTGGCCGGGAACGTATCGGCCACGGTCGCGCCGTTCACGACATCCGGGCCGGCATTGCTGGCCGTGATGGTGTAGGTCGCGTTGGAACCGGCATTCACCGAAGCCACGCCATCGGTCTTGGTGATCGACAGGTCGGCCGAGGCCGCGCCCACCAGTTGGCAACCGGTTGCCGTGGTTTCCGTGATCGACAGGGTGAACGGACCGGACGGACCAGGCGGCGTCGCGCCAGTGGAATAGCCATCGGCGACCACGAAATAGTCGGTACCGGCCACGGTGGTCAGCGAAACCGTTTCTGTCGCGCCACCGATGCCGGTGTCGGAGACGCAGCCGCAGTCCGCGAGATTGCTCGAGCACTGGGTCTGGTAGACGATGGCCGCCAGATCCTGCGTGCTCGTCGGATCGATCGTCACATTCAGCGTGCACGCGACATTGGTGCGGATCTTGTACGCGCGGTCCGGCCCGGTGCCGGTACCGGTGTAGATCGCACCGCGCGGCAACGAACCCGCAGGGCCCGCACCGGTGCAGGTCGTGGGTGCTGCACAGGTCGGGTTGGTGGTGTCGGCCGGCAGGTCATAGTTGTCGGTCTGCCCAACCGTCGTGTCCGCGGCCGGATTGAACGGCAGCGTCGACACCTCATTGGTGGCCACGACGCAGGTGTCGCCGGGCGTACGCTGCGGCAACTGGGCCTGCTGTTCCAGCCAGCGTGCCAGACGCTCGCGACGCGCGGCCAGCTGTTCCGGCGTCAGCGAATCGGCGATGGCCTGCTTGATGCGAACCTGATCCAGATAGGCTTCCCAGCTCTCGGCCGCAAAGACCTGCCCGACCATCATCGTGGCGAATACAGTCGCCGAGATCTTCAACAGCCGCTTTCCAATCCTGTTCTTCATGCATATTCCCCCATCACACGACGACGAAGCCACCCCATCACGGGACAGCCACCCAAGCACAAGCGCACGATTGATCCGTGCCAAACGATAGATTAACGAGACACAAGCGTGAATGCCAGCTGTCCGCGTAGCCTGAACGACCCGTCCACCTCGTTGACCCCTTGCGACGACCCATGTCCCGACACCTGCCTGCACTGATCTGGCGCACGACCCTGCTGTCCCTGACGGCTGCAGCCCTCCTGTCGGCCTGCAGCCCGGACGAGACCGCGAAGCCGGACCTGATTCTGGTCAGCCTCGATACCGTACGGGCCGATGTATTCGCCGACGTGGCCGCGACGAACCCGGTCCTGGCACGCGTATTGGCGGCCAGCGTACGCTTCAAGGCGGCAGCGACCTCTGCGCCGCTGACCCTGCCCGCGCACACGTCGCTGCTGACCGGCCTGGATCCGAACCGTCACGGCGTACGCAACAACGGTGACCGCGTCGCGACGACGGTGCCGCTACTCGCAGAACGCCTGCGCGCCCAAGGTTATCGGACGACGGCCGTGGTCAGCGCCTTCCCGCTTGATCGCCAATTCGGACTGGCACGCGGGTTCGATCGTTATGACCAGCCTGCATCTGCTGGCGGACCCGAATCGTCGCTGGCGATCCTCGAACGGCGCGGCGACGCGTCCGTCGATCGTGCGCTGGCCGAGCTCACACCCGCCGCAGCGCCACAATTCCTGTGGCTGCACCTGTTCGACGCGCACGCACCCTATGTCGCCCCGGGCACGCCGGCCGGTGCCGGATTGCGCGAGGCCTATCGTGCCGAGGTCGCCTACGTCGCGCATCAGCTCGGACGTCTGGTGGTCGCGCTGGAGCAACGCCAGCGCCCCTTCGTGCTGGTCGTGGTCGGCGACCATGGCGAGGGTCTGGGCGACCATGATGAACTCGATCACGGCCTGCTGTTGTATGACTCGACCGTGCTGGTACCGATGTTCTGGTATGCGCCCGATCGTTTCCGTCCGGCGATGCCAAAGCAGACGCCGCGCCTGATCGACGTCGCACCGACGCTGGCGGCGATCGCCGGTATCGAGGATGGCGTGCCGACGGATGGCATCGATCTGCAGCCGCTGCTGCTCGCCGCAGGCGACCTGCAAATCCCTCCCGCTTACGCCGAAACCCGCTACCCGGAACTCGCCTATCGCACGCTGCCGCTGCGCAGCCTGCGCGACGGCCGCTGGAAACTCATCGCGACCCGCGACGAGACCGAGTTGTATGACCTCGCCGAGGACGCGGCCGAAACCCGCGATCGATCGGACGAGGAGCGCGCCCGTGCCGATGCCATGCAACTGGACCTGTGGCAACGCCCGGAGACGGCGCCGCAAGAAGCCGTGATGACCCCGGAAGTCGCGCGACAACTGCAAGGCCTCGGCTACGTCAATACGAGTCGCGGTGACGCGATCGTCGCGGGTCATCCGCGCAGCATCGTCGCCTCGCACCGTCGTTTGGTCGAACTGCAGTCGATGCTCGGAAGCGCGGCGCCGGCGCAGGTGCTGGCGCAGGCGCGACAACTCGCGACCGACGAGCCGGGGAACGCGTTCGCCCACGAGTTGCTTGGCAGCCTGTTGCTCGAACAAGGCGATCTCGCGGGCGCCATCGCGGCGCTGGATGCGGCCGCACGCCTCAATCCGGACAACAGCGAGACGCGCTACAAGCTGGCCGAGGCCCTGATGCACGCAGGTCGCCATGTCGACGCGCTCGGGCATTGGCAGATGCTCGAACTGCTGGAGCCGCAGCGTGCCGGCGTGTGGACGAACGAAGCCGCGGCATTGGCGTCACTCGGCAACTGGGCGGAAGCCTGGGCCGCGATTCAACAAGGACTGACACTGGGGGCGAACGACGCGAACACGCTGGACAACGCGGCGCTGATCGCCGAACGCCTGCGCCGATGGGGCGATGCCGCGCGACTGCAGCAGCAACGCGCCGGTCTGGCCGAACCGCCGTTTCGCGACTTCGGCCGACTCGCGCTGAACCAGTTGCGCAGCACCGATACCGAGGGCGCGCGACACAGCCTGTCCGAAGCCCGTGCGCGCGGCATCAATGATCCGTTGCTGGCGCTGGCGAACGTCTTGCTTGCGATTCGCGATGGTGACGGGGTTGCCGCAAAAGCGAATGCCGATGAACTGCAGCGTGCCCAACCACGGCTATGGCAAGCGGCCCAGCGAGAATTTCCGGAGCTCGCGTCGCTGACGCACTGAGCCTATTTCGGAAGACGCGACAAGCGTCCGCGCGCCTGGCGTCCGACCCGCGCCTCGTCGAGCGCCAGCGCCTGTTCGTAGTAGCCGCGGGCGGCGGCGACATCGCCTGCCACGACCGCAAGGTCACCACGCACCACCAGCACGCCACCGTGGCCAGGGTCGCGCTGTGCCGCCAGATCGAGCAGGGGTTGGGCCTCCTCGATGCGCCCCGTCGACACCAGCAACTGCGCCTGGAGCAGGATCGAATCGGCGCTGGGCACGCGGGCATTGACCTGCTCGATGTCCCGCAGCGCCGCATCGCGCCGACCGCTTTGTGCAAGCAGGCGCGCACGCAGATACAGCGCCCCCCGCGCCGAGGGCATCGCGGCGACGGCTTCGTCGAGATGTGCGATGGCTTCGTCGACGCGTCCGGCGGACGCGGCCTCGGCGGCATCCTGATGCGCGCGGACCACGGCCACTGCATCCTTGGGATCGAGGCCTTCCATGCCGAGATCACTGCCGGAGAGATAACCCAGCGAGCGCAAGCGCGCGACCGCATCGGCGTCATCGACGTGCGAAGCGGATTGTCCGACCGCCGGCCAATCCAGCATCAGGTTGTCGAGTCGCTGCACCAATACGTCGGCCTGTGCATCCTCTCCATACACATTTCGAGACTCGTGCGGATCGCGATCCAGCCGGTAGAACTCGGGGCGCGGCGCCAACACGTACTTGCGATCCAGCGCACGCAACGCGTGCAGAGGCGCGAGCGCGAAGTCGTAGTAGGGCAATACCGTTTCCAGGTACACGCTGTCCTCGAGCGAGCGCGGCGCGGCGCGCAAGTCGCGCCCATCAATACCCTCCGGCACCGGCAAGCCGAGCACACCCAGCACCGTCGGCAACAGGTCGATCTGCGACGCCAGCGTCGGATAGACACCGGCCGCGACACCCGGTCCAGCGATCATCCAGGGGATGCGCACCGTGGCGTCGTACACGAACAGTCCGTGCGTGCGTTCGCCATGTTCGCCGAGGCTCTCGCCGTGATCGGCCAGCAGCACGATCAGTGGTTCGCGGCCGTTCGCACTGACCGCATCGAGTAGCCGCCCGACTTCATGATCGACGCGCCGGATTTCCTCGGCATAACGTTCGGCATCCCCGGCGTCGCGCCCAGGCACCGGCGCATACGGCGTGTGCGCGTCGAACAGGTGCACCCAGAGGAATTGGGGCTGAGCGGGCGGGCGCGCCGACCATGCTGCGAGTGCGGCATCAACGGTACCCGTCGCACTGCGCTCATTGCCGGTAGCAGCGAACGGCGAGGTCGCCTGATCGACCCGGTCGTCATACCGATCGAAGCCCTGGTCCAGGCCGAAGCGGTGATCGAGCACGAAGCTCGATACAAAGGCTGCCGTTGCGTACCCGTGCGACTTCAGTCGTTCCGCGAGTGTCGACGCTTCGGGCAACAGGCGCGTTTCGCCGTTGTAACGCGCCCCGTGCGCAGGCGGATAGCGCCCGGTCATCATGCTGGCATGGGCCGGCAAGGTCACCGGTGCGACCGCCAGCGCATTGTCGAAACGCAACGCCCGTGCGCACAGACGATCGATCGCCGGTGTCACGCTCGGGGTTCGGCCGTAGCAGCCGATGTGGTCGCGGCGGGTGGTATCGAGCGTGATCAGGATGACATCGGGCTTCGCCGATGCCACTGCCGCGGTGGGCGCAGCCTGTTGCGAGACGGGGTCCCCGGAGTCGCACGCCGCCAGCACGATTGCGATGAGCAGCACCCCATGCGGAAAAGCGCGACGCAGAATGGACAACACGCGGCGTATCTCCTCAGGACAGAAACGTTTCGGCGAGGCGCGCATGCAAGGCCTCCGCGCCTTGCAGCGTAGCGGCATTGACTTCGCCAGCAGCCAACGGCGCTCCGTCAGCCGCCACGAACTTCGGTGCCCACTGCTCGCGAGTCAATCGCGATGCAAGCGCCTGATCGGCCGCATCCGGTCCGATGAATTCAAGCACGCGCGCCAGTCCGGCCATGGGATCGGCACACAAGGCTTCGTAGGGCACGATGCAGATGCGCGGTGCGAGGCCGGGATCGGCCAGCAACCGTTCGACATGGCCATAGACCGCCATCCATTGCAGCAGCCAGGCGTCGGCCAGACATCCTTCGCGCCGTGCGGCTGCTGCTGCGGCGGTCTGGGCAGGATCGATCCGGATCGGGCGCTGTCTTGGTCCGAACTCGTGGTGTCCGCGCGCAGCGATGTGGCGCAGCGTACGCGCCGGTGCATCGGCATACAGGCGATCCTGTTTCAACGACGAGGCCACCTGCGCCAACGGGCGTCGCACCGGCACGATGAAGCTCGCATCGGGAAATAATCTTGCCAGGTAACCGATGCGTGCCGTGTTGTAGTTGCCTTTGCCGACATAGCGCCGCGCACCGCGCGCGAACACGAGTTTCGCGAGATGGGCCTTGAACTGGCGCTCGAAGGCCGGATGCACGGCATCCGCCCCGAGCACGTCGCTGGCGGCCATGGCGTCGTCGGGAAAGTAATGCGACCAGATCGGTTCCTCGAACGCCTCCGGGCTGTCGCGGGTGACGCGGATGCGATCGCGATGCGCGCGTTCGACCGGCTCGACGCGTTGCTGCGGCAACCTCGCCAGCAGCAGGTTCCACCAATACGGCGTCCACAACAGCGGATAGTCGGAGTAACGATGCGCGGTGAATCCGGGCATCGCGTTCAGCCATTCCAGCAGCATGGTCGAACCGCTGCGCGCGAGGCCGCCAATGAACACCGGGCGATCGACCCGCTGCAGGTCGCAGTGATCTGCAGCAAATCCGGATTCGAATTCGGCCATCCATGGACCGAGCCGCGGGAATTGCCGTTGCCACCATTCGCCGAAGCGGTCCGGCCAGGGGATCCGCCAGCGATCCTCGGAATGGCGACTCATCGCGACTGCGGACGGGTTGCGGTCGCCGGCCGGCCATTGCTGACCATGGCTTTGAATCTGGCGTCGCCGCGCCACTGCGCCCAGTCGTTGTCGATCATCGCCAGACTGATCGCATCCGGCTCCAGCGCCACGGCGTCGCGCAAATGCGCGAAGGCATCATCGCCGGCGCCGGCGATGGCATCGAGGCAGGCCAGGTTGTAGTGCGCCATCCAGCGCTCCGGACGCAGACGCACGGCCTGCTGCAGCCAATCGCGAGCCGACGCGGCGGCATCGGCACGACGCGCGCTCGCTGCTGCCTGGATCAGGGTGCGGTAATCGCCCGGCAGCAGCGCCAGCGCCTTGGCATAAGCGTCGCGGGCATCGGCAAAGCGTTGTTGCTCGAAATACAGATCGCCGAGCAAACGGTGCGCATCGGGAAAATCAGGATCGACCGCCAGGACGCGGTCAAACCAGTTCCTCGCCGCAGCATCGTCGCCACGGATCATCGCGATCAACCCGAGTCCGCTGATCGCCTCCACGAACGTCGGCGCCACCGCCAGCGCGTCCTGATAGTGCCGGGCGGCACCATCGAGATCACCCTGCCGCAACGCGATCGACCCGAGCACGCCGTGGACGCGGAACTCGCGCGGATTCTGCGCAATCAGTTGCAGGTACTGGTCGCGGGCATCGTCGACACGACCCTGATTCAGCAGCGCGACGGCCAGCACACCGCGCGCGGACGCATGCCCCGGAACCTGCGCCAGGATCTCGCGTGAAATCCGCTCGGACGCCGGCCACTGTCCCTGCTGTCCGGCCTTGCGCGCCGCATCCAGCAAGTTGTAGACGTGAATGCCGTCCTTCGGATCCATGCCGGCGACGCTCTCGCGCGCCGCCGCCGACTGCAGGTAGCCCAGCGACTGCAGCATCTCGATGGACTCCTGCGACAGCGGATTGCGCGTCGCACCCAGCGCCTGCTGTTCGGCGCCATCGAGCACCGACTGCAGCGACAGATCGAGCGCATCGGCAAGTTCGCGATGTCCGGGCACCGCAATCAGATTCCGCGTTTCGGCCGGGTCTTCCGTCAGGTCGTACAACTCGGAGCGCGGGGCCCGGATGAAGGTATGTTCGCGTTCGCGCACGGCGTACAACGGTGCCATGCCGAAACCGACTTCCGACAGCAGCGATTCCGAATACAGCGGGCGCGAGGGCTTGCGGGCATCGGCATCGACGCTGGCGAGATCCAGCCCCGGCAGGTTCGGATCGGGCGCCAAGCCCAGCGTCGCCAGGACCGTCGGAACGATATCGATGTGGTGCACCGGCGTGGCCACCCGGCGGTCCGGCGCAAAGCGTCGTGGATAGCGCAGCACCAGGGGCACGTGCGTGGTCGCCCGGTAGACGAAGACCGCATGGGTCTTCTCGGCATGCTCGCCGAGACTCTCGCCATGGTCGGCGGTCAACACGATCAAGGTGCGATCAAGCTCGCCCGACCGCCGCAATGCGTCGATCAGACGCCCGAGCTCGGCATCGGCATAGGCGATCTCGGCGTCGTAGCCGGATGGACTGCGCGCCGAAATCCAACCCGGCGCCTGATGCGGTTGATGCGGATCGAACAGATGTACCCAGGTGAAGAACGGCTTGCGCTGCGCCTGTCCTTTCCAATCGTCGAACCACGCCAGCGCCCGATCGATGGTGTCGGCGGCACGACGTTCGCGGATCATGAACAGCTTCGGGTCTTCCTCGCCCCACAACTCGTCGTCATAGGCGTCGAAACCCTGCTGGATGTTGTATCGCTTGGCCAGCACCACGGCCGAAACAAACGCCTGGGTCGCGTAGCCGACGTCATGCAGGCGTTCGGCCAGGGTATTGGCCGCATCCGGCAACGCATACGCACCGTTGTCGCGCACGCCGTGCGCAGGCGGCAGCAGGCCGGTCATGATGGTGCTGTGCGACGGCAGGGTGATCGGTGCAGCCGACAGCGCTTCCTCGTACAACGTGCCTTCGTGCGCCAGCTGGTCGATGGTGTCGGAATGCGCCAGGACGAATCCGTAGGCGCCAAGATGATCGGCACGCAAGGTGTCGATGGTGACGACCAGGACATTGGGTCGAACGCTTTCTTGCGGCAGCTTGAGCAGCCCGATCGCGACCGCCGCGATCACCACGCTCGCCAGCAGGCCGGCACGCGAAAATTGGGAAGACATGATGCGGACTCCGGAAACGAAAAGCTCCGCCGCAGCGGAGCATTTCGCGACGACCTGCGACGCAGGCAATCAGGCGCGGCGCGCCCTCAGTGCCAATGCACCCAGGGCGACCGTCAATGCCGCCAGCGCAGCCAACACGCGGCGATCCGTGGTCGGCACCGGCACGCTCGGCGCCTGGGTGCCAACGAAATTCACGACCTGCGCGATTTCGGTCGCGCTCATGCAGGCCGTCTGGTTGGCGGTGAACGCCGTGAGTTCGGCGGCCTTCGCGGCCGCTTCTGCGCGAGACGGCTGACCGGTCGCGTAATTCGCGATGATCTTGGTTTCGCCCGGCGCCAGCGTCATCGCATAGTTCCAGAACGGATTGTCGTCGCCGTTGACGAAACTGATGCCTGAAATCTGCGTCGCCGCACCGGGCCCACCGAGCACATGGCCCAGTCGCGGATCCGACGAGGTGGTGCCGGAGAAGTTCTGGAACGAGGCAACCCACAGGTCGGACGTCGAGGCCACGGCATCACCCGAGGACGTCGTGCTGATCGCGGTATTGCTGTCGGAGCCCAGGTTGTTGCCGGTGATCATGTTGAAGCCGATGGTCGCACCGCTGGTGTTGGTGAAGATGTTCAACCAGCGCGCGAACTCGTCGTTCGAAGGCACGAACACCTTGCGCTGGACCGTCAAGCCGCCAATGACTTGCGGCGGCATGATCACCTGACGGTCGCCGCAACCGGCATCCAGCGTCGCCGGGCCATTGTCGTTGTAAATGGTGTAGTTGTTTCCGGTAATGGCCTTGCCACCACCACCGCCCGTGGTGCACGGACCGGTGCCGCCATTGGTCGACACGCACAAGGTGTTGTAGCCGTCGAAGGCATCATTCAGCGTGCTGGCATCGACGCCGCCATTCAAGGTCGACGCGTTGACTGCCTGCGTGTAGGACGCTTCCGATGCCGCACCCGAGGCCGAGCTCGAGGTCGAGAAGGTGATGTCGGTATTGACGAAGTATTCGAGGCCGGACGCATCGACCAGATTCACCGAACCGGTCGCGCTGGGTGCGCGGCCCGAGTCGGCCTTGGCCATCGCCTCGCGCTGCGCCTTGTCACCCAGCTTCACATGGTGCCCATCGCGACCCGCGTCGGCCGCGAGCATCACGACATCGGCGAACGCAGTGGACGACAGCGCGACACCGACCAGAACTGCAAGAGCATGACGAACCATCGGATTTCCCCTAGAGAAGTGGGCGAACAGGAATTTCCGGAAGTGTGACGCAAGACACGCGGCACTGGCAACCCTCTGATTCTGCTCGCCATCGACGGCCGCGCTGGCCGCTATACTGTCAATCTCTCGTCGTCCGGAATCCGTCCCATGTCGCTTGCAGGTCGCTTCCTCGCCTTTTTCGTCCTCGCCTTCTGCGCGCCCTGTGCGCTGGCCTACAACGGCCCCGGATCGGGCGTCAGCTTCCTCGCCGCGTTGTGGTCGGTGCTCGCCGGCTTCTTCGTGGTGTTGTCGGCGATCCTGTTCTGGCCGGTACGTGCGCTCTTGCGCCGCCGCCGCGAACGTCGCAACGCCGCGCGTTCCCAGACCGCCAGCTGATCGTGCGCCGAAGCGGGTGGATCGCCCTCATCGCACTGGCGATCACGGGCACATGGTGGTGGTCAAGTTCGCGCACGCCGCCGCCAAAACCGCGTGGCTCCGATCATCGCGTGATCGTGCTCGGCTTCGACGGACTCGATCCTGCACTGCTCGGCGAAGCACGCGCCGCAGGGCGCATGCCGAACTTTTCCGAACTCGCGGCGCAAGGTCATCTGCAGACACTCGCGACCACCGATCCGCCGCAGTCGCCGGTGGCGTGGTCGAGCTTCGCCACCGGCACCGGTCCAGGCGAGCATGGCGTCTTCGATTTCCTGCATCGCGACGCCGAGCACTATGCCCCGGAATTCTCGATCGCCACCCAGTTGCCGCCGGAAACACTGGACCTGTTCGGCTGGCAGATGCCGATCCGCGACGGCGCATTGGTCACGCGTCGGCAAGGCACGCCGTTCTGGCTTCGGGCTGAAGCAGACGGCTTGCGGACCGCGGTCATGCGCGTGCCGGTCACCTACCCGGCTGACCCGATCACGCACATGCTGTCCGGCATGGGCGTGCCCGACCTGCTCGGCACCCAGGGCACGTACACGCTGGTCGCCAATCACCTGGTCGCAGATGCCGAATCCGGCGGGCGCGTGCTGATGGTCAAGACCAGCGAGGATGGCGTGGTCCGCACCGAACTCGCCGGCCCCGCCAGCCCGACCAGCGGCGAAGCGATGACCGTGCCGCTGACGCTGGCGCCGGCGGGGGACGCCGTCGCCATTGCCCTGGGCGGCCATGATCTCACCTTGAAAGCCGGCGCCTGGTCCGACTGGCTGCCGCTCGATTTCCGCTTCCTCGGGCTCGGCACGGTCCGCGGCATGGTCCGTTTGCACCTCGTCGCCGGGTTCCCGCGCGTGCGTCTGTACGTGACGCCGATCCAGGTCGATCCGACCGCGCCGGTGCTGCCGATCAGCCATCCGCCCGAGGATGCGGCGCGCATCGCCGAACGCATTGGACGCTTTCATACGCTCGGCATGCCCGAGGAAACCTGGTCGATGAACCAGGGCCACCTCGACGAAGTCGCCTGGCTCGCCAGTGTCCGCACGACCCTGGCCGAGGGCGAGGCCCTGCTCTATGACCGCCTCGCCCAGGACGACAGCGACATCATCATCGAAACCTTCGTGCAGCCGGACCGGGTCAGCCACATGTTCTGGCGCGGACGCGACGCGCTGCATCCGCTGCATGCCGAATCATCGGAACTGGCGCGCACCGCGATCGACTGGATCTACGACGAGAGCGACCGCATCGTCGGCGAAGTGCGCAAGCGCATGCGCCCCGGCGACCGCTTGATCATCCTCAGCGACCATGGCTTCACCCACTACCGTCGCAACGTACATCTGAACCGCTGGCTGCTCGACCATGGCTACCTCGCGTTGAAACCCGGCGCGAGCGCATCCGAGCCCCTGTTCGCGAGCGTCGACTGGTCGCGCAGCCGGGCCTATGCGCTCGGACTCAATGGCGTGTTCCTGAATCTGCAGGGCCGTGAAGCCGAAGGCATCGTCGCAGCGAACGCGGGCAGCGCGTTGCTGGACGAGATCGCCGCCGCGATGTCGCAATGGCAGGACCCGGCGAATGGGGAGCGGGTGATCCTGCGCGCCGGCAAGGCGACCGATCTCTACCAGGCGCCGCGACGGCCGACGCTCCCGATCTCGTGGTCGGCTACAACAGCGGCTATCGCGCCTCGTGGCAGACCTCGCTCGGCGGCGTGCCGGGTACGGATATCGAGGACAACCGCCAACTCTGGAGCGGCGACCACTGCGTCGCCTCGGAACTGGTCCCGGGCCTGCTGCTGACCTCGTTCCCGATCGACCAGCCTCTGCCCGGCATCGCGGCCGTGGGTGCATTGGTGCGCAGCGAAGCGCGGCGCGACGGAGCAGGATCGCAATGACACCCGGATGGTTCGACCTGCCCGCGCCGGTGCTCGACGGCGTCGACCAAGTGCTCGCCATGGCGCTTCCGGAGTGGTTGCGGGTGGCGATCTACGGGCTGGTCGTCAGCTATCTCGGCATGGTCATCTATTCACGTGTCTCGAACCAGGGTCGACTGCGTGCCGTGCAACGCCTGACGCGTCGCGTGCGCCGCCGCCTGCACGATCCCGAGATCGCGTTCGACGCCCTGCTCGCGGCCTCGCGGCGCAGTCTGGTGCTGTCGTTGCGACACCTCGGGCTGGTGCTGCTGCCGTCCCTGTTCACGCTGCTGCCGCTGCTGTTCGTGCTGCCGTGGGCATCGAACCGGTTCGGCGCGGCCCTGCCCGCAGTCGGCACGCCGGTGACGTGGTGCGCGCGGCCGATCGAGCGTGCAGCGGCGGTGCGCGTCGGCGATGCGCCGATGGACGAGACCGGGTGCGTCACCGCGCCCTGGCCGGCGGCGCAACAGCCAATCCGGCTCGACGACCACGTCATCGCGACGGCCCCGTGGCGTGGCCCCAGCGAGGTGTTGCACGCGCGACACTGGTGGAATCGCTTCATCGGCAATCCCGCGGGCGAATTGCCGGAGCGCGTCGGCGACCTGGAAATCCACGTCGCGTTTCCGCCGCACCTCGTGCTGACGGTCGGACCTGCGTGGTTCGGGCACTGGTTGTTCTGGTTCCTGGTACCCGGACTGTTCGCCGGCTTCTACTGGCGCTGGCGCTGGAAGCTGGTGTGACGGCGTCGCCGTCGCTGTCGCGATGGAATCGCTAACATCATCGCCATGACCGTCCTCCGCACCTTGCTGTCCTGTCTGGCCCTCGCCGCCGCGGCACTGCTGACCTGCGCCGACGCCGATGCCAAGCGCCTGTACCAGTACCGCGACAAGAACGGGGTGCTGCACGTGACCGACCGCCCGCCGACCGGCGAGGTCGAGGCCGGCGAGGTCAAGGAGACGCTGATTCGCGCCGACGAGCAGGACATCGTCCAGATGTTCACCAACGACGCCGGCAACGAACACACGATGACCTTCGTCAACAAGATCGCCGGACCGGTCGCGGTGCAACTCGAATTCGTCGATGCCGAAAATGTCGCGGCCGAACCACCGCTGCCGCTGCAGACCGTGCTCGGCAGCTTCGAGCAACGCGTGGTCGCCAAAGCCTTTCCGGCAGACCGCTACCAGAATTCGCGCTTCGGCCTGCGCTACGTCGCCGCACCTGGCGACCCGTCGGCCCGCCACGACGATTCGGTGCGCTACTCGGTGCCGTTCGCGGCAGGCACCAAGTTCGTGCTGGCGCAGGGCTTCAACGGACCGTTCACGCACACGGGCGTGCAGTCGCGCTACGCGGTCGACCTCGGCGTCGACGAAGGCACCCCGGTGCTGTGCGCCCGCGAAGGCACGGTAATGATGGTCGAGGAAGACTTTTTCGGCGCCGGGCTCGACAAGGAGCGCTTCGGCAGCCGCGCCAACCATGTCCGCGTGCTCCATGCCGATGGCTCGATGGGCGTCTATGCACATCTGAAGCTCGAGTCGGCGCGCGTGCAACCGGGGCAGCACGTGCGCCGTGGCCAGGTCCTCGGCCTGTCCGGCAACACCGGTTTCTCCACCGGCCCGCACCTGCATTTCGCGGTGCAGGTGAATCGCGACATGGAACTGGCGTCGATCCCGTTCCGCTTCGAAGGCGACGCGATTCCGCTGCAGTGAGCGTGAACGCGGCACCCGCCCGCGTATAATCCGCGCCCCTTTGCCGCCCCGCGGCGGCGCATCGAATCCAGACCATGTCCGAACAACAGACCGAAACGGCGCGGCGGCGCACGTTCGCGATCATTTCCCATCCCGACGCCGGCAAGACCACGTTGACCGAGAAGCTGCTGCTGTTCGGCGGCGCGATCCAGATGGCCGGCAGCGTGAAGTCGCGCAAGGCTGCCAAGCACGCTACGTCCGACTGGATGGCGCTGGAAAAGGAACGCGGCATCTCGGTCACGTCGTCGGTGATGCAGTTCCCGTATGAGGGCCGCATCGTCAACCTGCTCGACACGCCGGGCCACGCGGACTTCTCGGAAGACACCTATCGCGTGCTGACCGCCGTCGACTCGGCGCTGATGGTCATCGACTGCGCCAAGGGCGTCGAGGAACGCACGATCAAGCTGATGGAAGTCTGCCGGCTGCGCGACACGCCGATCATGACCTTCATCAACAAGCTCGACCGCGAAGGCCGCAGCGGCATCGACCTGATCGACGAAGTCGAATCGGTGCTCGGCATCCGTTGTGCCCCGATCACCTGGCCGATCGGCATGGGTTCGCGCCTCAAGGGCGTGGTTCACCTGGTCGATCGCGAAGTGCATCTGTTCGAGGCGGGAAAGAACTTCACGCGCCAGGACTCGACCATCCTGAAGCTGGATGATCCGTCGCTGCCCGAACGCGTCGGTGCCGAGGCCTACAAAGAACTGATGGACGAACTGGAGCTGGTCGAGGGTGCGTCGCAACCGTTCGATCGCGAGGCGTATCTCGCCGGCCAGCAGACCCCGGTGTTCTTCGGTTCGGCGGTCAACAACTTCGGCGTGCAGATCCTGCTCGACGCCTTTGTCGATTGGGCGCCCGGACCGAAGGCGCATGCGACGACGACGCGTCCGGTGCAGGCGACCGAAGACAAGATGACCGGCTTCGTGTTCAAGATCCAGGCCAACATGGACCCGAACCACCGCGACCGCGTCGCCTTCATGCGCATCTGCTCCGGTCGCTACGAGCAGGGCATGAAAGCCTTCCACGTCCGCACCGGCAAGGAGGTGAAGTTCGCGAACGCACTCACCTTCATGGCGTCGGACCGCGAGATCGTCGACAAGGCCTGGCCAGGCGACGTGATCGGCCTGCACAACCACGGCACCATCTCGATCGGTGACACCTTCAGCGAAGGCGAACAGATTTCCTTCACCGGCATCCCGAACTTCGCGCCGGAACTGTTCCGGCGCGCGCGCCTGCGCGACCCGCTGAAACTGAAGCAGTTGCAGAAGGGCCTGGCGCAGTTGTCGGAGGAAGGCGCGACCCAGTTCTTCAAGCCGATCATGTCGAATGATCTCATTCTCGGTGCGGTCGGCACGCTGCAGTTCGAAGTGGTGGCCTATCGTCTGAAAGACGAGTATTCGGTCGACTGCAGCTTCGAACCGGTTCAGGTCGCGACCGCGCGCTGGATCCGCTGCGACAACGACAAGAAGCTGGAAGAATTCCGCGAGAAGGCGGCGATGAATTTGGCGCTCGATGCCGCCGGCAAACTCGTCTACATCGCACCGACCCGGGTGAACCTGCAGCTGACGCAGGAGCGCTGGCCGGACGTGGTATTCATGGCCACGCGCGAACACGCGCACGCGGTCGACGCCGATTGAACATGATCCTGCGCTGGTGGCGCTATTTCTGGGAAAAGCGTGCCGAAGTCGCCGCGCTCGACTGGAAGGATGCGGAACTGGCGCGGATCGTGTTGCGCATCCATCGTCACCGACGCAGCGTCGACTGGCGCCACGTGCCGCTGCGCGCGATCGCACCGATCCATCCGATCAACCGCCCGACCGCGTTGGCGGCGGCGACGGAACGGGCCGAACGCATTCGCCCGATCGCCGAGGTCTTGCGTGCCGAGGGCCGAATCGGACGCGAGCGCCTGCACGAGGTCTTGCCGTCGGTGTCGGCGATCAAGCTGGTCGAGACGGCGCCGGGCCGGTTCGTGTCCTACGAGGGCAATGGTCGCCTCGCCGCGCTGCGGCCAGGTCTTCGTCGACCGACCGGACCTGCAGATCGAATGCGAGATCTACGACATTGCGCACTCACCGCGCCTGCTGCGCCGCATCGCGAAACTGCGCAGGGCCCATGGATTTGACGACGCCAATTGACTCGGATCAGGCTCGGTCACAACTCGGCACACTCGCTGCGCCCGCGTGATCGCATACTGATCGCATCTGCCAACGCGCCGGACCCGCCATGGCCCATGATGTCGAACAACGTCTGCTGGTGCTGCGCTCGATGGCAGCGATTCCGCGCATACCTTGAAAGTTACCCGATCGCACCGCCGGAGACGCCCGAAAGCGTTTGGATGAGCTTGCCGGAATGGCTGGCCGACGGTGACGACTGCGACGAAGAACGCTTCCGGCTGGCGGTTCACCTTGGCTATCCGGCTGCACGACTGGGCCGGTTCGACGATCGCGGTGCATCCGACGCAATCACCCCCGAGCTCGCGCGTCGATTGCGTGCGATCCCGCTGCAGATCGCCAAGGGCCTGGTCGCGGTGGCGCTGGAAGACTGCGAGAACCCCGAAGCGTTGCAGCAGCTGAATTTCCTGATGCGCGACCGCGTCTTGCCGATGATCGCCACGGCGCGCACGATCCGCGACTGCATCAGCCGCTTCTACGATCACGACCAGGACCTCGCGGTCGCACGACAACTCGGGCTTGACCCCGCAGTGGAAACGCCGCAACGCGACATCGAACGCCTCGCCCGCGAGAAGCCGGTCGTGCGCATCGTCGCCGACTTGATCGCCGAAGCGGTGGCGCGACGCGCCTCGGACATCCACATCCGCCCGGGCGAACACGGCGCCGACGTGCTCTATCGCATCGACGACGAACTGGTGCCGGTGCGCCGCTTCATGCGCGCCTTGCTGCCGGCGGTGGTGTCGCGCGTGAAGGTGCTGGCCGACATGAATCTGGCGGAACACCGCAAGCCGCAGGATGGACGCACCAGCTTCGTGCTCGACGATGGTCGCAAGATCGACCTGCGGGTCTCGGTGATGCCCGCCGTGTTCGGCGAATCGGTGGTGGTCCGCCTGCTCGACACCATGGAGAGCCTGTGGAGCGTCGATCAGCTGGGACTGAGCCCGACCGATCGCGTGCGTCTCGACGACGTGATGGCACGCAGCCACGGCATGTTCCTGACCACCGGCCCGACCGGCTGCGGCAAGTCCACGACGCTGTACGCGATGCTGCTGGAACTGCGCAAGCAGCGCATCAACATCCTGACGATCGAGGACCCGGTCGAGTTCTACGTTGAAGACATCCAGCAGATGCAGGTAAATCGCGCCGCGGACTTCACCTTCGCCACCGCGATGCGCAATTTCCTGCGTCACGATCCGGACGTGATCATGGTCGGCGAAATGCGCGACCGCGAGACTGCGGCCATCGGCGTGGAATCGGCGCTGACCGGTCACCTGGTGCTTTCGACCCTGCATACCAACACCGCCGCCGCGACGATCACGCGCCTGCTCGACCTCGGCGTCGAAGCCTATCTGCTGCGCGCCTCGTTGCTCGCGGTGATGGCGCAGCGCCTGGCGCGATTGACCTGCGTGCACTGTCGCGAGATCGAACAGGTCAGCCCGCACATTCGCGAGATCCTCGGCGTCGCGCCCGGTGAAGTCTTCCATGTCGGCAAAGGTTGCTCGCACTGCGAAGGGCTGGGCGTGCGCAAGCGCCGTGCCGTGTACGAACTGATGGTGATCACGCCGGCGATCCAGAAGCTGATCGTGCCCGGAGCCGAGGCCGACACCATCCACCGCACCGCGATCGCGGAAGGCATGACGCCCTTGACGCAGGCGGCCGTGCAACTGGCGCGCAGCGGCGCCATCTCGCTGTCCGAGGCCTGGCGCCTGCGCGCGGATTGAACCTCGCCGGGCTCAGCCGATGTCGATGCGGATGCGTTCGGCGACGCGGCGTGCCTTTTCCCGGGCCGAGAACAGGCTGTCGCCACGCGCCAGCGCGACACCGACGCGACGCTTGCCCTCGACCACCGGTTTGCCGAACAGGCGCAGGTCGGTATCGGCTTCGGTCAACGCATCGGCGACGCCGTGGAATTTCGGGACGCCGTGACCGCTGCCGAGCATCGCCATCGATGCGGCATAGCCGCGCGATCGGATCACCGGGATCGGCAGTCCCAGAATCGCGCGCAAATGCAATTCGAATTCGGACAAGTCCTGGCTGATCAGCGTGACCAGGCCGGTATCGTGCGGGCGCGGCGACACTTCCGAGAACAGCACCTCGTCCCCGTGCACGAACAACTCGACCCCGAACAATCCCCAGCCGCCGAGCGCGTCAGTGACTTTGCGGGCGATCTCGCGCGCCGCGGCGAGCGCCGCTTCGGACATCGGCTGCGGCTGCCAGCTCTCGCGGTAGTCGCCTTCTTCCTGGTAATGGCCGATCGGGTCGCAGAAGCTGGTGCCATCGCGATGGCGCACGGTCAACAGGGTGATCTCGTAGTCGAAGGGCACGAAGCCTTCGACGATCACGCGCCCGGCACCGGCACGTCCGCCCGATTGCGCATAGGCCCAGGCGGCATCGATCTCCTCGTCCTTGCGCACGATGCTCTGGCCCTTGCCGGACGAACTCATCACCGGCTTGATCACGCAGGGCAGGCCCAGTGCCGCGATGGCGGCGCGGTAGTCCTCGACCGTGTCGACGAATCGGTACGGCGAGGTCGGCACGCCCAGGGTTTCCGCGGCCAGACGACGAATGCCTTCGCGATCCATGGTCAGACGCGTTGCCAGGGCCGTGGGCACCACGCGCAATCCCTGCGCCTCGAGTTCGATCAGGGTCGGCGTGTGGATCGCTTCGATCTCCGGCACCACCAGGGTCGGTTGCTCGAACGCGATGACGCGGCGCAGCTCTGCCGGGTCGAGCATCGAAATCACGTGCGCACGATGCGCGACCTGCATCGCCGGTGCGTTCGCATAACGATCGACCGCGATCACCTCGACGCCGAGACGCTGCGCGGCAATGGCCACCTCCTTGCCGAGCTCGCCGGAGCCGAGCAGCATCAGGCGGATGGCCCCGGGCTGGAGCGGCGTACCAAACGGGGTCATGGCGGTTCCTCGACAAGTGGACAGACGGAATCCTCATTGTAATGCGCGCGGTTGCAGATGCTGCGCAATGACTTCCGGCGCATGACCTTCGGCGCTGTCGACCCGCTGCAGCTGCGCTAAAAAGAAGCCATGTCCCGGCTCCGCCTGTTGCTGCTGCTGATCCTGACCGGACCCGTGTTCGCCGCACCGACGCGGGAATGGTTCGCACTGACGCTGGGCGAGCATCGGATCGGCTACATCGAGCGCAGCCGCGAGGTCGCGAACGACATCGTCGAGACCCGCGAATACTTCCGCGCAAGGCTGAACCGCAACGGCATACCGCTGACGGTGACCACCGAAGAGCGCCATCGTGAACGTCGCGACGGCACCCCGCTGCGATTCCACTTCCGGCAGACGATCGGTGAATCGGAGCTGCGCGTATCGGGCGAGCTGATCGATGGCCGGCAACTGCGGCTGTGGGTGCGCAACGGCCGATCGGTCTCGCGCCGTCAGGTCGCCTGGCCCGACGGTGCGCTGTTGATGGAGGGCATCCGTCTGCGCGAGCAGGCCCTACTGGATACGCCCGGACTGCGTCTGCGCTATCGCATGTTCAATCCGGCATCGCTCGAGGGTGTCGACACCGAGGCACGCCTGGTCGGACCGGAAACGCTGCAGGTCGGCGACCGGTCCGTCGATGCCCTGCGCATCGAACACGTGTTGGCACTGGCGCAGAATTCGATGCGGGTCGTGGCGCACATCGATCACGAAGGCCGGCTGCTGCGGACCATGCTGCCGCTGTTCGGGCGCGAGCTGGTGATTTCCCGCGACAACGAGCGCGTGGTCGCGCCGCAGTGGCCGCGTGCCGACATCTACGACTTCACCCTGGTCGCTGCGCCCGCGAGCTTTAGCGATGGGTGGCGGGCGCAGGCGCTGCGGTATCGCGTCGCGTTCGCGCAACACGACGACGGCGCCGGATTGCCTGGCGGCGAACAACGCTGGCAGGCGCTCGGCGACGGCCGCTTCGAGGTGGTGGTCGACCCCGATGCGGCAACCATCGTTTCCAGCGCGCCGTCCCTCTCGCATCTCGCCAGCACGACCTGGATCAATGCCGATGACGCCGGCATCCGGCGACTGGCCGAGCGCGCGATCGCATCCGTCGCTGCGCCGGCCGACCGCATGGCGCGCCTGGAACAGGCCACACGCGCCCGCATCGAACGGCATTCCATGCGTGTCGGTTATGCCAGTGCCCGCGAGGCCTTCGACCGCCGCGACGGCGACTGCACCGAACATGCCCTGTTGCTGGCGGCGATGGCGCGCAGCATCGGCATTCCGGCACGGATCGTGATCGGGCTCGTGTATGCCGAGCAGTTCGGTCGACACGACCGCGTCTTTGCGCCGCACGCCTGGGTCCAGGCCTTCGTCGACGGACATTGGCGCAGTTACGACGCCGCCCAAGCCGGTTTCGGCAGCGACCACATTGCGCTCGCGATTGGCGACGGCAACCCGTCCGACTACTACGCCAGCCTGGAGCGGATCGGCGTGATGCGCATCGAGTCGGTCGAACGCCTGCGCCGGTGAAGGCACGCACATCAGGAACTGGATTCGCGGCACTTGCATAATGATATCGTTTTGATATCTTTATCTCCGAACACCACGGAGACCGCCATGAACCAGAACGCCGAATTCCACGAATCCCGCGCCAGCAGCGCCGCTGGCATCCCGATGATCCTGCTGATGTTGGCGATGACCTTTGTCGTCCTGCCGGCGATGTTTCTTACCGGCTTCCGGCTGTTTGCGGTGCCCGTCGCGATGGTGGTGTTCTTCTGCTGGTTCGGCTTCTTCATGGTCCAGCCGAACCAGGGGGCCGTGATGCAGTTGTTCGGCCGCTACGTCGGCACCGTGCGCGACGAGGGCCTGCGCTGGGCCAATCCGTTCTATTCAAAGAAGGCGGTGTCCCTGCGCATCCGCAACTTCGAATCGAACAAGCTCAAGGTCAACGACCTCGAAGGTTCGCCGATCGAGATCGGTGCGGTCGTGGTCTGGCAGGTCGTGGATACCGCCGAGGCGGTGTTCTCGGTCGATGACTACGAAGATTTTGTGCACGTCCAGGCCGAGGCGGCCTTGCGCCAGTCGGCAACCAGCTACCCCTACGACCTGCACGATGGCCATACCGTGTCGCTGCGCAGCCACACGCAGGAAATCGCCGACCATCTGCGCAAGGAAATCCAGGAACGCCTGACCAGCGCCGGCATGAAAGTGCTGGAGGCACGCATCAGCCATCTCGCCTATGCCCCCGAAATCGCGCAGGCGATGCTGCAACGGCAACAGGCCAGCGCGATCATCGCGGCGCGCACCAAGATCGTCGAAGGTGCGGTCAGCATGGTGCACATGGCACTCGACCAGTTGAACGAGAAAGGCGTGGTCAAGCTCGACGAGGAACGCAAGGCCGCGATGGTCAGCAACTTGCTGGTCGTGCTCTGCGGTGAACGCGGCACCCAGCCGATCGTGAACACCGGTTCGATCTATTGAGCCCGCAGCCATGGAAGACCGTTACCTCACTGCGGCCGGATTGCTGTTGTCCGCCATTCCGGCCGGACTGTTCGCGATCAAGTTCCGATCCGGCGGTGCGCTGCACCTGATCCGCGGCATCGACCTTGGTCAGGTCCGCGATCCGGCAGCCTTGAACGAAGTCGTTGGCTTGCTGCTGATGGCGCTGGCCGGATTGCTGGTCCTCGCCGCCGGTGCCATCGCGGTCCTGCCGGAATCGGTGCTGCCGGTGGTCGTCGGGCTGCTGGTCGCCGGCAGCATCGCCTTTTCCGTCGCGCTCGCGATCAGCCTGCAGCGATACGTGCGCAGGTGACGCGATGAGCGAGAAGAAGGCGTATCCGCTGCGCATCAACGCCCAAGTGCTCGACGCCGTGCAGCGCTGGGCCGATGACGAACTACGCAGCGTGAATGCGCAGATCGAATACGTGCTGCGCGACGCCCTGCGCAAGGGTGGCCGGCTTCCGCGCGATGAGGAGCCGCCGCGCGAGCCGGAACGCTGACGCCCGCGACGCGCCATGCGACTTCGATCCGGCTTCGTTAGCATCCTGCGCATGGCGACACTGCACCGACCCTTCCGCGACTTCCCGCAGCGGCTGCACGGCCCGCGCATCGCCGTGCTCGCGACGATCGCGCAGGATCGTCCGGCACTCAGCACAGTGGCCGCACAACGTCGCGCCAGCGTCCAGTTGCAGCGACTGCGCCTGACGCATCTGTCGCGCGTGCAGTTGCGCAGCCGCGATGGCGCCGAACCCTTCATCGCGCGTGTCGATGTCGCGATTGACCATGCGGGCCGGATCCGCGCCGCGTTCGACACCGACCGCGCCACCAGCGACGCGCTGGCCGGTGCGACCGGAACGGCGCGAATGATCCGACATGTCGGCACGAACCTCCGGAAGCCGCGCGCTTCATCGCTGCGATGGCGCCTGCATCGCGTCGCCTTGCCGACCATCGATCGCGGCGACATCGAAGCACGCGGTTTCGTCCGGCAACCGGAGCCCGCGCGACTGTGCAGCATCGGCATGGACGCTTCGGGCCGACCGATGCTGCTCGCGCCCGCCGCCGCGAGCGCTTTCGTCGCCATGCGCACCGCCGCAGCGCGCAGCGGCGTGGTGCTGCAACCGGTTTCAAGCTTTCGCTCGATCGCCTATCAACGCGGGCTGATCGTCCGCAAGCTGAAGCGCGGCGACCCGCTCGACGCGATCCTGCGCGTGAATGCCGCGCCCGGCTACAGCGAACACCACAGCGGCCGCGCCGTCGACATCGGCACGCCCGGCTGCGCCGCACTGGATGAAGCCTTCGAGCAGACGCCGGCATTCGCGTGGCTGCAGCAGCATGCCGCCGATTTCGGCTTCCACCTCTCCTATCCCCGCAACAACGCGCTCGGCGTCATCTACGAGCCGTGGCATTGGTATTTCGCAAGCTGACTACCGCTGATCCAGCGGTTTCAACTCGCGATGTAGCGCTGCAACTGTTCGATCTCGTGCTGCTTCTCGGCGAGGGCGTGTTTGATCAGATCGCCGACCGAGAGCATGCCGATGACACGGCCGGCATCGACCACCGGCAGATGCCGGAACTTGCGCTCGGTCATCAACATCATGCAGGTCTGCGTGGTGTCGTCCGGAGATACCGTCATGACCGGCGCCGACATGATCTGCCAGACCGGCGTATCCGCAGAGGAGCGTCCGAGCAGGATGACCTTGCGCGCGTAGTCGCGCTCCGAAACGATGCCGGCGAGGTCGCCGTCTTTCATCACCAGCAAGGCGCCGATGCCGTGATCGGCCATCATCTGGATCGCCGCAAGCACCGGTTCATCGGGATGGATCGAAATGATCGCCGGCGGCTTCGCCAGCAGCAACTCGCGCACTTTGGCCATGCTTGCGACTCCGGTTCAGGCGATCGACCGTGAGTTTACGCCGGCCCGGCCGGATGTGTGGCGAAGGTCATGCTTGCGCTTGATTCTTTATTTCCATATATTTCGAATTATGGAATTACAGATCGCCATCGACAGCCTCGCCGCCCTCGCCCACGACTCGCGTCTGCGTGCCTTCCGTCTTTTAGTCCAAGCCGGTCCGGAGGGATTGCCGGTCGGCGACATCCGCGACGCGCTCGACATCCCCGGCGCCACGCTGAGTTCGCACTTGAACGTGTTGCGTCACGCCGGACTGGTCGAAGACCAACGCGAGGGCCGCGTCATCCGCTGCCGCGCGAACTTCACCGCGATGAACGCGCTGATGGCCTATCTGCTCGAGAACTGCTGCAGCGGCGCGGGTTGTGCCCCCGCAACGCTGGGCGCATTGGGAACGGCGTGCACACCGCCGGGCCCGCCTTCGCAACGGAGCAAGAAATGAAGCGCTTTCATGTCCACCTCAATGTCGAACATATCGGCAAGAACGTCGCGTTCTACACGCAACTGTTCGGTGCAGAACCTAAAGTCGTGAAACCCGACTACGCCAAATGGATGCTCGACGATCCGCGCGTCAACTTCGCGATCTCGTCGCGCCCGGCGGCCTTGGGTCTCGATCATCTTGGCCTGCAAGCCGAGAATCCGGACGAGTTGCGCGAGATCGGCGATCGTCTAGAAGCCGCAGACGCGGTCGCGCTGGCCGAGCAGGATGCCAACTGCTGCTACGCCCGTTCGGACAAGTTCTGGGCCGAAGATCCGCAGGGTACGCGCTGGGAGAGTTTCCATACCCATGGCGACGCCACGACCTATTACGCACCGCATGAGGCCGCGGCAAAAAGCGCCGAGAAAGCTGCGCGCGGCGGTGCTTGCTGTGGCCCCACTGCGGCCCACTAAACGAGGTTGAACACGATGAAGCGCCTGTTGTTCGTCTGTGTCGAAAATGCCAATCGAAGCCAGATGGCTCAGGCCTTCGCGCGCCTGCACGGTGGCGACGCCGTGCAGGCGGAATCGGCCGGATCGCGCCCTTCCGGCGTGGTCAATCCGCGCGCCATCGAATTCATGGCCGAACGTGGCTACGACTTGTCGACGCATGCGTCGAAATCGCTGGACGAGATCGGCGACGGCGAATGGGATGCGGTGATCACCATGGGCTGCGGAGACAACTGCCCCTGGGTGCCAGCGAAGCGGCGCGACGACTGGTCCCTGCCCGATCCGAAACACATGGCACCGGACGACTATCGCGCCGTGCGCGACGAGATCGAACGCCGCGTCATCGCACTGATCGCGTCGACATGAGTGCTGCGAAGCGAGCCCTTGCCGCCGAGTTCGGCGGTACCACTGTCCTGCTCGCCATCGTGATCGGCTCCGGCATCATGGGCGAGCGTTTGTCGGGCGGAAACGTGGCCATCGCGCTGCTGGCCAATGCATTGGCGACCGGCCTCGGCTTGTATGTGTTGATCACCAGTCTCGGTCCGATCTCCGGCGCGCACTTCAACCCCCTGGTCACCCTGATGCTTCGACTGCGCGGCGAAGTCACGGCGGCGCCGTGGTTGCTCCTGGTGCTCGTGCAGTTCGGCGGCGCGCTGGTCGGCGTGGCGCTCGCGCACGCGATGTTCGTTCTGCCGATCCTGCAGGTCAGCACCAAGCTGCGCACCTCGACCGGACTCTGGATCAGCGAAGTCGTCGCCACCGTCGGCCTGCTCGCGGTCATCGCGTTCGGCAAGAAGTCCAGCCTCGACAGTATCGCCGCGCGCGTCGGTGCCTACATCGCTGCCGCCTACTGGTTCACTGCCAGCACCTCGTTCGCCAATCCGGCCGTGACCTTCGCACGCATGGGCAGCGACAGTTTCGCCGGCATTGCACCGATCAGCGCACCGGCCTTCATCGCCGCACAACTGGCCGGCCTTGCAATCATGCTGGCCATGTTGCGCCTGACTCAATCGACCAGCACCGGCGCCAGATAGTCGCGCCCGCCGAGTTGGCGCATCTGCCTTTCGATCCATTGCTGTCGCCGCAATACGTAAGGTCCGGGCTTCGCGACGCTGTAGTACTTGGGGTTCGGCAAGACCGCGGCCAGACGCGCCGCCTGAGCTGCGTTCAGATGCGCCGCATCGCGGCCGAAATACTGCTTCGCGGCGGCCTGCGCGCCGTACACGCCGTCGCCGAATTCGGCAACGTTCACGTACATCTCGAGGATGCGCCGCTTCGGCCAACACAGTTCGATCAGGCCGGTGAACCACACTTCCAGACCCTTGCGCACCCAGCTGCGCCCCGACCACAGGAACAGGTTCTTGGCGACCTGCTGCGAGATCGTGCTGGCACCACGCACCTTGCCTTTCTCGCGATCATCCAGCGCCTGCTCGATCGCCTGCAGATCGAAGCCATGATGATCGGGAAAACGCTGGTCTTCCGCGGCGACGACGGCGAGGAACAGTTCCGGTGCGATGTCCGGCTGCGCGACCCAATCGCGTCGGATCGGCAGATTCGCCGCCGCGCCGGTCCAGCCATCGATGCGTCGCGCCAGCACGAAAGCTGTGCTCGGCGGCGGCAGCCAGCGCAACGCGAGCACCAGCATCACCGACAGCACGACGAACACGATCGCGGCCTGCAGCAGGCGCCATGACAGGCGTCGCCACCAGACTTTGCGGACCACGGCCATCACGCGCGCTCGGGCATAATGGCCGCCATGAATGAGTCCCCGTTTACTCCCGTCGATCCCGAAGGCATCCGTCGTTTCCTGTTCGAAGGCGCAGGCGTGCGCGGCGTGATTGTGCGGCTCGAACACAGTTGGCGCCAGATTCGCGGCCGCGACGCCTATCCCGAGCGCGTTGCGCAGGTGTTGGGCGAAGTCACCGCCGCCACTGCGCTGTTCGCCGGGGACATCCAGCTGGCCGGGAGTGTGTCGGTGCAGATGAAGGCGTCGCCGACGTTGCCGCTGGTGTTCGCGGAATGCACGGCGGACGGTCACGTGCGGGGATTGGCGCGCTGGGGCGACGGCGCGGAAGCCAGTGCATTGCGTCCCGACGAATTGCCCGGCGCCGTACTCGCGATCACCATCGAACGTCAGGAGACCGGCACCCGCTATCAAGGCCTGGTGCCGCTCGAAGGCGATGCCTTCGCACGCAGCTTCGAGGCCTATTTCGCGCAGTCGGAACAGTTGCCAACGGCGATCTATCTGGCCTCGGACGAAAATACCTGTGCTGGCGTGCTGATCCAGCAGATTCCGGCCGAGGGAGGCGCCGAGCGTGAGCGCGACGCGCTGACCTTCGAGCACGCGAAGATCCTTGCCGACACGCTGCAGGCCGAGGAACTGCTCAAGCTCGACGCCACCGAACTGCTGCACCGCCTGTATCACGAGGATGATCTGCGCCTGTTCGACGCGCATCCGGTGCGCTTTCAATGCCGCTGTTCGCGCGAGCGCGTGGCCGGCATGCTGCGCACGCTGGGGCGCGACGAAGTCTTCGCGGTGCTGGCGGAACAAGGTCAGGTCGCGGTGACCTGCGAGTTCTGCAATGAACCCTATGGTTTCGACGGAATCGACCTGGAACAGCTGTTTGCCAGCGACACGCTGAATGCTGCACCGCAGCGCGCACAGTAGCGGGAAGTGCCAATTCCAACCCGTTCCGTGACTTGCGGAAATCTTGTAAACTCGGCCTCAATTCAGCATGCGACCGGATCGGAAGGAACCGACCGGCCCCGGGCAAGGTCTCATGCAGGTCCCGAGGTAATCGATGAAACGCGCTCGCTCACCACTGGCTACTGCAATGACCCTGGCGCTTTCAGCGCTGGTGTCGTCGCACGCCATGGCCGACGAATCGCAGCAGATCTGGTCGGCGCGTCCGAGCAGTTTGCGCATCAGCAATGAGCTCGGTGCGGCATTCCCGTTGATCTCGCCGTTGACGAATCCCGGCGAACCGACGAACGCGAGTGGCGTGACCTTCGACAATGCCGGCCGCATCAGCCTCAGTGCCGGAATCGGCAGCGACGCTGCCCACAGCGATTCACTCACCACCTTGCCTTGGTGCGCGGAAGCCTCGGGTCTGCTGCGCATCGGTGCATTCGGTCGTGATTGCCTGATGCAAGGCACGCTGCAACTGGAATTGCCGGGACGCATCGCGACCGCAGGCACGGGTGCACAATGGCGGGGCGACCGCTTCGATCTCTCGCTGGCTTACGGCTTCTCCTGGCTGCTGCCGAGCCCGGGTGAACGCCTGAATACCCCTTACGTCGCGACACAGGACCTCAGCCTGTCTCCCGGCTTCGGAACACTCCCCCTGTTGCCCGGGCTGAGCGGCGAAAGCCAGGGCCTGGGCCTGAACTCGCAGTGGCGACTGACGGCAGAATCCGCGGTGCAACTGAATGCCGCCCTGCATCAGCTGCGCCTGCGCAGCGGCAGCGCGACGCCCGTGCTCGATCTGCAGCAGGCGATGCTCGATGTCGGCATGAACTACGGTTCGTTCAGCGGCAATGTCACCGGCCGCATGAATCGCCTGAACGAACAGCCGGGCTACCCGAATCGCTACTGGAGCGGTGTCGACATCGGTGTGTCCTGGCGTACGCCGTGGCGCGGCGAGTTGACCGTGGGTGCGCGCAATGTCGTGAGCAAGACCGATTCCGACGAACCCTCGCCGGCCGAACGCACGATCAGCGAAACCTCGGCACGCACACCCTACGTGCGCTACAAGCAGGATCTCTGATCTGTTCGCACCACAATGAAGCGCCCGCCATCGGCGGGCGCTTTGCATTCCGGACCCGGCAACTCAGCGCTTGCGCAGATCGACATCGCCGCTGAACGACTCGATCTCGATGCTGGCACTGCCGCTGCCGAGCTTGCCATGCATGGTCGACCCCGGACCATCTTCCTTCTCGACCGCTAGTCCGAAATCGTTGTCGAGATCGCCGCTGAACGATTCGACCGAGACGCGGCCACTGGTATCGGCCGGCAGGGTGATGCTGACATCGCCGCTCATGCTCTCGACATCCATGCGGCCATCAGCCGCCAAGGCACCTTCGAAATCGATGTCGCCGGACACCGACGAGCCTTCGAATTCCTGGACCGTCTGCGCGTGCACGATGGCGCTGCCAGAGACGGTCTCGACCGACACGTCGCCAGAGGCACCGTTGATCCGCAGGTCACCGCTGACGGTTTCCGCGTCGACGCGGCCGGCCTGGCCGTCGAACGTCACGTCACCGGAAACGCTGGAAATCTCCAGCTTGTCGGTGCTTGATCCATGCAGCACCACTTCGCCGCTGACGGATTCGGCTTCGATCGAGGCCGAACCGCGCATCGCCGTCACGTCGATGTTGGCGCTGACCGCCGACAGATCCAGCGACGCACTCGCCGGCACCTTGATCACCAGCACGCTGTCCTCGCGCGGCCCCTTGTTCCAGCCGATCCAGCTGCCGCCTTCTTCGGATTCGACACTGAGCGAAATGCGGCTGGCGCTTTTCTCGACGACGAGCTTGGCGCCAGCGGCGAGCGCGCCGCTCCAGCTCACTTCATTGCGATCCCAGGCGGTGACGCTGATGCGTCCACGCACGTTGGACGCTTCCAGGGTGCCGCGCGCATCGAGTGGCGCCACGGTCTCGGCAATCGGACTGGCGGCGAACGCCGGCGTGGACAGCGCGGCGAGCAGCGCGATGGCGAGCAGATTGGGTTGGATCAGGGACTTCATCGGAAACTCCATCGTCATGTTCATGCGGAAAGTGCTTTCTGGGTGAGGTGCAGGCGCTGGTCCTGAACCTGGCGCAATCGGTTCAGCAGGAATCGCGCATCCGGATCCTGTTCGAGTGCGGCCGTGATTTCGGCTTCGGCGGTATCGAGTTCGGTCCAGGCCGCGACCAGACGTGGATCGGCCTGTTCGCGCAGTTGCGTCCACTGGTTTGACGTTCCCGCCATCAGGGCTGCGTTGTACTCGGCCCGCAGGGCGCGCGCCTCGCGCAACACCGTGGGGGGCTGCTGCGCGACCATCGCAGTGTCGGCCATCGGTCCACGCTGCAAAGCCAGCCACCCGGCAACGATCGCTACGGCGGCGAACCCGGCCGCAGCGGCGAAAGGGAACACACCACGCGCATGACGGCGTCCGTTCGCCGGTCGCGCATCGAGTCGTGCGGCGATGCCTGGAAACAGGTCACGATCGGGCTCGATCGCAGGCGGCAGCGTCTTCAGCAGACGTCGATATTCAAGCTCGTCCATGGGGACCTCCGAGCCATTGCTTGATGAGATTGCGGGCGCGATGCAGCTGCGCCTTGGATGAACCGACGGCCATGCCAAGCTCGCCGGAAATTTCTTCGTGCTTCCAGCCTTCAACGTCGTGCAGCACGAGCACGGCGCGTGCGCGCGGCGGCAACCTCGCGATGACCTTGTCGAGGTCGATGCCAAGTTCGGGCGAGCGCGCCAGGGTGTCGGCAAGGTGGAATCCGGGATCGTCCACGTCCTCGTCCGCACCGGGTTCGCCGCGCGCCGAACGCAAGGCCATCAGCGCCGTGTTCACCGCCAGTCGATGCAGCCAGGTCGAGAACGCACTCTCGAAGCGGAATTCCGGCAGTTTCTGCCAGACGCGCACGAAGGCATCCTGGGTCAAGTCTTCGGCACGGGCACGATCACCGCCCTGCAGGCGGAGGATCACCGCAAACACGCGCGCCGAATGCCGACGGTACAGGCGCTCGAAGGCATGCCGGTCACCCTCGGCCGCTGCGCGGACGAGTGCGTGATCAGCGGTGTCCGCGGGCAGCGCGTTGGGCACGGAAGCGGTCGGCAGTGGATTGATGGCGAACATCATGGCGCATCTGATGTACGCAGGCGCAGAAAGGTTTAAGCACCCCGAGTCATGACTTTGCGGACCGTCGCATCGATAATCGGGCCATGAGCGAACCCGGCCTGATCGCCCGTATCGATGCCCTTCTGCCGCAGACGCAATGCACGCGCTGCGGCTATCCGGCATGCAGGCCCTATGCCGAAGCGATCGCCGAGGGCGAAGCCGGGATCAATCGTTGCCCGCCGGGTGGCGCGGCGGGCATCCGTGCACTCGCCACGTTGCTGGATCGCGCCGAATTGCCGCTCGATCCCGACTGCGGAGAAGAAGCGCCGATGCGCCTCGCCGTCATCCGAGAGGATGAATGCATCGGCTGCGTCAAATGCATCCTGGCCTGCCCGGTCGACGCCATCGTCGGCGCCAGCAAGCGCATCCACACCGTCATCGCCGACCGCTGCACCGGCTGCGAACTCTGCCTGCCGCCCTGCCCCGTCGACTGCATCGACCTCGTCCCCGCGCCCGCGCACCGCGATGCCACCCGCGAAGCCGACGCATCCCGCGCCCGTTACGAATTCCGTCAGTTCCGCCTGCAACGCGACGACGCCGAACGCGACGAACGCCTGCGCGCGAAGCGGGACGGAACGCCAACGGCGGCGCGGGGAAGCAAACCGGGCGGGGCGCGCGGGCCCGCCGGGGCCCCCCCCCCCGCCGGCCCCCGGGGGGGCCCCCCGCCCCCCCCCCCCCCGGTCCCCCCCCGGCCCCCCCCCCGCGGCGCCCCGCGGCCCGCCCCCCCCGCCCCCCCCGGGGCGCGGGGGGGGGGCGGGGGGGGGGGGTCCCGGCCCCCCCCCGGGGGCGGCGGGGGGGGCCGGCGACCACAACCCCAAAGACAAAAAAAGCGCCGAAAAAAAAAAAAAGAGGAAAGGGCCAGGGTCTCGATCAGCCCAAAGATCAGGAACACGAGGCCGCTCAGCCAACAGAACCAAGCAGCAGCGCGAGGCCGAGCAGCACGAAGCCGAAGCTCGGGATCAGGAACAGGAAGGGGATGCCGAACACGACTGAGGCGAGGGACCAGGCGTAGAGGTCGTTGTTGGGTTGTGGCCAGGTTTCGGCGCCGAACCATTTGGCCACGAGGTGATCGACGCTGAGCTTGCCGGGGCCATTGAAGATCAGTGGCAGCAGCATCACGACGAACAGCAAGGGCAGCTTGAAGTTGCCATGACCCTTGTCGGAGATCGCGTAGCCCTTCAGCAGGTCGCTCCACATCGACCACATGTCTGGCCAATGCACGGCCGCGGTGGCGACGAAGGTCAGCACCAGCAGACTGAACGCGAAGAAGCGCGTGCCGAAGCCGATCCACAACGCGACCGCGCCGGCCAGTTCGAACCCGGTCGCGATGTTCCAGCTGAGATTCGCAGGCACCACATTGAACGGATACGGAAAACTCGACTGGATGTCGGCGAACCAGTTCTCCCCGTGCAGCTTCTCGCGTCCGGCTTCGAAGAATTCCCAGCCCATGATCAGACGCAGGATCAGGCGCGGCACGATTTCGCCGATGGCACGCAGGCGCGCGACGAGATCGCTCCACAGGTCGACGAGACGGGAGAGGCTGAGCATGATGTTCCCCTTGCGACGCGCGTGGCGTCAGGTATCGATGAAGGTACCGAGCACGATGTCGCGTTGCCGGAACTCGCGCAGGCTGTGGCAGGCACCCTCGACGATCTGCGCGCGTGGATACTGCGGCAACGCGTCGGCCAATGCCTCTGCCAGCGACAGACCGGGCACGCCCGCGTGTTCTTTCAGCAGATCGAGCAGCACGTTCGCGAGCGGACTCAATTCAAGGAAGGAGATCTCGTCGCGACGATTGCGCACAATGACGAGATGCGTCGGCTGCTGCGGTGCCTGCGTCGGCTGGTACTCGGCACCGAGCCGATGCACCGGCCAGCAATAACTGAACCGCCAGGCCAGCACCGACAACACCGGCGCCGCGGCCACGACATCACCATCGGCGTCGTGTTCCGTGTCGTCGACATCGCGCTCATCCAGCGACAAGGCGAGCTCCACCCATTCGTAGTGCGCGAGTTCGGTCAGGAACGGCGGATCACCGCGGCCGGCATCGACGCGCGTCTCGAGATAACGCTGGAACTCGCGCCCGATCTCGGTGAACAGCGGCGTGTGCGACGCGTGTTCGCGATAGAAGTCGCGCACCAGGCGGTGCCAGCGGGCGTCACCCAGCAACTTGCGGATCACCGGAAAATTGGTCGCGAGCAGACCTTCGATGTTGTTGTAGAACAACTCGCGATAGATCTTCAGGCGCCGTTCTTCGAGGCCATCCGGCGGCGGAAACAGTTCGGGGTCACGCAAGTGGCGCGCGAATTCGCGTTGCAACGCAAGCGTGGCTTCCGCATCAAGCGACATGGGCGCGCATCACGGCGGTGGTCCTGGTCGCCTGCGCCTGCAAGCTGCGGATGTGATCCAGTTCTGCGACTAGCTCGCCGATCGGCGGGAAGTTGAAGTCGCGTTCCAGCAGGGTCGGCTTCGCGCCGAAGCAGCGATAGGCCTCGGCCAGCAAGGCGAAGACCGGCGCGATGATTGCCGCGCCATGGGTGTCGACGATCAGGTCCGGCGCCTCGTCGTAGTGCCCGGCGACATGGAACTGGCTGACGCGCTCGGCCGGCATCGCGCGGATGAACTCGACTGGGTCGTAGCGATGGTTGACGCTGTTGACGTGGACGTTGTTGACGTCGAGTAGCAGGTCGCAGTCGGCTGCTTCCAGCACGGCGCACACGAATTCGCGTTCGCTCATCTCGCCGGCGAGCGGCGTGTAGAAGGACACGTTCTCGATCGCAATGCGGCGCCCGAGCACGTCCTGCACCTGGCGGATGCGCGCGGCGCAGTGGTGCACCGCAGCCCTGGTGAATGGCATCGGCATCAGGTCGTACAAGTGACCGTGGTCGCTGCAGTAGCTCAGGTGCTCGCTGTAACTGGCGATGCCGTGTTCATCGAGAAAACGGCGCAGTTTCAGCAGAAAGGTTTCGTCCAGCAGTTCCGGACCGCCGATCGACAACGACAAGCCATGCGCCGAAAACGGGTAACGCTCGGTGAGGCTGCGGAAGCGGCGGCCAAGACGACCGCCGACACCGATCCAGTTCTCGGGCGCGACTTCCATGAAGTCGATCGCGCCCGCCTGCACGGATTCCAGCGGCGTGAGCAGGCCACGCCGCAGGCCCAATCCAGCACCCGCGACCGGCGCCAGCGCTGATGTCGAGAGGCTGGCGTTCATCGGCTTACTGCTTCGGCGCTTCTACCTTGGCGGCTTCTTCGGCCTTCTTCTCGCCGCACTTGCCCTCGCCACACTTGCCTTCACCGTCGGCCTTCATGCCATCGGCCTTCTTGTCGTCGCCGCACTTGCCTTCACCACACTTGCCTTCGCCGCATTTGCCTTCGCCGTCGGCCTTCATGCCTTCGCCGCACTTGCCCTCGCCGCACTTGCCTTCGCCGTCGGCCTTCATGCCTTCGCCACACTTGCCCTCGGCCTTGGCCTTGTCACCGCCGCAGGAACCCTCGGCCTTCTTGTCGCCGCACTTGCCTTCGCCACACTTGCCTTCGGCGGCTTCTTCGCCGGCGATCTGGTAGCCGAAGCCGAGGTCATTCACCCGGAACAAGTCGCCGGCATTCGCCACAGCGACCGAACCGAGCAGCGCCGCACCGACCGCAACCGTCAGGGAATTGATGACTTTCTTGGACATGAAACTCTCCACATTGTCTGATCAAGACGGGATACGCCCGCCCACGCCGCCGCTGCCGCGGCACCGGATGCAGGGTCGCAGGATGCGACGCCGAGCCCGGCCGAACTTACGCCGGTCGCCCGTGCACGACAACTGCACGAGGTCACCGGTCGCGCAACCAGACCGCCATCGCAACCGATCCCTTACAAACGTCAGGCCCTGTCGTTCGTCAGGGTCATCGCGGAACGCCCGGCGTCTTCGACCGGAAACCGCACAGATCGCGGATCACGCAGGTCGGACACTGCGGCTTGAGTGCCTTGCAGACATAGCGGCCATGCAGGATCAGCCAATGATGCGCGTCCTTCAGGAATTCCGTCGGAACATGCTTGAGCAAGCCCTTCTCGACCGCGAGCGGGGTCTTGCCCTTCGCCAGCCCGGTGCGATTTGCAACCCGGAAGATATGCGTGTCCACGGCCATCGTCGCTTCGCCGAACGCCGTGTTCAGCACCACGTTCGCGGTCTTGCGACCGACCCCAGGCAAGGCTTCCAGCGCTGTGCGCTCACGTGGCACCGCGCCGCCGTATTGCTCGACAAGGATGCGACAGGTCGCGATCACGTTCTTCGCCTTGGCATTGAACAACCCGATGCTGCTGATGTATCGCTTCAGCCCCGCTTCGCCGAGCGCCAGGATCGCTTCGGCCGTATTGGCCACCGGATACAGCCGGCGCGTCGCCTTGTTGACCCCGACATCGGTGGCCTGCGCCGACAGGATGACGGCAATCAGCAGCTCGAACGGGGTCGTGTAGATCAGCTCCGTGGTCGGATGCGGGTTCAGTTCGTGCAGGCGGCGGAACAGTTCATGGCGGTCGGCGGGCTTCATGGCGTGATTCTCGCCTGTCAGGTACGGTGCGACCAGCCGGTCTTTCCCCGATTCGAACAACGACGAGGTCACCCCATGCACAGGACCGGCGGACGCGTGATGGCGTTGATGGTGTTGATGACCAGCGCCGCCGTGCAGGCGGAAACCCCGCAGGTGTTCGGCTTCGCACGCGCCGGCGTGTCGGCCAGCGATGCACCGACCTCCTGGCACGAGGGTGGATGGGGCCGATACCTGGCGGACGAAGACGATGCGTCGATCGACATCGAGGCGCAGTTCGCCCTCCTGTGGGAGCCGAGTCTGGAATGGCGTCTGTTTGCGCAAGCCCTGGTACGCGGCGACGCCGCGGGGCGCGGCGAGCACGCCGGCCTGGTCGAGGCCTATGCCGAGCGCACCATGTTCTTCGGCAACGACCAGCGCCTGCGACTGCGGGCCGGCCAGTTTTTTCTCCCGACATCGCGCGAGGCGGTCGATCCCTTGTGGCAATCGCGCTACACGCTCGGCCTGTCGGCGCTGAACAGCTGGATCGCTGAGGAAGCTCGCCCGATCGGCCTCGATCTGAGCTGGCGCAGCCCGGCCGAGTCCGCACGCGAATGGGAGTTGGCCGCAACGGGTGTCATCGGCAACGACAGCAGCGGCGCACTGCTGGCCTGGCGCGGATTTGCCCAGCATGACCGGCTGAGCGTGCTCGGCGAGGTGCTGCCGCTGCCGGCCCTGGACTCGCTGTCCGACGACGGCGCCTTCGGTCATCAGCGCGACGACGGCACCAAGCCGTTCGGGCCCGATCTCGATGGCCGCACCGGGTATGCGTGGCGCGCCCGGTATGGCGATCCGCATCGGTTCCGCGTGTTGGCGACGGTCAGCGACAACCGCGGCGACCGTGGCCTGCATCGCGGCGAATACGCCTGGCGCACGCGTTACGCCTTGCTGGGCGGCGAATGGCAACCCGGCGAGCACTGGATGCTGGCGGGGGAGTGGATCGACGGCGACAGCGGCATGGGACTGCGCACGGGTCCGCACGTCGACCTCGATTTTTCGGCCGCCTATCTGCTGGCCAGCTGGGCGCCCGATGACGACTGGCGCTGGTCGGCCCGCATCGAGCGTTACGAGATCATCGATCGCGATGCCGTCGCCGAGGACAACAGCGACGACGGACATACGCTGACGCTGTCGCTCCTGCACGGATTCGCCGGCAACTGGCGTGCGGGCCTGGAATGGTTGCATGGCGACAGCGTCCATGCCGCTTCCGCAATGATTAATCAGACCGACGATACCGGCGGCGATCTTTGGCGAATCGAATTGCGGCGCAGCTTCTGAAATTCATGCCGGCGAGGGCTGCGCCCGCTACGCTTGCACGATGACCGACCTGAAACTCGTTTCCGCAGCCGAACTCGCCGACGCCTGCGCGGCACTGCGCCGCGGAGAAGTCGTCGGATTGCCGACGGAAACGGTCTACGGCCTCGCCGGCGATGCCGGCAATGCCGAGGCCGTTCGTCGCATCTTTGCGACCAAGGGCCGACCGGCGGACCATCCGCTGATCGTGCACGTGCACGATGCGGCCCGGATCGACGACTGGGCCCGCGACGTACCGGAGATCGCGCGTCGGCTGGCCGCGGCGTTCTGGCCCGGTCCGTTGACGATGATCCTGAAACGCGCAGCGCACGTGCTCGATGTGGTCACCGGCGGGCAGGACACGATCGGGCTGCGCGTGCCGAACCATCCGGTCGCACTCGCGCTGTTGCAGGCCTTCGGTGGTGGTTTGGCCGCACCTTCGGCCAACCGTTTCGGCCATGTCAGCCCGACCACCGCCCAGCATGTACGCGATGAATTCGCCGATGCCGTGCCGGTCGTGCTTGATGGCGGACCGTGCAAGGTCGGCATCGAATCGACGATCGTCGACGTGAGCGGCGAGATGCCCCGCATCCTGCGCCCCGGACAGATCGGCGCCGATGCGATCGCGCAGGTGCTGGGCGTTCCGGTCACGATCGGTGCGCAGCAGGCCAGTCCGCGCGTCTCCGGTTCGCTCGCGAGTCACTACGCACCCGACACGCCCGCGGAACGGGTGCCGACCGAGCGGCTCGATACCCTGATCCACCAGGCGCTCGGCAGCGGCGAAACGATACGCGTGCTGGCACTGCGACACCTGCCGAATGGGGTGCATGGCCTGATCATGCCGAATGATCCGGCCCAATACGCACGCCACCTTTACGCGGCGCTGCGAAGTCTCGATGCCGAAGGCGCCGAACGCTTGCTGATCGAGACGCCACCGGATCAACCCGAATGGCTCGCGATCCACGATCGCATCGCGCGCGCCACCGTCGCGCCCAGCGACGACGACGCCCCCTGATCGATCAGCGCTTCGACTTGCGCGCCTTGCGCTTGGCCGACGGCTTGGATGCGGCCTTGGCCGCCGGTTCGGCCTCAGCCGTTGCTGGCTGGTCGCCGATGATCGATTTCGCCGGACAGACCGCGAAGATCGGGCAACGCTTGCAGCCGACGGCCAATGCAACAGGACAAATGGTCATGATCGGAACTCCGGTAGCCGTCGCCGCAGTGTAACGCGATACTTCGTGTCCGCCCGATGGAGTTGCCGATGACGACGACGCTGCGTGCCGCAACGCGTGCCGATGTGCCCCTGATCCTCGGTTTCATCCGCGACCTGGCCGAATACGAAAAGTTGCTCGATCAGGTGGTCTGCGACGCCGCGATGCTGGATGCGACCCTGTTCGGCGAGCGCGCGCAGGCCGAAGTCGTGATTGCCGAACACGACGGCCGCGCCGCCGGCTTCGCGCTGTTCTTCCACAACTTCTCGACTTTTCGCGGCCGTCGCGGCCTGTATCTGGAAGACCTGTTCGTGCGTCCGGAATACCGGGGCTTCGGCATCGGCAAGCGTCTGCTCGCGCATCTCGCGGCGCTCGCCGTGGAACGCGGCTGCGCACGTTTCGAATGGTCGGTGCTGGACTGGAACGCTCCTGCCATCGGCTTCTACCAATCCCTCGGCGCACGCGTGCTCGATGACTGGCGCGTGTGCCGACTGGATGGCGAGGCGCTCGCACGCCTCGCCGAACAAGCCTGAGCCTTACGCGAAGGGATCGCGCAATATGATGGTGTCATCGCGGTCGGCGCCCGTCGCGACCAGCGCGATGTGGCATTCGGCCAATTCCTCGACTGCACGCAAATAGGCACGGGCGGCCGGTGGCAACTTGCTGAACTCGCGGATGCCCTGGGTTGGTTCCGACCAGCCCGGGAATTCGAGATAGACCGGCTTGCACTCGTCCCAGCCAGCGGCATCGAGCGGCGCCAGCGTGCGTTGCTTGCCGCGATATTCGTAGGCGATGCAGACCTTGATCGTCGGCATGCCGTCGAGCACGTCGAGCTTGGTGATGGCGAGGCCGTTGATGCCGTTCACCTGCACGGCGCGACGCAACGCGACCAGGTCGATCCAGCCGCAGCGGCGCGGACGTCCGGTGGTCGCGCCGAATTCGTGGCCGCGGGCACGTAGTCCCTCGCCGACGGCATCGTTCAGTTCGGTCGGGAACGGACCACCGCCAACGCGCGTCGCATACGCCTTGCAGATGCCGAGCACATAGTCGATCGCATCGGCGCCGACGCCGCAGCCGGCCAGTGCGCCGCCAACCGTCGTGTTGCTGGAGGTGACGTAGGGATAGGTGCCATGGTCGATATCGAGCAGCGAACCCTGCGCCCCCTCGAACAGGATGCGCTTGCCGGCCTTGCGCAAGTCGACGAGCAAGGTCGAGACGTCGTCGACCATCGGCTTCACGTATTCGCCGAACGCGAGCGCGTCCGCCAGGACCTTGGCGAAATCGACGGTGTCGGCCTTGAGCCAGTGCTCCAGCACGAAGTTGTGATATTCGCAGGCGGCCTTGAGCTTTTCCGCGAGCTGGTCCGGATAGAACAGGTCGGCGACACGGATGCCGCGACGCGCCACCTTGTCCTCGTAGGCGGGACCGATGCCGCGACCGGTCGTGCCGATCGCTTTCGCGCCGGACGCCTTCTCGCGGGCCTGATCGACGGCGATGTGATACGGCATGATCAGCGGCGTCGCCGGCGAGATCTTCAGGCGCGGACGCACGTCCACACCCTGCGCTTCGAGTTCCGCGATTTCGGTCTGCAAGGCCGCCGGCGACAGCACCACACCATTGCCGATCAGGCACAGCGCATCGTCGCGCAGGATGCCGGACGGAATCAGGTGCAACACCGTCTTCTTGCCGCCGATGACCAGGGTATGCCCGGCATTGTGGCCGCCCTGGAAACGCGCGACCGCGCCGACCTGTTCGGTCAACAGGTCGACGATCTTGCCCTTGCCTTCGTCGCCCCATTGCGCGCCGAGAATGACGACCGACTTGCCCATTGCGGTATCCCCGAGATTTTAGAAATTCAGTGTGCCAGCAGCTTGATGCCGATCAGCCCGACCAGCATCGCGCCGACGCCGATCCAGCGCAAACGCGCCGGATCAAGCGTCGCCATTTGGCTCATCATCTTCTGCCAGCCCGCCGGCATGGCCGCGAGCATCAAGCCTTCGAACACGAACACGAGGCAGCCGGCGACCCACAGGGTGTCGCCCAGACTGCCTTCACTCACGGCTTTCCGCCTTCGCCGAAGTACTGGAAGAACTCCGACTTCGGATCGAGGACGAGGATCGAGCCCGGTTCGGCAAACGCCGCGCGGTAGGCCTCGAGGCTGCGCCAGAAGGCATAAAATTCTGGATCGCGATTGTAAGCCTCGGCATAGATCTTGGCGGCTTCGGCATCGCCTTCGCCGCGCAAGCGCTGCGCGTCGCGCTGCGCCTCGGCCAGCGCGATCTGCGCATCGCGTTCGGCGTTGGCGCGGATCTTCTCGGCGGCCTCGGTGCCCTGAGAGCGCAGCTTGTTCGCAACGGCCTTGCGTTCGGACGTCATGCGGTCGAAGACCTTCTGGCTGACCTCATCGGGCAGGTCGATCCGCATCACGCGCAGGTCGACGACCTCGATGCCAAGCTCCTCGACCGCCTTGCTGATGTCCTTGCGCAGATCTTCCATCAGTTCCGAACGCTGATCCGCGACGACTTCCTGCAAGGTGCGCTTGACGATTTCCTTGCCGAGCGCATTGCGGGTGGTCGAATCGAGACGACTCTCGGCCAGGCGTTCGTCACCCGACGAGGCGGTGTAGAAGCTCGCCACGTCCTTGATCTTCCACTTCACGAAGAAGTCGACCAGCACGTCCTTGCGCTCCGACGTGAGATAGCGCTGCGGCTCCTTGTCGAGCGTGACGATGCGGCGCTCGAACTTGCGCACGTTCTGCAAGCCCGGCAACTTCCAGTGCAAGCCAGGGGCATAGTCGGAACGCAGCACGCGGCCGAACTGCAGCAGGACAGCACGTTCGTTCTCGCGCACGACGAAGGCCGAATTGCCGACCAGGATCGCGGCGATGACGACCAGAATCAGGACGACATTCTTCATTGCCGCGGCTCCCGTGCAACACGCGCTGGATCAAAGGCCTCGCGCTCGGGCGCGACCGCACGCGCAGTCGCGGTCACGGCGGCGCCGGCGCCATCCTCGCGCAAGGCCGGCAGTACCGGCAGAACCACGTTCTGCATCAACTTGTCGAGGGGCAGCACCATGACGTTGTTGCCTCCGCCGGCATCGACCATCACCTTCGGGTTGCGCGACAGCACGTCCTGCATTGTTTCCAGGAACAGGCGCTTGCGCGTGACCTGCGGCGCCTTCTGGTACTGCGCCACGAGCAGGCTGAAGCGTGCCGATTCACCCGTCGCCTTGGCGATCGCGCTCTGGCGCTCGCCCTCCGCCAGGGACTTGTTGCGTTCGGCCAGACCGCGCGCCTCCGGCACGATCTTCTGCGCATAGGCCTCGGCCTCGTTCTTGATGCGCTGGTTGTCCTCGCGCGCGGCGATGGCATCGTCGAATGCCTCTTTCACTTCCGCCGGCGGACGCAGATTCTGGAAATTCAGCTCGGTCACGATGATGCCGGTGCTGTAGCGCTCCAGCGTCTTCTGCAATTCCTCTTTTGCCGTGTTCGCCAGCCCGGTGCGCTTTTCGCTGAACACGTCGTCCAGCGTCGATGCGCCGATCACCTGGCGGATCGCACTTTCCGTGGTCTGACGCAGCGTGTCCTCGGGCGCACGACCGCCGTAGAGGAACAGATAGGGATCGCTGGCGGTGTACTGGACGTTGAAGTCGACCATGACCAGGGCTTCATCCTTGGTCAGCATGCGCACTTCGGCGGAATCCGAGCGCACCCGCGTGGTCTCGACGATCTCGACGGTTTCGATCGGACGCGGCCACTTCATGTTCAGGCCGGATCCCATGACGCGCTCGAACTTGCCGAAGCGCAGCACGACGCCGCGCTCGCGCTCGTCGATCGTCTGCCACGAATCCACGGCGAACCATGCTCCGAGCACGCCAAGCACGATCAGCAGCGGGCCGGGGAACCCCACGCCACCGCCACCACCGAAGAAGCGTCCGAATCGGTCCTTGATCTGCTTCAGCGCCGCGTCAAGGTCGCGGTTCTCGCCATCCTGCCAAGGGTCGCGGGGCTTCTTGTTGTTGCCAGGTTCGTTCCAGGCCATGTCCAGCTCCGCGCCGCCACGTCGGCAGCGCTCCAGGGTTCACCAAAATCGGCGCGGCATTGTAGGGGAAGCGCCGGTCAAGGCCAGCACAAAATCCCGTTCCGCACCGCACACGTCGCGATTGATTCAGATGGGTTCCGGCTGCGGCAGGTTCAAGTGCCCGCGCAGACGGGCGCCGTCGCCATCGGTCAATCCGAACAAGGGTTCGATCGCCGCACGCGGTGCATCGATGTCGATCCGCCAGCCGCTGTCATCCGCGTGCTCGCTGGCGACCACGCCCGCCGCGAACAAGCGGGCGCGCAGACGCGCCTGATCGTGGCCAAGCACGATCGACTGGCACACGCGCGTACCGGCAAAGCGTTCGCCGATGGCCTCGCGCAACAGCGCCAGCCCGAGACCTTCGATCGCGCTCACGAACACGCGCTCATGGCCGGCATCGTCGACCCGCTCGCGACGTGGCTGCAGGTCCGGCACCCGGTCGATCTTGTTGAACACCAGCAATTGCGGCACGTCGCCGGCATCGATCTCGGCGAGCACGGCATTGACCTGATCGATCCGCTCGTTGCGATTCGGGTCGGAGGCATCGACCACATGCAGCAGCAAGTCCGCGGTCTTGACTTCCGACAAGGTCGACCGGAACGCGGCGACCAGATCATGGGGCAGGTCGCGCACGAAGCCGACGGTATCGGCGAGGATCGCCGGACCACTGGCGAGTCCGTCGAGTTTGCGCAGGGTCGGATCCAGCGTCGCGAACAACTGGTCGGCCGCAAAGACTCCGGCACCAGTGATGGCATTGAACAACGTCGACTTGCCGGCATTGGTATAGCCGACCAGGGTCACGATCGGCAGATCGCCGCGCTCGCGCTTGCGACGCGCCTGTGCGCGCTGCACCTCGACCTTGTCGAGCCGCGATTCCAGCGCCTTGACCCGATTCGCGATCATGCGTCGATCGAGTTCGAGCTGGGTTTCGCCCGGTCCGCGCAGGCCGATGGCACCGCCACGCTGGCGTTCGAGATGGGTCCAGCCGCGGACCAGCCGGGTCGACAGATGCTTGAGCTGGGCCAGCTCGACCTGCAGTTTGCCTTCATGGGTGCGGGCGCGGCTGGCGAAAATGTCGAGAATCAGGCCGGTGCGATCGACCACGCGTGCGCTCAACGCCTTTTCGAGATTGCGTTCCTGTACCGGGCTCAGGGCCGCGTTGACCAGAATCAGGTCGGCGCCATGCGCTTCCTTGAGTTCGCGCAGCTGCTCGACCTTGCCGGTGCCGAGATAGAAGCGAGAGTTGGGCGCATCGACGCGTGCCGTCAGCGTGTCGACGATGTCCGCCCCGGCCGAACGTGCGAGTTCGGTGAACTCGGTCAGCGCTTCGGGATCCAGGCGACCGGGGGGATGCGGCTGAACGAGCAGGGCCCGTTCACCGCCTTTGCTGCGACCGAAGAAGTCCAAGTGGGCTCAGTGTTCCGGATCAGCCTTCGACGGCCGGCTCGTGATGTTCATGGCCATGCGGGCCATCGCCGACCTTGACGTTGCGTGCCGGAACGACGGTCGAGATCGCATGCTTGTAGACCATCTGGCTGACGGTATTGCGCAGCAGGACCACGAACTGGTCGAAGGATTCGACCGTGCCCTGGAGCTTGATCCCGTTGACCAGGTAGATCGATACCGGAATGCGTTCACGGCGCAGGGCGTTGAGAAAAGGGTCTTGCAGGGATTGGGCTTTGGACATGTTGTGCTCCCGGGGGTACGACCAAGAATGCCGCGCAACCACCACGCTGGCGGTGCGCCGACCGGCCACGTGAGACACGAGGCGGTCCGTAAAGTGCGATCAGTGTAACGGTTCTGCGGCCGCGGCGGCCGGATTCAAGCCCGTCCGAAGCCGTGACTGATGACCCATAAACTAGCCGATTGCCTTTTCGATCAATAACTTGGCATCCGACAACCGATCTGCGTCGAGGGGATCACGGACGAACACATCGTGTTCGGAACGGATCCAGGTGATCTGCCGCTTGGCCAGTTGCCGACTCGCCTCGATACCGGTGCGACGGAAGGTCTCGGCATCGATCTCGCCCCGCAAGTGCTGCCAGGCCTGTCGATAACCGACGCAGCGCATCGACGGCAATTGCGGATGCAACCCGGGCCTTTGCACGAGGGCGCGCACCTCGTCGAGGAAGCCGGCGGCCAGCATCAGGTCGAAGCGTTCGGCGATGCGTGCGTGCAGAACGGCGCGCTCCGGCAACAGCGCCAACTTGAGGATGCGATACGGCAGATCGACCTGCGCCCTGCCCTGCAATGCCGACAATGGTTGCCCAGTCAGGCGGATCACCTCCAGCGCCCGCCCGATGCGCTGCGGGTCGTTCGGGTGGATGCGCGCGCCGGCCACGGCGTCGTATTGGCTCAGTTCGGCGTGCATTGCGGTCCAGCCGCGTTCGGCTGCCTCCGCTTCGATCTGGGCGCGCAAGGCCGGTTCGGCCTGAGGCAAGTCCGACAACCCGCGTCCAAGCGCACGGAAATACAGGCCGGTGCCGCCGACCAGCAAGGGGATCTTTCCGCGTGCAGCGATCGCGTCCATCGCGGTGCGCGCGTCGCGACAGAACTCGGCCGCCGAATACGCCTGTTCAGGATCGAGCAAATCGATGAGCGCGTGCGGATACTTGGCCAACGTCGCCGCATCGGGCTTCGCGCTGCCGATGTCGAGCCCGCGATAGACCAGGGCCGAATCGACGCTGATCAGGCCGAAACGACCGCTATCGGCCAGTTCCAGTGCCAACGCGGTCTTGCCCGACGCAGTCGGTCCCATCAGGAAAATCGCGAGCGGGCGCGTGTCGGCTTTGGCGGCGGCGTGGGGCATCCGGCTAAGCTTGCCAGAGCACACGGAGCAATTGAGCATGATCGGCACCACCATCCTTTCCCACGGACTCGAGTCCGGGCCGGACGCGACCAAGGTCACTGCAATGGCGGCGGTGGCCGAGCAACGCGGGTGGCACGCGATTCGACCCGACTACCGCGATCTGGATGCGGCGCATGGGCTCGAAGCGGCGCCGCAGCGACTGGCGCGCCTGCTCGACGTGGCCAAGTCCGTGCAAGGACCGCTGGTGCTGGCCGGGTCGAGTTTCGGCGCCTTTATCAGCGGTCTCGCCTCGTTGCAGGTCAGTGCCATGGGTCTGTTCCTGCTCGCGTTGCCGCTGCAGCTGCGCGGCCACGACACGAAATTCGACGCCGCCCGGGTGCCGCTCACCATCGTGCATGGCTGGGACGATGAATTGATCCCGTCGCGCGCCGTCATCGACTATGCGGAATCACGACGGGCAACCCTCCACCTGGTGAACGATGCCCACCGACTGACCGACCACGTCGTCGAGTCGGCCACGTGGTTCGGGCACTTTCTCGACCGGTTGCCGCGCTGATGCAGTTCTTTGCCGCCTGCCCGAAGGGCCTGGAAGAACTGCTTGCGACCGAGCTCGCCGCACTCGGTGGCGCCGGGGTCAAGCAGACGATCGCCGGCGTGCATTTCGAGGGCGAACTCGCAACGGCGTACCGCGCCTGCCTGTGGTCGCGACTCGCCAGTCGCGTGCTGATGCCGCTGCTGAAGATCGAGGAGATCAGCGCCGACCGCCTGTATGAAGCCGTCCATGCGATGGCCTGGGAGGAGCACATCGCCGCGAACGGCACGATCGCCGTCGATGCCCACGGCGTGAATGACAGCTTGCGCAACACCCAGTTCACCCAGCAGCGCGTGAAGGATGCGATCGTGGATCGGCTGCGCGAGGTCAGCGGCGAGCGCCCGAACATCGACACCTACACACCCGATTTGCGCGTGCACGTGCTGGTGCGCGGATCGATGGCACAGATTTCGCTGGATCTGTCCGGCGGTCCGCTGCACCAGCGCGGCTACCGTCGCAACACCGGCATCGCGCCGCTGAAGGAAAACCTGGCCGCGGCGATGCTGCTGCGCGCCGGCTGGACGGAAATCGCCGCAAACGGCGGCGCCCTGGTCGATCCGATGTGCGGTTCCGGCACCTTGCTGGTGGAGGGGGCATTGATGGCCGCCGACGTCGCACCCGGCTTGCTGCGCACCCACTTCGGGTTCCTGCGCTGGCGCGGCCACCAGCCGCAATTGTGGCAGTCCCTGCTCGACGAGGCGGAACAGCGCGCCAGTGTCGGCCGCAAGCGCGACAGCGCGCGCTATTTCGGGTCCGACCGCGATGGCACCGTCCTCGCCGCCGCCAAGCAGAATGCGCAGCAGGCGGGCATTTCCGGATTCCTGAGCCTGCATCATCACGAACTCGACAAGACCCATCGACCGGACGGCTTCACGACCGGCCTGGTCATCACCAATCCGCCCTACGGCGAACGCCTCGAAGACAATCGTGCGGCCGCTCCGGCCTATGTCGCGTTCGGTGAATTGCTGAAGCGCGAGTTCGGTGGCTGGCGCGCGGCCATGATCACGTCCGACGAGTCGCTCGCACATGCCGTCGGGCTCAAGGCCGACAAGCGCTATGCCCTGTTCAACGGCGCGCTGCCCTGCACCCTGTATCGCTTTGAAGTGTTCGCGGCCCGCCCCGAACCGAAACCGCAGGCACCCCTGAGCGACGCCGCGCTGGGCCTGCGCAACCGCATCGAGAAGAACCTCAAGCACCTGCGTCCGAAACTGAAGCGCGACGGCATCGAATGTTTCCGCGCCTACGACGCCGATCTGCCGGACTATGCGGCCGCGATCGACGTCTATGTCGATCATCTGCACATCCAGGAATACCAGGCGCCAAAGACCATTCCCGAGGACATCGCCCAGAAGCGACTGCGTGAACTGGTACGCATCGCCAGTGACGTGTTCGGCGTGGCGCGCGACAAGATCGCGATCAAGACCCGCATGAAGCGCGGCAAGCTCGAACAATACGGTCGCCAGGACGAGCGCGGCCATGCGATGACGGTGACCGAGGGTGGGCTGAAGTTCGAAGTGAACCTGTTCGACTACCTCGACACCGGCCTGTTCCTCGACCACCGCCCGCTGCGCGCCAAGGTGCGCGAGCTTGCGCACGGCAAGCGCTTCGTGAATCTGTTTTGCTACACCGGCGCGGTCACCGTTTATGCCTGTGCCGGTGGCGCCGCGAGCACGGCCAGCGTCGACCTATCGAACACCTATCTGGATTGGGCCGAACGCAACCTCGCCCTGAACGGACTGGGCCGTTCGACCGATCGGCTGGTGCAGTCCGATGCGATGGAGTGGATCGAACGCGATCGCGGCGAATATGACCTGATCTATGTCGATCCGCCGACCTTTTCGAACTCGAAGCGCGCCGAGGATTTCGATGTGCAACGCGACCATGTGCGTTTGCTCACCGCCTGTGCCGCCCGACTTGCCCCCGGCGGTCTGATCCTGTTCTCGAACAACAACCGTCGTTTCAAGATCGACCGCGAGGCACTCGTCGACCTCGACATCCGCGACATCACGCCCGCGACCATTCCGGTCGATTTCGCCCGCGACGCCAAGATCCACCACTGCTTCGAGATCCGTCGACGCTGAAACGGCTGAATCGGCGGCAACACCCTTGCTCGTTCAGCTTGGGTGCGGCGAGATTTCAGAAGCGATTCATGCTCGTGGCCGCAAAGTGTGCGCCACCTATGGAGGTGCTCACGATGAATGTTTTGACTCGCTTGGCTTCGGTGGTTGGTCTGGGTGTGGCGGCGATGTTCGCCTCGACTTCGACGGTGCAGGCCGGCGACTGGGGTGTCTCGGTCCACGGTGGCAACTGGAACAATGGCTGGTCGGTGAACTATCGCGATCGCGATCGTCACGGCTATGGCTACGGTCACGGCAACCGCTATTACGGTTCCGCGCCCTATCGCCAGAACTACTATGGCAATGCCCGCTACCGCGATTACGGCTCGCGCAGCTACAGCCGCCGTGATCCGTGGTGCTCGTCGCACCGCACGTATCACGTGCATCACCGCAACGGCGGCTATGCCCAGGGCTACAACAACGGTTACTCGGATGGCTATCGCGACGGACGCTACGAGCGTTCGGACTACGGCAGCGCGGGGTACTACGACCGCGTCGAGGAGATGGCCTACGACACCAGCATCTATTACGGTCGCCGCTGGTAATCCCGTCGACTTTTCGTCTGCAGACGCCCGGCTCATGCCGGGCGTCGTCGTTTCCGGCTTGCAGTGAAGCGCGCGCGCCGTATCATCCGGCGCTGTTCATACGGATTTCACGCATGCCGCTACGCGGAACCAAGATCGGGCGTGTCCTGCGCCAGCGCCGCGACGACGCGGCCATTGCCTGGACGTTTTTCCGGCAATGGCTGAAGGCACCCCTGACGACGGCCGCCGTGTCGCCTAGCAGCAAGGAGCTGGCGGCGGAAATGCTCAGCCAGCTGCCGGACGGGACCGGCAAGGTCATCGAACTCGGCGGCGGCACCGGCGTGTTCACCGAAGCGCTGCTGGCCCGCGGCATCGCCCCCGACAACCTGCTGGTCTTCGAACTCAATGAATCGCTGCACCTGCACCTGACCCAGCGCTTTCCCGGCACGAAGATCGTTTGCGCCGATGCGCTCTCGACCGCGCGCGTGGTGGAGCGAGAGAAATTCGCGCAGCCGGGCGAGGTCGATGCCATCGTCAGCGGCCTCGGACTGTTGTCGATGAGCCAGGAACTGCAGCACGGCATTCTCGAGGCGGCCTTCAGCGTGCTCGCGCCGCAGGGCCGGTTCATCCAGTTCACCTACGGCCCGACCAATCCGGTCAAGCGCGATGTGATGCGCGAACTGCACCTGAGTGCGCGGCGCACCGGCTTTACGGTCTGGAACGTACCGCCCGCGTCGGTGTACGTGATCACGCGCAGCAAGTCGCGTGGCATCAAGCCGACGCGCCCGAAGTGACATGACCGACCTCGCGGTCCATGACTGGCCCTTGCCCTATGTCGACCAGTTGGCGCTGCGCTCGCGCGAAGCCGTGACCGTGGTCGTGATTCACTGCACCGAACTGCCGGACCTGGCGACCGCACGCGAGTATGGCGAGCGCCTGCTGTATGCCGAATCGGGCACCGGCAATTCCGGGCATTTCTACATCGATCGCGACGGCCGCGTGCATCAATTCGTGCCGGTCACGCGCGTCGCGAACCACACGCGCGGCTACAACCCGCAGTCGGTCGGCATCGAACTGGTCAACACCGGGCGCTATCCGCACTGGTTCGATTCGCGCCACCAACAGATGACCGAGCCGTACACGACAGAACAGATCGCAGCACTGCGTGGCCTGATCGAACGCTTGCGCGGGGAACTCCCGAACCTGACGGACATTGCCGGCCATGAAGACCTCGACACCGCCGAAGTCGAAGCCAGCGACGATGCCGGAACGCGCGTCTTCCGCAAACGCGATCCGGGACCGATGTTTCCCTGGTCCGAGGTGCTGGACGGGATGACCTTCGCGCGACTCCGGCCAAACGGCGGATAGCCGGATTGCACGGAATCCATCAGTATTCACGCAAGCACGTCCACATCGACGGGAAATGCCATGCCCCTGAATCGCAACGTCGGATCGCTCGTCCTGATGATGATGTGTGCGGCCTTCACTGCTGGCCGTGCGTCGGCTTACGAGATGGCCGACCCTCGCGGACCGCTTCTACCTGCACCTTCCGGCCATCCGGATGCTGCAGTGATGGCATCGGACATTCCCTGGCTGGGCAAGGCGGCGTTCGTGTCGTCCGGCTATCGCAGCATTCATGTTGAGAGCAACTTCACCGGAAGTTTCCTCTTTCCGTTCCACATTACGTCCGATCAGGACCAGCTGTTCGTTTCCGATGCAACCGGCAACATCGTGTCGATTTACCAAATCATTGCAGGCGGTGGCGTCACATTCGTCCGAAGTTTCGGCAGCAGCGGCAGCGGTGCAGGCCAGTTCAGCGGGCCGGAACAGGTCGCCGTGGTCGGCAACGACGTCTTCGTCGCCGATTTCGGCAACCATCGCATTCAGCGCTTCAATCGCAATACGGGCGCCTACATCAGTCAGTTCGGCGCATTCGGCAGCGGTGCCGGGCAATTCAACAGCCCGTCCGGATTGGCCTACAACGCGTCGAACGGGATGTTGTACGTGTCGGACGTGGGCAACGACCGTGTGCAGATGTTCGAAACGACCGGCGTGTATCGCGGACAGTTCGGAGCTCCCGGATCAGGCAATGGGCAACTCAACAATCCCTATGCCATCGCCATCGACAGTTTCGGTCGCGTCCATGTCGCGGATTCGGTCAACAACCGGGTGTCGGTCTTCAACGCCAGTGGCACCTGGCAACGACACAGCGCCATCGGAATCACCGGCCCGCTCGGCATCGCGATTGACCGCTCGGACATGATGTGGGTGACGTCGACCAGCGGCGACATCTATGCCTATGATGCCCAGGGCAACTACAACGCTTACTACTACGGCAGCCATACCACCTGGGAAGCCGGCTATTTCCTCGGCGCGCGGGGCATCACGGTCACCGCGCCGCTTCCGATCGCGCCCTACAACGGTCGCTCGGCGATCGCCGTGGTGGATGGCACCTCGCAGAACGTCCAGTTGTTTTCGCGTTCTGCACAGGCGATCGTGCATCCACCGATCAACAGCATCACCGGCATCGGCAGTTTCAACGGGCAAGTGGCGTTCGACAGCGCGGAAAACATCTACTTCACCAGCCTTTCGCTCAACCGTGTCTACAAGTACGACAAGTTCGGCAATCTCTTGCTGAGCTGGGGAAGTACCGGGACGGGCAACGGCCAATTCGTGAGTCCATACGGGATCACCGTGGACGACAACAACAATGTCTATGTTGCGGATAGCGGCAATCACCGCATCCAGAGGTTCGACAGCAACGGTGGCTATCTCCTGCAGTTTGGCGCGTTCGGTTCCGGCGACGGACAATTTTCCAGCCCGGCTAATCTCGCGACCGATGGCTCCTGGTTGTATGTCGCCGACGAGAACAATGACCGAATTCAGAAGTTCAGCCTGACCGGCAACTACGTGCGCAAGTGGGGCACCGTCGGCACCGGCAACGGACAGATGAACAACCCACTCGGCATCGCCGTCGACCGAAAACGCAATCAGGTTTACGTTTCCGAGTTCTTCGGCAACCGCGTCCAGCAATTCACGGTGTTCGGCGACTTCATCAAGATCCTGAGCGATTCCACCAGCGGTACCGGCGCATTGTCGTCGCCACGCGGCATGGCAACCGACCAGCATGGCAACTTGCTCGTCAGTGACGGCACGGGTGGCGGTCGCGTCGTGCAATTCAATGACAACGGCACCTACCTGACGAATTTCGCGGTCCCTGCCGCCAATGGGATGGGCATCGATCTGCAGAATGGCCAGATCCATGTCGGCTCGACCATCGGTGATGGCATTCGCCGGTTCGGCGCAACGATCGGCAAGACCGACACCGTTGGGGTGTTCCGCCCCACGAGCGGTGAATTCCTGCTGCGCTTCGCCAACTCGGCGGGCGCTCCGAACTTCTATGCCAAGGTTGCTGGCGCCAATTCGACGGACTTGCCAGTGGTGGGCGACTGGAACGGCGACGGTGTCGACACCCCAGGGCTGTATCGCCCTGCGACATCGACGTTCTACCTGTGGGAGAAGTGGCTGGGCCTGAATATCGCCGCAGCGGATCATGTCTTGAACTTCGGCAGCGCCGGAGATCGTCCACTCAGCGGCGACTGGAACGGCGACGGCATCGACGGCATCGGCACTTACCGTCCATCAACGCAAACGTACTTCCTCAAGAACGACTTCGTCGGTGCGGGCTCGACCTACGCCGTGGTGTTCGGAAGCGCTGGCGATGTGCCCGTCGCCGGTGACTGGAATCTCGACGGCGCCGGCAGCGTCGGCGCCTTCCGTCCAGCGGATGCGCGCTTCCACATCAGCAATCGCAATGTCAGCGCCAGCGTGAGCGAGGATGGACAGTACGCGCTCGGTGCCGCCGGCGATCTGCCCGTGACCGGTGACTGGACCCACAGTGGCTACAACGGCATCGGCGTGTTCCGACCGTCGAACGGCACCTTCTACCTGAAGTACGACCTCGACAATTTGCCGGCAGACGCGACCTTTGCCTTCGGCACATCGGGCGATCTTCCGATTGCCGGCAACTGGGGTGCACCGGTCGATCTGGACCGGGTGTTTCGCGACGGTTTCGAGTAGTCGGATTCCGGCAAGCGGCAAGCGCCGGACTTGACTGGCGCATCACGACTTTCCGCACAAGGCTGCGTTATCGTCCCCGACATGAACGATGCTGCGGACTTCACGACACTGCTCGCCGCCTGGCGCGACGGTCAACTCGTGGCGCGCGACGCGATGGTGAGTCTCGTTTACAACGAGGTGCGGGGGATCGCGCGGCGGCAACTCGCCATGCATCGCGATGCGACCCTGGCGCCAACCGAACTCGCGCACGAAGCGCTGATGCGCGTACTCGGGCAGACCGGCGAATGGCAGAGTCGGCGCCACCTGATGAACGTGATCGCGCTCGCCACGCGGCAAATTCTGGTCGATTCCGCACGCCGCCGGCATGCACAGAAGCGCGATGGCGGCCCGCTGACCGACCTGGATTCGAAGGCCGACCTGGTTGCCGCACCGGTCGGCGGCGACACGCTGCAGGTCGACGAGGCATTGCATGCCCTCGCTGCGGTCGACGCACGTGCGGCCGAGGTCATTTCGCTGACCTACTTCGCCGGCATGGAACGCGAGGAAATCGCGGCATTGATGGTGGTTTCGGCCAGCACCATCGATCGCGCGCTGCGCTTCGGTCGCGCCTGGCTCAAGGACGCATTGCGTGAGCGTGAACCCGGCTGAATCGGAGGCTTCGCTCGGTGACTGGTTCGAGACGCTGCTGGCGCTCGACCCCGATCAACGATTGGCCCGACTCGCCGCCCTGCCGCCGCCACTCGCGTCACGCCTGCGCGCCCTGCTCGACGCCGACGCCGAGTCGGATGCCGGTATCGATGTCGCGTTGCGCCGCGATGCCGCCGCCACGATCGCGCCGGAGCTGAGCGGCCAGCGCATTGGTTCCTGGCGGGTCGTGCGCGAACTCGGATCGGGCGGCATGGGCACGGTGCTGCTGGCCGAACGCGACGAGGGTGGCTTCACCCAGCAGGCCGCGATCAAGCTGATTCGCGGTTTTCCCTCGCAGGACGGCATGCGCCGGCTGCGGCAGGAACGGCAGATCCTTGCCCAGCTCGACCATCCCGATATCGCACGCCTGATCGATGGCGGAGAAACCGAAGCCGGGCAGCCCTATCTCGTCGTCGAATATGTGCGCGGCCAAACCCTGGCCGCCTATCTGCAGGTATGGCAGCCGGATCGCGACGCCCGCATCGCGCTGATCGAGCGCATCGGTGCCGCCGTGCAGCATGCCCACCAACACCTGGTGATCCATCGCGACCTCAAACCCTCGAACGTGATGGTCACCGACGAGGGTGGCATCAAGCTGCTCGACTTCGGCGTCGCCAAGCTCATCGCCGCCGGCGATTCCGACCTAAAGGGTTCGACGCGCGTGTTCACGCCCGGCTACGCGAGTCCGGAACAGGCTGCGGGAAGGACGGTGGGCATCGCCACCGACATCTACAGTTTGGGCGTGATGTTGCGCGAAGCCCTCGGGCAGAAGCCGGTCGACGCGGAACTCTCCGGCATCATCGCGAAGGCAACCGCCCACCAGGTCGCCGATCGCTACGGTACCGTCGCCGCCTTTTGCGACGACTTGTCGCGCTATCGCCGCGGACTGCCGATCAGTGCGGCGGCCGACACCGCCTGGTATCGCACGCGCAAGTTCATCGCCCGCCATCGCATCGCCGCTGCGGCCGTCGTGGTGGCCTTCGTGGTTGCCGCCGGCTTCGTCTGGCGCCTGCAAGTGGAGCGCGAGCGCGCGCTGGCCGCCGAAGCGGTTGCGGCGCAGGAGCGCGACGGGGCGCGCCAGTCGCTCGCGTTGCTGCAAGGCATCTTCGACCGCGTCGCTCCAGGCGTCGCGCTCGGTGTCCCGATCGGCACGCGCGACTTCATCGCAGCGACCGAGGCACAACTGGCGAAGCAACCGATCTCCGACGCGCGCGCCGGCGCATCCGTGCATGCCACCTTGGCGGGCATCTACCAGCAGCTTGGCGAACCTGCCCGCGCAGCCGAGTTGTTGCGCGACGTGCTGGACCGCTGGCCTGCACCCGCGGCTGCGAGCGATGCGCTGGAGCAGGCGGCGCTGCACGAAGAGCTGGCCAGCGCCCTGCTCGGCATCAGCGACATCGACGGTGCCGGACGCGCTTTCGCGGCGGCGGCGGCACTGCGTGCGCAGTGGGCGCCGGAGCAGGCCGAAGGGCGATTCCGCACGCTCCGCAATCGCGGCTGGCTGGCCTATCGGCAGGGATTGAACGAGCAGGCGCGCCCCGACCTCGAAGCCGCGCTGGCCCTGGCAAAGCAGCACCCGGCGCTGCTGGACCTGCGCATCGAGGACACCATCTCGGCCTTGTCCGACATCGCGTTGCGAAGTGGCGAACTCGATGCGGCCGACCGCTATTCGCGCGACCACCTCGCCCGGGTCGAGGCACGCGTGCAGCGCGGCCATCCCGATCTGATCGCGGCGCTGCGCCAGCGTGCCTCGGTGCTGAACCAGCTTGGTCGCTACGACGACGCGCAACGGATGCTGCGCGATGCCATCACGATGCATGAGCAGGTCATCGGCGATCGCGGCGCGCGCTTGTCCGATCTCGAAAACGACCTCGCGGTGAGCTTGAACGATAGTGGCGACGCCCTCGCCGCATTGCCGCATGCCGAGCGTGCGCTGGCACTGACCGATCAGAGCCGCAATTCGCCCCTGGACCGTGCCGTGGTGTTGATCAATCTCGCCTCGACATTCGAGAACGCGGGCGACTATGCGCGTGCCGAGACCTTGATGCAGGACAGCGTGCAGCTGTACCAGGCGAATTCGCCGCCCGATGCCAAGGACCGATTGCGTGCCGAGGGCAACCTGGCGCGTGTCTTCGGCTTGCGTGATCGCTTCGCCGAATCGCGGACGTTGTTCGAATCGGTACGCGCCCGCCACGAACACGCCGATGCGGCGCGCGCCTGGTCCTGGGCGTTCGAAACGGTGCGGCAGGCGCAGATGGAGCGGCGTGCGGGGCGCTTCGATGTCGCGCTGGCCCTGCTCGATCAGGCCGAACCGATCTTCGTCGAGGCGCTGCCGGAGTCGCATCCGGCCCTGGCGCAACCGCATCGCATCCGCGGCCAGATCGCGCTGGCGCAGCAACGTCTCGACGATGCGCAGCACGCGTTCGATCGCGCCGCGGCCTTGATCGGCGACGAGGGTCTCGCCTTCGACCGCGCGATCGTCGGCGCCGAACAGGCCGCCGTCGCATATGCGCGCGGCGACCGCACGACCGCGACCGCACTGTTGAACAAACACCTGCCGATCCTGCACGCGGCGACGCTGCCCACCGAGGTCAATCGACGTCAGGCCGACGTGCTCGCCGGCCGACTCGGCGTGCGGGTTCAGCCCTGAGCGGCGCGCTGCCCGCGCATCGCTCCTCCGCTTCCGATCGCCACCGGCGCCCACGTTGCGAAAGGCTTGCGCACCGGCTTGACGCGGCCGGGGTCCGGGAGTATCCACGACGCCATCCTCCGGGCATGCATGCTGTTCGCCCGGTTCGCTGGTCCAACGACGCAGGTGCCTGACTGTGCCGCCAGTTGCCGAGACCACTGCCAAAACCATCGGGGCCTTGAACGGCCTGCCCGAGCAACTGCTCGATGCGGCGCTCCACTCCGGGCCGATCGCGATGCTGATCGTCGATCACGCCGGCCGCATCCTGCTGGCCAATCGGCAAGCCGAGTTGCTGTTCGGTTATGCCCACGACGAGTTGCTGGGTCAGTCGATCGACCTCCTCGTCCCCGAAGCGGCGCGCGCGGCGCATCCATCGTTGCGCGCCGGATACCTTCGGGACGCCGCCGAGCGTCCCATGGGAGCGGGACGCGAGTTGCACGCACAGCGCCGCGACGGCTCGACCTTCCCGGTCGAGATCGCGCTGAAGCCGATACGGCATGAGGACCAGGTCTACGTTCTCGGCGTCGTCGTGGACATCAGCGCCCGCCGCCGCCTCGAGCGGCGCTTTGAACAGGCCGTCGAGGCAGCGCCGAACGCGATGTTGATGACCGACGCGACCGGGCGCATCGTCCTGGTCAACCGCGAGACCGAGCGTCTGTTTGGCTACGGGCGCAATGAACTGCTCGGCCAATCGGTCGAGGCGCTGGTCCCCATGCGGTTCGTCGCCGGGCATCCCGGGTTGCGCGGCAGCTACACCGAGCACCCGGAGGCGCGACGCATGGGCGCGGGTCGCGACCTGTTCGGACTGCGTCGCGATGGCAGCGAGATCCCGATCGAGATCGGACTGAACCCGATCTCCACGGACGATGGCGTATTCGTTCTCGCTGCCATCGTCGACATCTCGGATCGCATCGAGGCGGAACGCCGATTGCGCCAACGCGCCGAAGAACTCGAGAGAGCCAACCGCGCGCTCGAACAAAGCAACATGGAATTGCAGCAGTTCGCCTACGTCGCATCGCACGACCTGCAGTCGCCGTTGCGTTCGATCGCGGGCTTCGTGCAGTTGCTGGAACGACGTCGCGGCGACCAGCTCGACGAACAGGCACGCGACTGGATTCGCCGCGCCTCCGACGGCGCGCAGCGCATGAACACCTTGATCCGCGACCTGCTCGAGTACGCGCGTGTCGATTCGCGCGCGCGCCCGTTCGTGGCCGTCGATCTCGCCGCAGTGGTGTCGGATGCGCTGACCCTGCTGGACGCCTCGATCGCGGACTCCGGCGCCGTCATCGAATGCGATCCGCTACCAACGGTGCGCGGGGATCGCGCCCAGCTCGTGCAACTGATGCAAAACCTCATCGGCAATGCCGTGAAATACCATGGTGAACGACCGCCGCACATTTCGATCTCCGCGAGGCACACCACCGAAGGCTGCGTGGTGTCGGTGCGCGACAACGGCATCGGCATTCCCCCCGAGGCACGCGAGAAGGTCTTTGAAGTATTCCGTCGCCTGCACTCGGCAAGCGAGTATCCCGGCACCGGCATCGGGTTGGCCGTGTGCCGCCGGGTGGTGCATCGTCACGACGGCACCATCAGCGTGGACGCCGCGCCGGGCGGAGGTTGCATCTTCACCTTCACCCTGAACGTCCTTCAGGAGGCCGGAGTGTCATGAATGCGACGTCGAACGAAAGCGGTCTGCTCAATATCCTGCTCGTCGAGGACAACGACGACGATGTCTGCCTGACCCGCGAAGGCATGACCGAAGCGGGCATCTCCGCGCAATTGCATCACGTCGCCAACGGCTCGGAGTGCATGAACTACTTGCGCCGCCAGGGTCGATATTCGGACCGGAAGCGCCCCGATCTGGTCCTGCTCGATCTGAACATGCCCGTGATGGACGGCCGGGAAGTGCTGGCCGAACTGCGGCGGGATGAAGCCTTGAGCGTCATTCCCGTGGTCATGCTGACCACATCTTCGGCGCACGAAGACATCGAAGCCGCATATCGGCTCGCAGCCAATGCCTACGTGATCAAACCAACCAGCTTCGACGAGTTCGTCCTGGCCCTGCGCTCGATCGGCGCCTTCTGGCTCAACGTCAGTGCGCTGCCGAGCCGACTTTCGGGCAGCGCATCCGACGCTTGACACAACAGCGCAACGCGAGCGGCGCGCGGTTCGATCGGCTTCCGGCCCCGACCACGCCTCGGAACCGCCATCCCGCTGAGAACTGGCGCACTTCGGCGAATCTTGGCTCGGCCGTACGCTCGTCGACCCGGACGTCGAAGCCCGCCGGATCTCGACACTCGGACCGATGCACGCTGGCCCGCATCGCCGACCACGGCAAGCCCGCTAAACTCCCGGTCCTATGACCCAGCCCATCGTTTCCGAGTTGATCGATCTGCTCCAGCTGGAGCGGCTTGAAGTGAACCTGTTCCGCGGCGCCAGTCGTGACATCGGGACCAAGTACGTGTTCGGTGGGCAGGTGCTGGGACAGGCGCTGTCGGCCGCCCAGCAAACCGTGCCACGCGAGCGCCTCGTGCACTCGCTGCATGGCTATTTCCTGCGCGCCGGCGACATCACCGCGCCGATCGTCTACCAGGTCGAGGTGTCGCGTGACGGCAAGAGCTTCTCGACGCGGCGCGTGTCGGCGATCCAGCACGGCCAGCTGATCTTCGGGCTCGCCGCATCGTTCCAGGAACCCGAGCCGGGCGTCGAACACCAGTTGTCGATGCCGGACGTGCCGAAGCCGGAAGACCTCGAACCGCCCGGCGAGATTCCGCCGGACAAGCTCGACCATATCCCGGCCAAGCTGCAACGCTGGCTCACGCGCAAGGGACCGTTCGAGTTCCGTCACGTCTATCCGCGCGACGAGTTGAAGCCACCGAAGCGTCCGCCGTTCCAGCATGTCTGGCTGCGACTGGTCGACCGCATCGGCGATGACGCCGACCTGCACCGCGCCATGCTGGCCTACTGCTCCGACTTCCATCTGATCGGGACGACCACCTTCCCGCACGGCATCTCCTACCTGCAGGACAACGTGATGATGGCCAGCCTCGACCATGCGATGTGGTTCCACCGCCCGTTCCGCATCGACGACTGGCTGCTGTATTCCTGCGACAGCCCGAGTGCGCAGGGCGCGCGCGGTCTGGCGCGCGGCAGCTTCTACACGCGCGACGGCGTGCTCGTGGCCTCGACCGCGCAGGAAGGGCTGGTTCGTGTCATTGACGGCGAAGCGCACTGATGCGCCAGGTCTATGCCTCGCCGCGCAGCGAAAACGTCGATCGGGTCGAAGCGATGTTGAACGAGGCCGGCATCGAGACGCGCGTCCGCAAGCGCGACAAGATCAACCGTGGCCGTTTCCAGCGCTTCAGCTACAACGAAGAAGGCGACAGCAAGGACTGGCCGGCGGTGCAGGTCGTGTTCGCCGAGGACATGCCGAGAGCGCGCGAACTGCTGCGCGCCGCGGGCCTGATGGGCTCGACTCGACCCGATGCCGAAACACCGATACCGCGCTGGGAAGCACCGGGCGACCGGCCGGACGACATGGCCCGACGCATGCGTCGTGTCGCCATGATCGGTGTGCTGCTTGGATTGATCCTGCTGGCTTGGGCGTACCAGACCGCGCCATCGCGCACCGGACCCATTGCGCCGTTGCCGACCTCGAAACCGGCGGTCGCGCAACCGGCGCCAGTCGACGACAACACCGTGCTGCTGCTCGACGACAGCGACAGCGACCCTGAATCGAAGGAAGCCCCATGACCCACCCGACCATCCAGCGCTATCGCGACGAACTCGCCGCCATCGAGGCCCAGGGCCTGTTCAAGCGCGAACGCATCATCACCTCGCCGCAATCGGCCGAGATCACCCTCGCCGACGGCCGCACGGTGCTGAACTTCTGCGCCAACAACTATCTCGGCCTGGCCGATCATCCGGACATCATCGCCGCGGCCAAGCACGCGCTCGACACCCACGGCTTCGGCATGGCGAGCGTGCGTTTCATCTGCGGCACCCAGGACCTGCACAAGCAGCTGGAAAAGACCATCGCGGCGTTCTTCGGCACCGAGGACACGATCCTGTACGCCGCCTGCTTCGACGCCAACGGCGGCCTGTTCGAACCGCTGCTGGGCGAGGACGACGCGATCATCTCCGACGCCCTCAACCATGCCTCGATCATCGACGGCGTGCGCCTGTGCAAGGCCAAACGCTACCGCTACGCGAACTGCGACATGGCCGACCTCGAGGCCCAGCTCAAGCAGGCCAGGGCCGACGGCGCGCGCACGATCATGGTCACCACCGACGGCGTGTTCTCGATGGACGGCTTCATCGCGCCGCTCGACGAGATCACCGCGCTCGCCGCGAATACGGCGCACTGGTGCACATCGACGAATGCCACGCCACCGGTTTCCTCGGCGCCACCGGTCGCGGCTCGGCGGAAGTGAACGGCGTGATGGACCGCATCGACATCTTCACCGGCACCCTCGGCAAGGCCATGGGCGGCGCGCTCGGCGGCTTCACCACCGGCAAGCGCGAGGTGATCGAGCTGCTGCGCCAGCGTTCGCGTCCGTACCTGTTCTCGAATTCGCTGCCACCACACGTCGTCGCAGCCGGCTGCAAGGCCTTCGACATGCTCGCCGCCGCCGGCCACCTGCGCGAACGGCTGGTCGAGAACACCCGTCACTTCCGCGAACGGATGACGCAGGCCGGCTTCGACCTGAAACCGGGTGTACATCCGATCGTGCCAGTCATGATCCACGACGCGCCGCGGGCGCAGCAGATGGCCGCGCAGTTGCTCGACGAAGGCATCTACGTCACCGGTTTCTTCTTCCCGGTCGTGCCCCAGGGTCAGGCCCGCATTCGCACCCAGATGAGCGCGGCGCACACCCGCGAACATCTCGACCGCGCGATCGCCGCGTTCACACGGGTCGCGAAGCGGATCGGCGTGCTGAAATGAGTTCGCCCGATCGCGCGGACGCTTGATCCGGCTCAAGGCGTGTCCCGGCTGCGCCGTCATCATTGATTCCGTCCCGAAACAGGAGCACGCCGTGAGTGACCATCGCATCACCCTGAACTGGCAGCGCAACGCGGCGATGTTCGAGCGCGGCAATTATCCGAAGGACCACCAGGTGCGTTACCTCGGCGGACAGATGCTCGGGGTGTCGTCGGCGGCGGGCTATGGCGGCAATGCGGCGCTGGCCGACCCCGAGCAGATGCTGTTGTCGGCACTGTCGTCCTGCCATCTGCTGACCTTTCTGGCGGTTGCCGCGAACCGCGGCTATGTGGTCGACGAGTACCTCGACGACGCCGAATGCGAGCTGGGCAAGAATGCCGAGGGCGTGACTGCGGTGGTGTCGGCGACCCTGCGCCCGTCGGTGCGCTTCGCCGGCGAGAAGCGACCGGATGCCGAGGAATACGTGAAGCTGCACGAGCGCGCGCATCGCGCATGCTTTGTCGGGCAATCGCTGAAGACCGACGTGCGCATCGACGCCCGCCCCTTGGCGTGAAGCGCAGCAATCGTCGGCAAGTCTTGCCGTCTCGTGGCGGCGCGCTACGCTCGTGGCCTTCCGGCGATGAACGAGCGGCATGAGCGCACGACCTGCTTCCCTGTTGGTGATCTTCGGCGCGACCGGCGATCTGGCGCAGCGCATGCTGCTGCCTTCGATGTACAGCCTGTATCGTGACGGCTTGCTGCCGGACGATGTCCGCATTCTCGGCACCGCACGCAGCGAGCTTGATGATGCCGGCTTCCGTGCCAGCGTCGCCGAGGCGCTGGCCAAGCGCGTGGCCGCAACCGATCGCGATACCGCATCGATCCAGCGGTTTCTGGAGATCGTGCACTACCAGGCCGCCGCCATCGACGATGCCGCTGCAGCGAAGGCGTTGACCGATCGTGTTTGCGCGATGACCCGCGGCGATGTCGTCTACCACCTCTCGACCGCGCCACGCTTCTACGCACCGATCTGCCACCTGCTCGGCGCTGCCGGCCTCGCCGGGCCGGGGACGCGCGTGATGCTGGAAAAGCCGATCGGCCACGACCTCGGCAGCGCGATCGCGATCAATGACGGCGTGACGCGCGTGTTCGACGAGACACGGGTGTTCCGCGTCGACCATTATCTCGGCAAGGAAGGCGTGCAAAACCTGCTGGCACTGCGTTTCGGCAACGCGCTGTTCGAACCATTGTGGAACGCGCGCCACATCGAGCAGGTGCAGATCACCGTCGCCGAGACCATCGGCATCGAAGGTCGCGGCGACTACTACGACCACAGCGGCGCCAGCCGCGACATGCTGCAGAACCACCTGTTGCAGCTGTTGTGCCTGACGGCCATGGAGCCGCCCTCGCATTTCGACCCGAGCGCGGTGCGCAACGAGAAACTCAAGGTCCTGCGCTCCCTGCGCCCGATCGGCGCGAACGAAGTCGCCACGCACAGCGTCGCGGGTCAATATGCGGCCGGCGCCATCGACGCAACCGCCGTTCCCGGCTATCGCGACGAACTCGGACGCGCCAGCCCGACCGAGACCTACATCGCGTTGCGCGCGCACATCGACAACTGGCGCTGGTCCGGCGTGCCGTTCTACCTCCGCACCGGCAAGCGCATGCCGCGTCGTTGCACCGAGATCTACCTGCAGTTCCGCGCCGTGCCGCACTCGATCTTCAAGGGCACCGGCGCGCATGCCGAGCCGAACGCGCTGGTCATCAAGCTGCAGCCCGAGGAACAGATCGAGCTGATGCTGATGCACAAGACTCCTGGGCTGGACCGTTCCGGACTCAAGCTGGCGCAGGTCACGCTCGATCTCGACGTGCACGATGCGTTTGCGCAGTCGCGCCGCCGTCTCGCCTACGAACGCCTGTATCTCGATGCGATCGAGGGCAATGGCACCCTGTTCGTGCGCCGTGACGAGACCGAAGCGGCGTGGCTCTGGATCGACGGCATCCTCGATGGCTGGCGCGCGCAGGGGGTGCAGCCGAAGTTCTATCCCGCCGGCACCTGGGGACCGAGCAGTGCGGTCGCGTTGACCGAGCGCCACGGCCACAGCTGGCGCGAATGAGCAGCGCGGCGATGAACTGGACGATTCACGAACACGTCGACGCCGATGCGCTCGCCGCGAACTGTGCGGCGCGCCTCGGCCAAGCACTCGACGACGCCGTGCATGGACGCGGCACCGCCCTGCTCGCGCTCGCCGGCGGACGGACCTCGCCGCCGGTGTTCCGACGATTGGCTTCACGGTCGTGCGACTGGTCGAGGGTCGCAATCCTGCCGAGCGACGAACGCTGGGTCGCCGCCGACCATGCGGACTGCAATCTGCGCCAGATGCGGGACGCCTTCGCGACCGCCGCTGGCATCCGGTGGCTGGCGCTGGTCCCGGCGCAACCGTCCGCTGGCGTCGATGCGAGTTTCGCGAATGCGATGCTCGCGGCGCACGCACAGCCCTTCGATGCCTGCATGCTCGGCATGGGCGCGGACGGTCATGTCGCCTCGCTGTTTCCGGGTGCACCGAACTTGTCGGACGCACTCGATCCCGCGAACGGCAACGCCGCGGTCGCGATCATCCCTGACCCGATGCCGGACGCCGGCCCGCATCCGCGCATCAGCCTGACCCTGTCCCGCATCCTCCGCTCGCGCCGACTGCTGCTGGTGATCAGCGGTGACGACAAGCGTCGCGTGCTGGAGCGCGCCCGCAGCGGGGACGCCACCTTGCCCGTTGCAGCCCTGGTCGCTGCCACCCATCCTGCGGCCGAAATCCACTGGAGCCCGTGATGAACCTGCATCCAGTCACCGAACGCGTCACCGCGCGCATCATCGAGCGCAGCCGGGCGCTGCGTGCCGCCTATCTCGCGCGGATTGATTCGGCACACGAGAAGGGCAGTGCGCGCGCCCGACTGGGCTGCGGCAATCTCGCGCACGGCTTCGCGGCCTCCGGCGTCGACAAGCCTTCGCTGCGTGGCACACGCAACCCGAACATCGGCATCGTCACCGCCTACAACGACATGCTCAGCGCCCACGAGCCGCTGAAACATTATCCGGAACTGATCAGGATGGCGGCGCGCGGCGTCGGCGCCAGCGCGCAAGTCGCGGGCGGCGTACCGGCGATGTGCGACGGTGTCACCCAGGGCCGCAGCGGCATGGAACTTTCGCTTTTCTCTCGCGACGTGATCGCGCAGGCCACGGCGATCGCGTTGTCGCACGAGATGTTCGACGGCGCCCTGCTGCTCGGTGTCTGCGACAAGATCGTCCCCGGACTGCTGATCGGCGCGCTCTCGTTCGGGCATCTGCCGATGATCCTGGTGCCCGCCGGCCCGATGCCCTCCGGCCTGCCGAATGCCGAGAAGGCGCGGGTGCGCCAGGCCTACGCCGAAGGCAAGGCGACGCGCGAACAACTGCTCGACGCCGAGGCCGCGTCGTACCACAGCGCCGGCACCTGCACCTTCTACGGCACCGCGAATTCGAACCAGATGCTGGTCGAAGTGATGGGCCTGCACATGCCGGGCAGCGCCTTCGTGAATCCGGGCACGGGCTTGCGCGACGCACTCACCGTCGCCGCGGCCGAGCGCGTCTGCGCGATCACTGCATTGGGCGACCACTACACGCCAATCGGACACACGATTGACGAGCGCGCCATCGTCAACGCGATGGTCGGCCTCGCCGCGACTGGCGGATCGACCAACCACGCGATTCATCTGGTCGCGATCGCACGCGCCGCCGGCCTCATCATCGATTGGGACGACCTCGATGAACTCAGTCGTGCCACGCCGCTGCTGGCGCGCATCTACCCGAACGGACAAGGCGACGTGAACCATTTCCACGCCGCCGGCGGCCTGGGGCTCGTGATCTGCGAGCTGCTGGACGCTGGGCTGATGCACGAGGACATCCGCTGCGTGCACGGCGGTTCGTTGCGCGAGCAGGCGCGCGAACCGCATCTCGTCGAGCGGCGACTGCGCTGGCGCGATCCGCCGAAGGCGTCGCTCGATGCGTCGATCCTGCGGGGCGTCACCGATCCCTTCGATGCCGAAGGCGGGCTGCGTCGGCTCCAGGGCAATCTCGGTCGCGCCTGCGTGAAGCTGTCTGCGGTGAAACCCGAACATCGCCTGATCGAAGCACCGGCGCGCGTGTTCGATTCGCAGGATGCGGTGCTGGCAGCATTCAAGGCGGGCGAACTCACCGGTGACTTCGTGGCGGTGGTGCGTGCCCAAGGCCCGCGCGCCAATGGCATGCCCGAGTTGCACAAACTCACGCCGACACTCGGCGTGTTGCAGGACCGCGGCCAGCGCGTCGCCCTGCTCACCGATGGACGCATGTCCGGCGCCTCGGGCAAGGTGCTGGCCGCGATCCACGTGTCGCCGGAATCGGTCTGCGACGGCGCACTCGCAAAGTTGCGCGATGGCGACGTGATCCGGATCGATGCCGAAGCCGGCCGCATGGACGTGTTGCTGGCAGCGGCTGATTTCTCCGCGCGCATTCCGGCCGCCTTCGATCTTGCGGCGAATCGTGCCGGTGTCGGCCGCGAATTGTTCGGTGTGATGCGTGCGCATGTCGGCTCGGCCGAACGTGGCGCATGCAGCCTGTTTTTGGATCCCTGAAGCGGAGTGCCGTTCGCATGACCCAATGGACCATCGAGCAACGCTGCAGCGCAGTCGACCTCATTCTCGCTCGGGCCCCGGTGCTGCCGGTCATCGCGATCCGCGAACTCGCGCATGCCGTTCCGCTTGCCCGCGCACTGGTCGCGGGCGGCCTGCCGGTACTTGAGGTGACCTTGCGCAGTCCGGTCGCGCTCGCCGCCATCACCGCGATGGTGCGCGAGGTTCCCGGCGCGATCATCGGCGCCGGCACGGTGCTCGACGAAGACGCGCTTGATGCCGTCACCCGCGCCGGCGCGCGCTTCGCGATTTCGCCGGGCTGCACCGAGGCCCTGTACCTCGCCGCATCGCGCGCGACGATTCCACACATTCCCGCCATCAGCACCGCCAGCGAATTGATGCGCGGGATCGAGCACGGTCATCGTCGCTTCAAATTCTTCCCGGCCGAATCCAGCGGTGGCGTCGGCACGCTCAAATCGTTCGCGGGCCCATTTGCACAGGTGAAATTCTGCCCGACCGGCGGTATCGATGCGGCGAGCGCGCCGCGCTACCTCGCGCTGCCGAACGTGCCGACCGTGGGCGGATCGTGGATGATTCCGGCCGACGCGCTGGCGGCCGGCGATTTCGAGCGGATCGAACATCTCGCGCGGGCTGCGGCGACCATGGCCGCGTCAAGCTGAAGCCAAGGAGATTCCCATGCACGCCGACCTGACGCCTTACCTGCAGATGATGGCGCAGAAGAACGCCTCCGACCTGTTCTTCACCGTCGGCGCTCCGCCGAACATCAAGATCGACGGCGAGACGATGCCACTGAAGCAGGCGACGCTCGGCGCGGAACAGGTGCGCGATCTCGCCTACTCGATCATGACCGAGAAGCAGCAGAAGGAGTTCGAGGCGACGATGGAGATGAATCTCGCCATCGGCCTGCCGAAGACCGGGCGTTACCGGGTCAACGTCTATCGCCAGCGCGGCGATGTCGCGTTCGCGCTGCGCTACATCACCAGCCAGATTCCCTCGATCGACGACCTCAACCTGCCGCCGATCCTGCGCGACCTGATCATGATTCCGCGCGGCCTCGTGCTGGTGGTCGGATCGACCGGTTCCGGCAAGTCGACGACGCTGGCGTCGATGATCGACTATCGCAATTCGATCAAGACCGGGCACATCCTCACCGTCGAGGAGCCGATCGAATACGTGCACGAGCACCAGAAGTCGATGGTCGACCAGCGCGAGGTCGGGCTCGACACGATGAGCTACGCGAACGCGCTGAAGAACGCGATGCGGGAAGCGCCGGACGTGATCATGATCGGCGAGATCCGTGATCGTGAAACCATGCAGGCGGCGATTTCGTATGCCGAAACCGGGCATCTGTGCCTGTCCACCCTGCACGCGAACAACGCCAACCAGACCCTTGACCGCATCGTCAATTTCTTTCCGGACAGCGCGCACCACCAGCTGTTCGTCGACCTGTCACTGAACCTGAAGGCGGTGATTTCGCAGCGGCTGCTGAAAGGACTGAATCGCAAACGCGTGCCGGCGGTCGAGATCCTGCTGAACACGGCCTATGTCGCCGACCTGATCGCCAAGGGCGAGATCGCACAGATCCGCGAGGCGATGAAACATGGGGCCGAGCACGGCATGCAGACCTTCGACGAATCGCTGTATCAGCTCTATGCCAGTGGTCGCATCAGCTACCAGGACGCACTGGAACACGCGGACTCGCACACCGACCTCGCGCTGCGCATCCGCCTCCAGGGTCCCGCACCCGGGTTTGCCACCCATCACGTCGGCGCCACCAGCGACGGCACGATGGCACTGGAAGACGTGTCGCCATTGGTACCGCGCCCCTGAATCGCGGCATCTGGACTGTCGTCGCACGCCGGTTAGGAAGCACGGCGACCCCTGCATCGGGTCACAGAACCAGGGTGCCTTCAGCGTCTGCCGTCTTCAGTCGCGCCAACGCCAGATTGCCCCTGTCGCGATCGAGTACCAGATAGGCGAAGATGCCAGGCTTTTCGGTCATCGGTCGAATGATGTGGTACTGCTTCCCTAGCGTGATCAGGATGTCTTCGATCTTGTCCTGAAGGCCGAGCGCCTTGATCGTCTTCATCTTCGCGCGTAGCACTTCGGTATTGCCGGCACCGGCCAGGTCGAGATCAATGCCTCCGCCCGCCTTGCCAAGCATCAAGCCGCTGTTGGAGTCGACAATGGCCGCCGCAATGGCGCCATCGATACCCATCAGTGCGATCAAGGTCTCACTCACATTCGCCATGTCTGCACTCCAAGTCGCCCGAATGATACCGGGATGCACATCGCGTATCCCGTCGGGACGTCGTGCCTCAAAAACCGAATCGGCGCCGCAGTCGATCGAACAATCCGGTCGGGGCCGGCTCGGGTATCGCCACATGTGCCCGAGGCGCGAGCGATCGTCCGGCCACCAGATAGCCGCCATCCCAACAGGCCATCAGGAAGGGCACTACTTGCTCCGGCGTCATCGCGCTGACCACGCAAGCCTTTTCGAGGGAAAATTCCCGTCCAGACAGCAGTGCCGACAGATTCAGGTGTTCGACATCGTGCGGGAGGCTGCCGAAGTCCGGCCAGCGCGCCATCCGGAAGGTCGCCGGCAGCTGTGCGTGCGCCGGGCTTGCGCCCTCAAGCGCCGCGACCCAACGCAATTCGCGCAACGGTCGCAAGGCGGTGTCTGGCATGCGCCGTGCCGCATCGCAACTGCTTGTGATGACGAAGCGACGCGACCGCATCGCCGCGCGCAGCCGCGCTGCGGGGATGTCGGAACGATAGCGGCCGCGTTGCGTCAGCACCGACAACTCGCCGAAACCGATGGCGCGGACGTGGGCATCGTGGGCCACTTCCTGGGCAAAAATGCGCAACAGCGCGTGTGCCAGCGTGCCGGTGTGCCCCGGGGTCTCATCGTGCGTCGTCGCGACGCCCGGCAGCGGCGCCCGAACGATGCCGCAGCGTTCGACCCAGAAGACCAGCGCTTCCAGCACCGGCGTCACGCGTAACGGCGCCAGCACCTCGGTATCGTTGGCACGCGCCGGCGATTCGCCTTCCTGGCAATATACGATCACGCCACGTCCCGACAGCACCGCGTTGTGACGGGCATCGCGCAGCCACGATCGCGACACGATCACGACATGGGCGCGATCAGGCGCGACCAGTTGCAGCGGTACGCGCAGTCTCGGTTCAATCACCGGAAGCAGCGACTTGAGTGCAGTGCGGTCCGCCTCGCTCAGTCCGAGCGTCCCGAGCAGGAACGGCGGCGACACCGGCTCCGATCGCCGGAACAACGATCTGCGCCGCTCCGTCACTTGATCACGTCTGCCCAAGTCGAGCTGCATGGCCACCATCCTGGAGGCATCGATCGAACGCCGATTCTCGAGAGAACGAGTTGATACCGTGAACCTGTCGCTTATGACAGCTTGGCGGGCAGCCCGAGCGGAGCTACCGGAGATGTTCGTGACGAGCCCCGATCCGGAACGACGGGCGTGCCCGCGCTTTGACCTGAGGCCCAGTGCTCGCTAGCGTCGGGGGATCATCGCTCCGGAGTTTGTCATGCGCCTGATCCGTTCCCTGCTCGTGTTGGCGGCAAGCGTCGCTTGCCTGCCCCTGACCGCCAAAGACGCGGCGAAGCCCGACGCCGACAAACCTTACGGCGCGCTGGCTTTCCGCTCGCTCGGCCCCCTGGTCGGTGGCCGCATTTCACGCGTCGCCGGCGTGCCCGGCAGCACAATTTTCTATGCCACCGCAGCCCAGGGCGGGGTCTGGAAGTCCAGCAACAACGGCATCGACTGGACTCCGATCTTCGATGGCGAATCCTCGCAGTCGCTGGGATCGATCGCGATCGCGCCGAGCGACCCGAACGTGATCTACGTCGGCGGCGGCGAAGCCAATCCGCGCGGCAATGTCGCGCTCGGCCATGGTCTCTGGCGCTCCACCGATGCGGGCGCGAGTTGGGAACAGGTACTTGAACTCAAGGGGCAGGTCGGCACGATTGCCGTGCACCCGCAGCATCCGGACATCGTCTTTGCGGCCGTACTCGGCTCGCCGTTCGGACCAGGCCCGCAACGCGGCGTCTATCGCTCGCTGGATGGCGGCGCGACCTGGTCCCAGGTACTGAAGGTGAACGCCGATACCGGCGCTTCCGATGTCGCCATCGATCCGCACAACCCGCGCATCGTCTACGCCGGGATGTGGCAGATGCGGCGCACGCCCTGGTCGCTGCAAAGTGGCGGCGAAGGCAGCGGCCTGTACCGCTCCAGCGACGGCGGCGCGACGTTCGAGAAGGTCGAACACGAGGTGATTCCGAAAGGCGTGGTCGGCAAGGTCGGCGTCGCATTCGCGCCCAGTCAGCCGGGCCGCATCTATGCCCTGATCGAGGCCGAGCAGGGCGGGCTGTTCCGCAGCGATGACGCGGGCGGCGAATGGAAGCGCGTCAACGAACATCACGTGCTGACCCAGCGCGCCTGGTACTACATGACGATGACGGTCGACCCGCAGAACGCGGACGTGGTCTGGTTTCCGCAGGTCGCGCTGATGCAGTCGCGCGATGGCGGCAAGACGGTACGCCAGATCGACGGTCCGCACCATGGCGATCACCATGACGTGTGGATCGACCCGAAGGACCCGCGGCGCATGGTCGACGGCAACGACGGCGGCATCGACGTGTCGCTCGATGGTGGCCAGACCTGGACGCATCCGCTGCTGCCGATCGCGCAGTTCTACAACATCGATGTCGACGACCGCGTGCCGTATCACGTCGGCGGCACGATGCAGGACTGGGGTACCGCGAGCGGCCCGTCGCGCAGCCTGCGCGGTCCGCACGCGGTGGCCGACTGGTTCTACGCCGGCGGTGGCGAGGCCGCGGACTTCGTCTACGACCCGTTTCGCCCCGGCCACATCTATGCCGGCGAATACATGGGCTATCTCTCGCACTTCGTCGAAGGCACCGGGCAGTACCGCAACATTTCGGTGTCGCATTACAACGGCTCCGGCATTCCGCCGAAACAGCATCCCTACCGCTTCCAGTGGACCGCACCCGCGGCCGCATCGCCCTTCCGCGATGGCGGCCTCTATCACGGTGGCAATGTCCTGTTCCGCACCCGTGACCAGGGCCAGACCTGGACCGCCATCAGCCCGGATCTGACCCGCGACGACGAGTCCAAGCAATCGTGGTCGGGTGGACCGATTACCGGCGACAACACCGGCGTCGAGGTCTACGGCACGATCTTCTCGATCGCCGAATCGCGCGTTCAGCGCGGCGTGATCTGGGTCGGCAGCGACGATGGCCTGGTGCATGTCAGCCAGGACGACGGAGCAAACTGGGCCAACATCACGCCCAAGGGACTGCCGGAGTGGGCGACGATCGAAGGGATCGAACCGTCACGCAGCGACGCCGGCACCGCCTGGTTCGTTGCGCATCGCTATCGCCTCGACGACCCCAAACCCTATCTGTTCGTGACCCGTGATTTCGGCAAGTCCTGGCAGCAGCTCGGCAAGGGCCTGCCGGCCGACCTGCCCTTGTATTCGGTTCGCGTCGATCCCGAGGACGCACGCTTCGTCTATCTCGGCAGCGAACGCGGCGTCTGGATGTCGCGCGACGGCGGCGCCAGTTTCAGCGAGCTCAAGCTCAATCTGCCGCCGGTGACGGTGATGGACATGGAGATCAAGCATGGCGATCTGGTCATCGGCACGCGTGGTCGCGGCCTTTGGACGCTGGAGCAGATCGCGTCGCTGCGCGAGTTCGATGACGGCGTGCGCAAGCAGGCCGCACACCTGTTCGCGACGCGCCCGACCATTCGCTTCCGCGAAGACGGCACCTGGGCTGAACTGGGCAACGGCACGTTTGAAGAGAGCAACGAGGGTGCCTTGCTGCACTACTGGCTGGCGGAAGTACCCAAGCAGCCGCTGACGCTGACGATCAAGGACGGCGATGGTCGCGTACTGCGCACGCTGAGCAGCGAGAAGAAGCCGGGCAAGTATGCCGAGGATGATCCGGACGAGCCGTCGGGTCCGCCGGAAGCCGATGTGACTGCAGACCAGGGATTCAACGCGACGGTGTGGAACCTGCGCGAGGAAGGCGCGCGCCGCATCGCCTTCAAGGCCGACATGGGTGATCCGGAAACCGGGCCGCTGGCCCTGCCGGGCACCTACACGCTGGAATTGAATGCCGATGGCCATGTCGCGACGACGACGCTGGACATCCTCGCCGATCCGCGTTCGCCGGCCAGCGCCGACGAATTGCGTGCCAACCATGCGCTCGCGATCCGCACCCGCGATGCGCTGACGCGCCTGTCGCTGTCGATCGACCGCGTCCGCGCCGTGCGCGAACAACTCGACGTGTTTGCGAAACATGCCGCAGCGCTGGCGAACGGCGCCGCGCTGCGCGATGCAATCAAGGCCGCAGCTGCACGGGTCGACGTGATCGAGGGCACGCTGCACAACCCGGAAGCGATCGTGAACTACGACATCCTCAGCGGCCGCGGTGGCGGCGCGAAACTCTATTCGCAGCTCGCACCGCTGTATTCCTGGATCGATGATTCCGACCACACCCCGACGCAATCGATGCTCGACCGTGCCGACGTCCTGCTCGCCGAGCTCGCGCAGCGCGAAGCCGACATCCAGACGCTGCGCGACCACGAACTCGCAACAGTCGAAGTCGAGGCCAACAAGCTCGGACTGGCGCGCATCCTGATTCCGTGACGATCCGCCGCCAGCTCAGTCTGTATGTGCCCGAACCGCAACGCAGCACGATCGACGCAGTGCGTGCGGTGCTGGACCCGGTGCAGCACGCGCTGATTCCGGCACACGTGACCTTGTGCCGCGAGGATGAACTCGCGGCGATCGATGAAGCCACGCTGGCCGTACGACTGGCGGTCGCGGCACCGATCACGTTGCGCTTCGGTGCACCGGTGCACTTCGACGGCCACGGCATTCTGATGCCGTGCGTGGAAGGTGAGCCCGGATTCCACGCGCTGCGTCAGCACGTGCTTGGGCGCGACGAAATCCGTCGTGCGTCGCCACATCTGACGCTGGCGCATCCGCGCAATCCGGTGGCGCCGGGCAACGACCTGGCGAATGCAGCGTCGATGCAAAACAGCGTCACGCTTCGATTCGACCGCGTGCATCTGATCGAACAGGTCGACGGCGGCGTCTGGCAGACGCTGGCGACATTCGATCTGGCGAAGCCATCCACTCTGCACATCCGCATCGACGATCTGAATGGGCCGGAGATCCAGGCGCTGCTCACCGAACATCTGCGCAGCATGCACAGCATCTCGCCGCCAGAGAGCGTGCATGCACTCGACCTCGACGGCCTGCGCAATTCGCGCGTCACTCTCTGGAGTGCCTGGCAGGACGACGTACTGCTCGGTTGTGGCGCGCTCAAGCAACTCGATGCGACGCACGGCGAGATCAAGTCGATGCGGACGACACAGGCCAACCGACGTAGCGGCGTGGGGCGCGCAATGCTGGCGCACATCGTCGATGAAGCGAGGCATCGCGGTTACCGGCGGCTGAGCCTGGAGACCGGATCCCAGCCCGAATTCGTGGCGGCGCATCGGCTTTATGCCGACTTCGGCTTCGTCACTTGCCCGCCCTTCGCGGACTATCGCCCTGATCCGCACAGCGTGTTCATGACGCTGGACTTGACGGTTGCGGATGCAGCGCATCGACCCGCAACGGGTTGACGGCGTCGCGACCACCGCCGAGTCTGGTGACCTCGCGCCACCCCCGGAGTCGATCGATGCCCCGCTTCCCGTTCCTCAGCCTGAACCACGGCCTCGCCGTGCTGCGCATCGGCACCGCCTTGTTGTTCATGGCCCACGCGGTCGTGCGCATCGCCAACGGCACCATTCCGCGCTTCGCCGACTTTCTCGGCGCACTCGGCTTTCCGCAACCGCTGCTGTGGGTGTGGGCGATCACGCTGGTCGAGATCATCGGCGGCGGCCTGATGATCCTGGGCATCAAGGTGCGCTGGATGGCGCTCGGCCTGTTGTCCATCGCGGCCGGCGGCATCGTGCTGATCCATGCAAGACAGGGCTGGTTCGTCGGCGAACACGGCACCGGCGGCAGCGAATACAGCGTCTGTTTGATCCTGTGCCTGCTGGTGATCGCGGCGGCGGACGCGGAACGGAGCGCGCGTCGCGACTGATGCGTCAGGCCCGCAGGATCTTCGCCATCGGCTTGCCCTTGGCGAGTTCGTCGACGAGCTTGTCGAGGTAACGGATCTTTCGCATCAGCGGATCTTCGACGTCCTCGACGCGCACGCCGCAGACGAGCCCCTTGATCAGCACCGCGTTCGGATGGAACGCGGGCGATTGCGCATAGAAGGTTTCGAGATCGTTGCTTGACGCGATCTGCTGCTGCAGACCTTGCTCGCTGTAACCCGTCAGCCAACGGATGACCTCGTCCAGCTCGGCCTGCGTCCGTCCCTTGCTCGTCGCCTTCTTGACGTACATCGGATACAGACTCGCGAACTTGATCGCGAAAACGCGGTGCTTGAGCATGTTGACCTCCCCGACGTCGTCCAAATTTACCCGAACAGGCAGGCTGGGTTGAGCCATTGCACGATCAGCGGCTGGTGCAATCCGCGCGCAAGTTCAGGGCCTTGGCGATGTCGCGCCAGTCGAAGGCGCCGACGCCCTGGTCGTCGTGTACGGCATAGAAGACGCCGTTCGGGAAGCGTGTCGTGGCCGACTGGTTCAACCACACGCCATCGGTATTGGCGACGGTGTTCCCTGCGAACGCCCCCAGGTGCTCGAGCGTCACGCGGTCGTAGAGATGGAACACGCTGCGATCGAGAAACTGGTCGGTCGTGATCCAGTAGCCGCTGCCGTCCGCGCACTGCCACAAGGCGATGCCTTCGGCCTGGGCCTTGAAGGTGCCGAGCCCGATCGTGCGGCCGCGATAACTTCCGGCGAGGTCGTATTCGCGCACCGCCGTGCCGACCATCGTGTCCTCTTCGGAAATCAGCAGGCGGTCGTGCGCGACGTCACCCTGGATCGACTCGGGGATGCGGATCGCACCGGCTGCGCTCACATCGCCGAATGCGGCCACGTGCCGCGCGCTTGCACCACCGGCGCTCAAGGTGACGCGATAACGCTGCATCCGGTGATCGAGTTCGGGCAGCGGCGGCGCAATGTCCCAGCCGTTCGGTCGCTTGCCGGCCATGTAGGCATCGGTGACGATCACCTCGAGGTCGCCGGGAGCGAGTTCGCGCACCCACAAGCCATAGGGCTGGGTCAGCTGCTCGCGGCCGAAGCTTGTCAGCGTCGTCAACGCGGGCAAGGACAACACTTGCACACGGTGGTTGTCGCGCTCGACCACGAACAGCAGGTCGCCATGCACAGCGACGCCGTTCGGACGACGGAACTGGCCTGGACCATCACCTTCGCTGCCGAAACGACGCAGGGTCGCGCCGGTGTCGCCGTCGTAGATCACCAGCTGGCCACCCACCTTCGCGGTCGCGAAGACCCAGGTCGTGCCATCGGGCGCTCGCCATGAAGCCGGCGAATCGATGTTGTCGTCCGGCGTCGATGCACTGAGGAAGGCCTCGGACACCAGCGCATGCGGAACATCGTATTCCGACAGCATCGGGTCCTGGTCGCCGTACTGATCCGGCTCCGGGGCGTCCCGCATCGAGGCGCAAGCCGAGAGGGACAGCACGATGGCAATCAGCAACGGGCGACGGAACGGCATGAAGGGACTCCGAGAAAGGACGCGTTATATCCGAGGCCGCGCGCCAGTGCACGTAGAATGCCCGCCCCATCCGACCACCACCGAAACTCGTGAACGCTTCGACCGACGCCGTGCTCGACACCCTGTTCCTGCCGCTGACCGGCGGCGAACTGACGTGGCCGGCTGCGGGTCGCGTGCTGTTCCTGCGCGCGCGCGATGGCGCGGTGTTGCGCCGCTTCCCGGCCGATGCACTGGTCTGCGAGCAATCCTTCAAGCCGGAAGCGCTGCGCCTTGAACGCGTCGGAATGACGCAGACGGCAAGGCCGGACGAGCGCTTCGCACGGGTGCTGGTGTTGCCGCCGCGCAGTCGCGACGAGGCGCGGGCACTGTTCGCGCAGGCGATCTCGCGAACGGCGGAGGATGGCGTGGTCGTCGCGGCGGCCGCGAACAATCAGGGCGCGCGCGCCTTGCAGGACGACCTGGAACGCCTCGCCGGCCCGGCCACGGCACTGTCGAAGCACAAGTGCCGGGTGTTCCGGCTGCACGTGCAGCATGACCGTGTCGATGCGAACGTGCTGGAGGCCTGGGCCCGACTCGATGCACCCTATCCGATCGGTCACGGCCTGCTCGGGCGCTCCGGCGTGTTCAGTGCCGATGGCATCGATCCGGCATCGCGCCTGCTGGCCGAACACTTGCCCGGCGATCTGGCCGGAAGCGCAGCCGATCTGGGTGCCGGCGGCGGTTATCTCGCGCTCGCACTGGTGACGCGCAATCCCGGCCTCGACCGCATCGATCTGTACGAGGCCGAGGCGCGTGCACTCGAGCTCGCGCGACTGAACCTGCGCACCGTGCCGCGTACCCTCGCCGTTGGCTACCACTGGCATGACGTGAGCACCGGCCTGCCCGCGCGCTACGACGTGATCGTCAGCAACCCGCCGTTCCACCAGGGGCGCGCCGATGCACCGGACCTCGGCCGTGCCTTTATCATCGCCGCCGCGCGGGCCTTGAATCCGGGCGGCCAGCTTTGGCTGGTCGCGAATCGGCATCTGCCCTACGAAGCCGCGTTGTCCGAACATTTCGCGCAAGTGCGCGTCATCGTCGTGCGGGATGGCTTCAAGGTCATCACGGCGCGCCTTTCCCCTTGAATCCGGACGCAAGATGAAACTGGTCAAACTGATCGCCAATCTCGGCTACGGCAGCCGTCGCGAAGTGCAGATGATGTTTCGCGAGGGCCGCATCACCGATCCGCAGGGCGAGGTGCTGTATGCGGACGACAAGGTCGCGCACGACGACATCCGCATCGACGACGAGCCGCTCGACCCGCCGGCGGGGATGCTGCTGATGTTGCACAAGCCCACCGGCTACACCTGTTCGACCAAGGATCCGGGACGCGTCATCTACGACCTGTTGCCCCCGCGTTTTCGCCTGCGCGATCCGCTGCTGTCGCCGGTCGGACGGCTGGATCGCGAGACCTCGGGCCTGCTGCTGATGACCGACGATGGCCAGTTGCTGCATCGGATCACTGCGCCGAAGTCCGCACTGCCCAAGGTCTACGTGGCAACGCTCGCGAACGATCTGCGTGGCGACGAGGCGACTGTGTTCGGCAGCGGCACGTTCATGCTGGAATCGGAGACCACACCGCTGGCCCCGGCGGTGATCGAACCGCTGTCGGCACGCGCGGCGCGCATCACCCTGATCGAAGGCCGCTACCACCAGATCCGGCGCATGTTCGCCGCCGTCGGCAATCACGTCGACACCCTGCAACGCCTCTCGCTCGGTGGTTTGACCCTCGACGGCCTTGAACCCGGCCAGTGGCGGGTCCTCGATGCCACCGACCTCGCGCGCGTCTGGCACTGAGCGCGCTACTGCTTTTCCCGCGCCATCTCCTCCATCTTCTTGCGCAAGGACAGCGGGCGCATGTCGGTCCAGATCTCCTTGATGTAGGCCAGGCATTCTTCCTTGCTGCCCTGTTTGCCGGCATCGTTCCAGCCCGGCGCGTTCTCGCGGTCCGCCGGCCAGATCGAATACTGTTCTTCGTGGTTCACGACCACCTTGTAACGGGTGGTGTCTTCCTGTTCGGCCGCGGAACGCTGCTGCAGCGCGGGTGACGGCGATTCCGTTGGCGGCGGCGGTGCCGGTTCCGGATCGGGCACGTCGGCATTTTCCCCGGACGCTGCCGCGTCATCCCCGGACGCGTCGACCTCTGCGGATTCGGCTTCGCCCGATTCAATTTCATCGGACGCTTCCTGGTCGGACGCCTCCTCGCCGGTCTCGTCTGCCGCGACTTCGTCTTCGCCGGTCTCCTCCTCGGCGAAGTCCTCGTCGTCCGCCTCGCCATCGTCCTCGTCCCAGCCGATGTCGTCGTCGTCGACCGCCGCCGCCGCTATCGGCACACTCAGCGACGCCAGCGAGAACGCGCACAACAGCAGGAAATGGCGAATCGGCAAGCGCATGGCGTGTCCTCGTAGGGTGACCGGATGCTACTCCGCAGCGCGGACCGGCCGCAGCCCCTCACGCCGCGCTGACATCGGTTCGTGAAAATGCGAGCCTTCACATCAGTGAAGACGGCTGCAATGCCGTTGGGACCGACAAAACCGCATGAGCCAAGACACCCCCACCACGCCGCACCGCCGTATGGACCGCTGGATCGTCGACGCCGCCAAGGCATTCGCGCGCTGGTTCGATACCGACACCGACGCCGAGCCGGGCGCAGACGCCCACCGCATCGATTGGGTGCGGGTGATTCCGTTTATCGGCCTGCACCTGGCGGCGCTGATCGGCGTCTGGTTCGTGGGGATTTCCTGGTTCGCGTTCTGGACGGCCGTGGTGCTGTACGCCGTGCGCATGTTCGCAATCACCGGGTTCTATCACCGCTATTTCTCGCACAAGACCTTCAAGACCTCGCGACCGGTGCAATTCCTGTTCGCGATCGTCGGCGCCGCCAGCGTGCAGCGCGGGCCGCTGTGGTGGGCGGCGCATCATCGCAATCATCATCGTCATTCCGACACCGAGCTGGATGTGCATTCGCCGGTCACGCGCTCGTTCTTCGTCAGCCACATGGGCTGGTTCCTGACCAAGGCCGGCTTTCGCACCGACCGCGCGGTGATCGCCGACCTGATGAAGTTTCCGGAACTGCGCCTGGTCGACCGCTTCGACGTGTTCGTGCCGATCGCGCTGGCAACCGCGCTGTTCCTGCTCGGCGGCTGGCTCGGCGAACATCGCCCCGAACTGGGGACCAGTGCCGCGCAACTGCTGATCTGGGGCTTCTTCGTCTCGACCGTGGTGCTGTTCCACGCCACGGTGACGATCAATTCGTTTGCGCACCGTTTCGGATCGCGTCGCTACAAGACCCGTGACGACAGCCGCAACAACTGGCTGCTGGCCCTGATCACCTTCGGCGAAGGCTGGCACAACAACCACCATCACTTCCCGGGATCTGCGCGCAACGGCTTCTTCTGGTGGGAATACGACCTCACTTTCTACGTGCTCAAGCTGATGAGCGTGTGCCGACTGGTCTGGGACCTGAAATCGGTGCCGCCGCAATTGAAGTACGCGCGATGAAGATCGCCGTCGTCGGTTCCGGCATCAGCGGCCTCGGCGCCGCGTGGTTGCTGTCGCGCGAACACGAGGTCAGCGTGTTCGAGGCCAACGACTACGTCGGCGGCCATACGCATACCCACGAGATCGCGCTGGGCGACGCCAGCTACAGGGTCGACACCGGCTTCATCGTCTGCAATCCGGACCACTACCCGAACTTCTTCCGCATGCTCGGCGAACTCGGCGTCGAGACCCAGGACACCACGATGAGCTTCGCCGTGCGCAACGAGCGCAGCGGCCTCGAATACAACGCCACCGATCTCGACCGACTCTTCATCCAGCGCCGCAACCTGCTGTCGCCACGATTCTGGTCGATGGTGCGCGGCATATTGAGGTTCTATCGCGAAGCGCCGGCCCTGCTCGACCTTCCCGGTGAAGGCCCGGACCTCGGCGACTATCTCGACGCGAATGGCTACGGCGAGGCCTTTCGCGATGATCATCTGGTGCCGATGGCCTCGGCACTGTGGTCCTCGCCGAGTGCACAGATCCTGAAGTTCCCGGCCAAGTATCTGGTGGCCTTCATGGCCAACCACCAGATGATGGTGACCCGCGATCGCAAGCCTTGGCGCGTGCTGCGCGGCGGATCGAACAGCTACGTTCGGGCCATGCTCGCGAATGCGGCGTTTGCCGTACGCACGAACACGCCCGTGCGCGCCGTGCGCCGGGACGAGAACGGGGTCGCCGTGCAACTCGATAGCGGCAGCGAACGCTTCGACCAGATCGTGCTGGCCTGCCACAGCGACCAGGCGTTGGCCTTGCTCGCCGACGCCAGCGATCGCGAACGCGAGATCCTCGGTGCGATCGGCTACCAGTTCAACGACACCGTGCTGCATACCGACGTGAGCCTGCTGCCAAAGCACCGCAAGGCCTGGGCGGCGTGGAACGCGCTGATGCTCGATGATGTGCGCCAGGCCTGCACCGTCACCTACGACATGAGCCAGTTGCAGGGTATCCAGGCCCCGAAAATTTCTGCGTGACCCTGAACTGCAGCGACCGAATCGACCCGGCACGGATCCTGAAGCGACTGCGCTATCACCATCCGATCTACACGCGAGCCTCGGTCGCGGCGCAGGCGCGGCGCGACGAAATCAGCGGCCAGAAACGCACCTGGTACGCCGGCGCCTACTGGGGCTGGGGCTTCCATGAGGACGGCATGCGCAGCGCCGTCAATGTCGCACGCGCGCTGGGCGTACGCTGGCCGTGACTGGCGAGTTCGCCAGCGCGATCTACCGCGGCCGCGTGCGCCATCGTCGCCATGCCCCGCATCCGCATGCCTTCGCCTACGACATCGCTTATCTGTATCTCGATCTCGACGAGGTCGACACCGTCATGGCGCTGAGTCCTTGCTGGTCCGCGGCCCGTCGCAACCTGGGCGAGTTCCGTCGCAGCGACTATCACGGTGATCCGGCGACGCCCCTGGCCGATGCGGTCCGCGACACGGTGCAGGCGCGGATCGGTCGACGCCCGCCCGGACCGATCCGGCTGCTGACCCAGGCCCGCTACTTCGGCCACTGCTTCAATCCGGTGAGTTTCTATTACTGCTTCGACGCCGACGGCCACACGCTCGACGTGATCGTCGCCGAGATCACGAACACCCCATGGCAGGAACGGCATGCCTATGTGCTGCCGGTGCAGGACGCAGAACGCCACGGCCATGCGCTGCACTACCGGTTCGACAAGCGTTTCCATGTGTCGCCCTTCCTGCCGATGGACCGCCAGTACGACTGGCGCTTCCAGGTGCCGGACGAGCACCTGCGCGTGCACATGGACGTGAATCGCGAGGCCGTTCGGGACTTCGACGCGACCCTCGTGCTCGAGCGCGAGGCAATGTCTCGCAGCGCCCTGCATCGGCTGCTGTGGCGCTACCCGCTGATGACGCTGCGCGTGGTCGCCGCGATCCACTGGCAGGCCTTCATCATCTGGTGCAAACGCAACCCTGTGTACGATCACCCGGCAAAATCAAAGGTCGCGCCATGAACAGCAACTCCGAAGTCATCGAACGCCCCGTCGATACGGCGCCCGAAGCGCACAGTCGCTTCACGCGGTTCCTGCGCCGTCGCTTCCTGGCCTCGCTGGCCGGCCTGCGCGACTGCGAACTCAAACTGCACGACGACGGCGAAACCTTCGTGCTCGGCACGGCTGCAGCCGGAACCGAGCCGCTGCGGGCCGAGATCCACGTCGTGTCGGCCGAGTTCTATCGACGCCTCGCGATGAACGGCTCGGTCGGCGTGGCCGAGGCCTACATGGACGAACTCTGGCGTTGCGACGACCTGACCGCACTGGTGCGCATCTTCGTGCGCAACCGCGGCCTGCTCGACGCGATGGAAACCGGGTCGGCGCGCATCGGCGGCTGGCTGATGCAGGCCTTGCACGTGTTCCGGCGCAACACCCGCGCAGGCAGTCGCAAGAACATCGCCGAGCACTACGATCTCGGCAATGACCTGTTCCGCCTGTTCCTCGACCGGAACCTGATGTATTCCTCCGCGATCTTCGTGCACGAGCACGAGTCGCTGGAGGTCGCGGCGACCCGCAAGCTCGATCGCATCTGCCAGAAGCTGGACCTGAAGCCGGGCGACCACGTCGTCGAGATCGGCACCGGCTGGGGTGGTTTTGCACTGCATGCCGCGAAGCACTACGGCTGCCGCATCACCACCACCACGATCTCGCGCGAGCAGCACGCGCTCGCCAGCCAGCGCGTCGCCGAAGCCGGTCTCTCCGACCGCGTGACCCTGCTGCTGAGCGATTATCGCGACCTCGATGGCCAGTACGACAAGCTGGTATCGATCGAGATGATCGAGGCGATCGGCCACCAGTATCTGGATACCTATTTTGCCAAGTGCTCCTCGCTGCTGAAGGCGGACGGTCTGGCCCTGATCCAGGCCATCACCATCGAGGACCATCGCTACGCGCAGGCGCTGACATCGGTCGATTTCATCAAGCGCTACATTTTTCCGGGCAGCTTCATTCCGTCGGTATCGGCGATGCTGGAAGCCTCGGGCCGCGTGTCCGACCTCAAGCTCACCCAGCTCGAAGACATCGGCCCGAGTTACGCGGTCACGCTGCGCATCTGGCATGAGCGCTTCATGGAAAAGCTCGGCGCAGTGCGCGAACTCGGCTATCCGGATCGCTTCATTCGCATGTGGCGCTGGTATCTCGCCTATTGCGAGGGGGGCTTCATCGAGCGCGCGATCGGCGATGTGCAGATGTTGCTCGCCAAACCCGGCGCACGGCGTGCGCAATATCTGCCCGACCTGAACCCCACGCTATGAACCTGATCGCGAACGCCGCGTTGTTCCAGGTCGTCTGGTTCGCCACCGTGGCCGGTGCCGGTGCCGGTCATTGGTGGACCGGACTGCCAGCCCTCGCCGTCTTCGCGATCTGGCAACTGCGCACCTCGCGCTGGCCGCGCGCCGATGCGGCCACGGTCGGCATCGGCATCCTGCTCGGGCTCGTCATCGATTCGATCCTGATCGCCGGTGGCTGGTTGCGTTATGCAACACCGCTGCCCTGGGTGCAGTTGGCGCCGGTCTGGATCATCGTGTTGTGGGCGGGCTTTGCATTGACGCTGAATCATTCGCTGGCCTTCCTGAAGCAGCACGTGCTGTGGTCGCTGCTGTTCGGTGCGATCGGCGGACCGCTCGCTTACCTCGGGGCCGCGCGCCTCTTCAATGCCGTCGAGTTCACCGCACCGGACATGCAGGTGGTGCTGGCGCTCGGTATTGCCTGGGCAATCGCGACACCGTTGTTGCTGACGATCGCCTCGCGACTGGTGGCACGCGAGCCGGTTCCGGCATGAATCCGCTGCTGCTGCCGCTGCTCTGGCTGGGCTTGATCGCAGCGATCGTGATGACTGCGGTGTGGGCGCTGCAGTGGCGCACCCGCAATGCCGGCTACGTCGATGTCGCCTGGGCCTTGATGCTCGCCAGTGCGGCGCTCGGCTTCGGCTGGTTTGCGCAGGGTGATGTCGCGACCCGGCTGACCGTCGCCGTGCTCGGCGGTCTGTGGGGCTACCGGCTTGGATTGCACCTGCTGCACCGGGTATTGCGTGAACCCGAAGACGGGCGGTATGCACATCTGCGCAATCACTGGCGCGGCGATCAAGGCAAGTTCTTCGGCTTCTTCATGTTCCAGGCCGTGCTGACCGTGTTGTTCGCGACGCCGATGCTGGCGGCGGCGCAGAATCCGACGCCGCTGGACGTGCCGCATCTGGTGGTCGCGGTGGCGATCTGGTGCGTCGCGCTCGGCGGTGAATCGCTGGCCGACGCACAACTCGACGCGTTCCGTCGCCATCCCGGAAATCGCGGCAAAACCTGTCGCGACGGGCTCTGGCGATATTCGCGTCATCCGAATTATTTCTTCGAGTGGCTGCACTGGTTCGCCTATGTCGCACTCGCCTTCGGTTCGCCCTTGTTCGCGCTGAGCTGGATTGGCCCGATCGTGATGTTCGTCGCGCTGAACTGGATCACCGGCATCCCCTTCGTCGAAGCGCAGTCGCTGCGCTCGCGCGGTGATGACTATCGCGAATATCAACGGACCACGAACCGATTCATTCCATGGACACCCCGCGCATGAGCACCTCCATCAGTGAACGCCTGCACGCCCTGACCGGGCACGAACCGGTACTTTCAGGGATCGGGCTTGCAGAACGCGGCGTGCTGCCCGACCCGTTGCTGCGCCTCGCGATGCGCCATCTGTGCGCCGAACGGCTGCGACAGGAATACGCCGGCGACTGGTTCGAGCGCCTGCGCGCCCGCGTCCACGAACTTCGGCAAAGCCCGATCGCGATCGAGACCGAGGCCGCGAACACCCAGCACTATGAAGTGCCGCCCGCGTTCTTCGTGGCGTCGCTCGGGCAGCGCCTGAAGTATTCGAGCTGCTATTACCCGACCGGCCGCGAAACGCTGGACGAGGCCGAAATCGCGATGCTCGATCTGTACCTCGAACGCGGCGAGTTCCGTGACGGACAGGACGTGCTCGAACTCGGCTGTGGCTGGGGATCCCTGACGCTGACCCTGGCCGAGCGATTTCCGAATTCGCGCATCACCGGCGTCAGCAATTCCGCGTTCCAGCGCGAGTTCATCGAAGCGCGCGCCCGCGAACGCGGGCTCGCGAACGTGCGCATCCTGACCCGCGACGTGAATCGCCTCGAACTCGATGCGGCCGCGTTCGATCGCTGTGTCTCGATCGAGATGTTCGAGCACATGCGCAACTATGAGACCCTGCTCGGGCGCATCGCCGCTTGGCTGCGTCCGGGCGGCAAGCTCTTCGTGCACATCTTCTGCCACCGCGAGGTCTGCTATCCGTTCGAGCGCGACGGCGACCACGACTGGATGGCCCGCCATTTCTTCACCGGCGGGCTGATGCCGAGCGCCGACACGCTGTTGTGGTTCCAGCGCGACCTGAAGATCGAGGAACAGTGGCGCGTGCCCGGCACGCATTACGAGAAGACCGCCAACCACTGGCTGCAGAACCAGGACGCGCGCCGCGACACCGTGCTGAAGACCCTGGCCGGTGCCTATGGCGACGACCGCGCCCTGCTCTGGCACCAGCGCTGGCGCATGTTCTGGATGGCCTGCGCGGAACTGTTCGGCTATCGCGACGGCACGGAATGGCTGGTGGGGCACTACCGGTTCGCGAAGCCTTGATCGGCATTCTGTAGGAGGGCCACTTGTGGCCCGACAAGCGTTCCATCGGGCCACAAGTGGCCCTCCTGCAGACAGCGATGGCACACTGGGACATGACCCGTGCCCGCGCCGCTTTTACCGACTTCGTGGTCCGATCGCCACAGCACCGATTCGTCGTTGCACTCAGTGGCGGCCTCGATTCGCGCACGCTGCTGCACGTGGCCGCGTCTCTGCGTCATGAACTGGGGTTCGACCTGCGCGCGATCCACGTCGATCACGGTCTGCATCCGGATTCGGCACGGTGGGCCGAGTGCTGTCGCGACTGGTGCGCCGCGCTGGCCGTCCCGGTCGATGTCGTGCGCGTCCAGGTCGAGCGCATCGCCGAACTCGGGCTCGAAGCCGCAGCCCGCGCGGCGCGACACACCGCGTTTTCGGAACGGATGGGCGAGGATGAGGTGCTGCTGGCCGCGCATCATCGCGACGACCAGGCCGAGACCTTCCTGCTGCGCGCCCTGCGTTCGCCCGGTTACGACGGTCTCGCGGGCATGCGTCCGCTGCGTCGCTTCGCACGTGGCTGGCTGGCACGCCCCTGGCTCGACGTGGCACGCAGCGCGATCCGTGCCGAAGCCGAGGCAGCCGGACTCGACTGGATCGACGATCCGAGCAATGCCGATATCGCGCTCGACCGCAATTTCCTGCGCCACGAGATCCTGCCAAGACTTGCGCAGCGCTGGCCGCAGGCGGTCACGGCACTGGCGACCTCGGCCGAACGCGCGGCCGATCTGCTCGCGCTTGCCGAGCCCGAGGTACAAAGGCTGCTCGCGCATCATCGCGATCTCGATCCCGCGGTGCTCGACACGCGCGTGCTCGACCTGGCCGATGGCAGCGCCTTCGCGGTGATCAAGGCCTGGCTGCGCGATCTGGGTCTGCCGAATCCGCCGCCGTCGGCACTGCGCGAGATGCATCGGCAGATGCGCGACGCGCGCGCCGACCGCGTGCCGGAAGTGCGCTGGCCGGGCGGAGTGATGTATCGCTATCGCGACCGCCTGCATGCCGGCGCACCGATGGCATCGGTCCCGTTGCTGGAGCAAGCGTGGTCGTCGGATGCAGCATTGGTGCTGCCCGACGCGCGCATGCTGCCGGCCCTGCCCGGACTGTTCGACGCGCCGTTGCGAATCGCGCCCCGACGCGGCGGCGAGAAGATCCGGCTGCACGCGAACGCGTCGCGGCGACCGGTCCGCCTGCTGCTGCAGGAGTACGGCGTACCGCCCTGGCGGCGCGACGCGCTTCCGTACCTGTGGCAGGGCGAAACCTTGATCGCGGTCGGCGACCTGTTCCTCGACGCAGGTTTCTCGGCGCGGCTGCGCGAAGCCGGCCGCGTCTGGCGAATTGAAACGCCGGCGCGCTCGGGCTAAGGTGCACGCATGTCTCCCCCCGAATCCAGCGAAGCCAGTCGTGTCGCCGAGTTCGAGCAGTCGCTCGATGAACTCGAGCAATTGGTCGGTCGCATGGAAAAGGGCGAGATGTCGCTGGACGAGTCGCTGTCCGCATTCGAACGCGGCGTCGGCCTGTATCGGCAATGCCGCACCGCACTCGACCAGGCCGAACTGCGCGTGCGCCAGATCATCGACCCGAACGATCTCGATGGCGCGCCCCGCTTCGACCCCGACACGCCGTGACCTCACGCCGGCGCTGATCGCGCTGGCCGCTCGCGCCGAATCCGTCCTTGAACGCTTGCTGCCCGCCGACACGCAGGCGCCGGTCCAACTGCATCGCGCGATGCGCTACAGCACGCTCGGCGGCGGCAAGCGCCTGCGCCCCTGTCTTGCCTACAGCGCGGCGCTGGCCTGCGGCGGCACACTCGAACAGGCCGATGCCGCAGGCGCCGCGGTCGAGATGATCCATGCCTATTCGCTGATCCACGACGACCTGCCGGCGATGGACGACGATCACTTGCGCCGCGGCAAGCCGACCTGCCACATCGCGTTCGGGGAAGCGACCGCGATCCTGGCCGGCGACGCCTTGCAGGCACTCGCGTTCGAAGTGCTCGCGGCCGACCAGCACGCCGACCGCGCCGCGGTCCGGCAGGTCGACATGCTGCGGGTGCTCGCTTCGGCCTGCGGTTCGCACGGCATGGCCGGCGGCCAGGCCTTCGATCTCGACGCCGTCGGACGCGCACTCGATCATGTCGAACTCGAACGCATGCACGCACACAAGACCGGCGCCCTGATCCGGGCGTCGGTGCATCTCGGCGCGCTCGCGGCCGGCGAACAGGATGCGCTGCGCATCGGCGCCCTGTTGCGTTATGGCCATGCGGTCGGCCTGGCCTTCCAGATCCGCGACGACATCCTCGACATCGAAGGCGACACCGCCGTCATCGGCAAGCCGCAAGGCTCGGATGCGGCGCAGAACAAGCCGACCTATCCCGCCATCCTCGGCCTCGCCGAATCACGCTCGCTGGCCGAACACCTGCGCGCCGAAGCCCTCGCCGCACTCGCGATCTTCGACGATCGCGCCGAACACCTGCGCGATCTGGCGCACTATTCGGTCGATCGGGTGAGCTGAAGTGTCGCGGGACGGAGCCCGCTCCCACAAAAGAATTTCGATCAAGATTCGCACACGCCATTGGGGGAGCGACCTCCAGGCCGCGATAAGCTCCCGCCATGAACTCTCCCGCGGTGGACATCGACAGCATCGTGATCGGCGCCGGCGTGGTCGGGCTGGCCGTGGCGAGCGCCTTGGCGCAATCCGGTCGCGAAGTCTTCGTGCTCGAATCCGAAGCGCGTGCCGGCGAAGGCATTTCCTCGCGCAACTCGGGCGTGATCCACGCCGGAATCTACTACGCGCACGATTCGTGGAAGGCCAGACTGTGCGTGCGCGGCCGGCGCCTGCTCTACGACTTCTGCGCGCGGCGCGGCATCACCCATCGCAAGCTCGGCAAGCTCGTGGTTGCGAACGACTGGCTCGAAGCCGAGGGCCTGCGCGTCGTCCTGCAACGTGCACAGGAGAACGGCGTCGAGGGCTTGCGCTACCTCGATGCGGCCGAGGCGATGCGGCTCGAACCATCGCTGCATTGCACCGCCGCGATCGAATCGACGGAGTCCGGCATCGTCGATGTCGCCGACTACGTGATGGCCCTGGTCGGCGAAATCGAACAACGGGGCGGTCGCGTGCAATGCGAGACCCGTGTCGAGAACGTGCATGTCGAAGCCGGTGCCTTCAGCGTCGAAGTCGCAGGCGGCGACCGTGTCCGCTGCCGGCGCGTCGTCAACGCGGCCGGGCTCACCTCCACCGAACTCGCGCGTCGCATCGACGGTCTCGATCGCGCGCATATCCCGACCCAGTTCTACGCCGCCGGCCACTACTACCGCCTGCGCGGCAAGTCACCGTTCTCGCGCCTGATCTATCCGGTACCACAGGCCGCCGGACTTGGTGTGCATCTCGGCCTCGACAGCGCCGGCCACGTGCATTTCGGCCCCGACGTGCGCTGGATCGACGCGCCCGACTATCACTTCGACGACCGCCAGCGCAGCGCCTTCGCCGACTCGATACGGCGCTGGTGGCCCGCGCTGCGCGACGACCAGCTCGAGCCCGATTTCGTTGGCGTGCGCCCCAAGCTCGTCGGCCCCGGGCAACCCAGCGGCGACTTCGTGATCCAGGATGCCGCCGTGCATGGCATCGCGAACCTCGTCAACCTGTTCGGCATCGAATCGCCCGGCCTCACGTCCAGCCTCGCGATCGGGGAAGAGGTGCTGAACCGACTGGCTTAGGCGAACCGTTGATTGCGCCGAGCAATGTGGCGCCTCCATCCATGACGGAGTCTCCAACTTTTCTGATTCAGTCGAGGCAAACGATGAAACTGGTGACCAACTTGGGAATTCGCTGGATCAGCGGCATGACATTGCTGTGCGCGTCGGCAATTGCCGTAGCTTGTAGCTGCCCGTTGGGCCCACTGGACCGTGATGCCGGGGGTGAGGCCAAACACGTGTTCGTCTTCCGCTTGCTGGATGCGCGACTTGAGTCGGACGACGGTGCGCGCAGCAACATCCCCGGACCGGTTCACGGGAGAATTCGTGTCGTCGAGTCTTTGAGAGGCGATGGTCGGCAGTTTGATTCCATCGAGTTCTATACATCACAGTGTTGTGGATCGCGGCTCGATGTCGGCCACTACTACATCGCTTTTGTGGACACCGATGGCGAGTCGTTTCTTGCCAACGCGAGTTCCGTCGCCGAGTTGTACTTCGGATACAGCGAACCGACATCGAGCGCACCGTACGATGTCTGGAAGGCGGCCAGCCTCCGAAAACGACTGGATGGGAGCGTGGTGATGGATCAGACAGTTCGAAACCGTGCGTTTTCCCGAATCAGTCAGCTGCCGCCGCCTCCGCCGCCGTGTCCTGACCGCAAGCCGCAGGTCAAGGAAGACTGAAATGCCAATGCCCACTGTAGCGATTTCTTCCCTTCGACCCGCCGGCGACATCAACGGCTTCTTCGGCTTGGTCGTCGACAACGTGTCGATCCTGGCCTTCATCGCGACCGTGCTGGTCGGCGTGTTCGGCATGCCGGCGGAGATCGTGTACACGAAGATGTTTCCGGGCACGGCGCTGGGCGTGCTCGTCGGCAACCTGCTGTACACGCGTATGGCGATCACGCTGGCGAAACGCGAGGGTCGCAGCGACGTGACGGCGATGCCGCTCGGGCTGGATGCACCGACCTCGATCGGCATGGCCTTGCTGGTGCTCGGCCCGGCATTCGCGGGATTTCGCGCTCAGGGTCTCGATGCCGAGGCCGCGGGCCTGCGCACCTGGCAACTCGGCATGGCGGCGCTGGTGATCATGGGCACGTTGAAATTCGCGCTGTCATTTTTCGGCGACGCCGTGCGTCGCCATGTGCCACGTGCCGGACTGCTCGGTTCGATCGCCGGCATCGCGCTGGTGCTGATGGGTTTCCTGCCGCTGATCGAGATCCTGCGCGTGCCGGTGGTCGGATTCGTCGGGCTGGGACTCGTGCTGGCGCTGCTGCTCGGTGCGCCGCGTTTCGCGAAGCTGCCCTCGGTGCCATTCGCGGTATTGATGGGCACCGTGCTGTATTACGCGCTCGGCAGCAGTGGACTGATCGGCGACGCCTTCCATGCACCCCCGTCGCCGCAGTGGCGCTTCGCCTTGCCATGGCCGAACCTCGGCTTCATCGCCGGCTTCGGCGATGCGATGCCCTATGTGCCGCTGCTGATCCCGTTCGGCCTGCTGATGGTGATCGGCGGCATCAACGTGACCGAAAGCGCGCATGCCGCAGGCGATCGCTTCAAGACTCGCGACATCCTGCTGGTCGAGGCCTGTTCGACCCTGGTGGCCGGCGTCTGCGGCGGCGTCGCGCAGACCACGCCCTACATCGGCCAGCCGTCGTACAAGGCGATGGGCGCGGGCCACCGCTACACGTTTGCGACCGGACTCTTCATCGGACTCGGCGGACTGTTCGGCGTCCTGGCGGCCCTGGTCGAGTTCCTGCCCTTGGCCGTGCTCGCGCCGATCCTGGTCTATGTCGCGATCGGGATCTGCGTCCAGTCATTCGAGGCGACGCCGAAGAAATACTGGGCGGCGGTGGTCATCGCCTTCTTCCCGGCGATCGCGCGCATGCTCGCGATCAAGCTGGGCGATCCGAGCTACATCCCGTTCGATCGCTTCGGCGCACTCTACGCTCCGGGTCCGCATGGCCCATCCGAGCTGTTCACCATCGTCGTGCTTGGCAATGGCTTCATCCTCACGTCGATGGTCTGGGCCGCGACCTTCGTTGCCGTCATCGACGGCAAGGCCTGGCGTGCGTCATTTGCACTGGTCGTCGGCGCCGCGCTGACGGCCTTCGGCCTGATCCACTCGATCCGCCCCGATGCGGCGCTGTACCTGCCGTGGCAGCTCGGCCCGGCCGACCTGACGATGGTCCTGCAGTGGACCGCGGGCTATGCGGGGCTGGCACTGCTGCTGCCGCTGATGCTGCGCGGAGATGCGCGTCGCTGAGGGCGTGATCCGCGCTCGCTCCCGTTGCCGTATGTGCAGGTGAACCCGACCAGGACCCTGCCCCATGCGCGCCCGTTTCCGTTCCTTGCTGCTCCTCCTGCCCGCCCTGCTCCTGAACACGGGCGCCCGCGCGGGCACCGTGGACGGCACCATCAATCCGAACTACGGCAACAACCTCGGGCGTGCGGTTGTCGCCGCCTCGCCTGGCTTCGGCACGGCCAATCCGGGGCTGCGCGCGATGGCAACGTCGGTGAGTGGACGGACCTGGCTGTTCGGCGAAGATCGATCGGGGTTGCAGAACGAATTGCTGCTGATCGCGCGACTGGACGCCGCCACCGGGCAAATCGACGCCGGCTTCGGCGGTGGCGATGGCCTGGTCACGGTCGGCTTTCCGGCCGGCATCAACGGTCCGAAAATCGATGGCGCGTTGATCCAGCCGGACGGCAAGCCGCTGATCTTCGGCTACGCCTTCCATCTGCTCGGCCAGGATTACGAGACCGTCGGCCTCATCTGCCGGCTCAATGTCGCCGGCAATTTCGACCTGAGTTTCGGCAGCAACGGCTGCCGGATGATCACCGGTCTGGCCAGTCATCACGAGTCCTGCACCGTGCGCGACCTGGGCTTCGACAACGACAACAACGGGATGATCGCGGTCGGCGGATGCCGCGGCGACGAAGCCGGCGCGACCAACCCGGTGTTCGTCGCCAAGCTCACCGCGAGCGGCGGCTTCGATCCGGAGTTCACCGGCGGCGGCGTCGGCTTTCCAAGCGTGAGTGGCGGCAAGATCGAATTCATCAACGCCCTCAAGGTCCAGCAAAGTGGACGCTTCGCCGCTGCCGCCACCATCTCCGGCATCGACGGCGACTACGACATCGGCGTGCTCCAGTTCAGCAACGACGGCACGCTCGACCCGACCTGGCACAGCGCCGGCGCGCGCCGCGTCCCGATCGACATCGCCGGGAACCTGCATGATTTCGGCATGGGCATCGCCCAGCGTCCGGACGGCCGCATCCTCGTCGCCGGACTGGCCGACGGTCCCGACTACGACGATGCCGTGGTGCTGGTGCAACTGGAAGCGGATGGCGATCTCGACCCGAGCTTCGGCACCGGCGGCATCGCTACCGGACCTGAGCCGCTGACGTTCTCCGTGCAATTCGCCGACGATGTGGTGCCGCTGCAAGTCCTGCACAGCCTGGCGATCGACGATCTTGGGCGACCGGTCGTGCTCGGACTGCTCGCACTCGCCAACGATGTGCGCGTCTATCGTTTCACCGCGAATGGCGCGAAAGATCCGCAATTCGGCGTCGCCGGGCGCGGATTGGTCGACATCGATCACACCGAGGTTCTGGTCGGTCCGTTCGATTCCGAAGACTGGCCCAAGGGCATGATCGTGGAACGCGACCGCATCGTCATCGCGACGCGCTCGGACCGGAATCTCGACAACTTCGCATTCGTGGCGACCACCCTGCAAGCCGCCAACCTGCTGACCGACGGCTTCGAGTGAACGGGCCCGGGCCGGACGGCCCACAGGCTCTCAGCTGCCCGCGACCATCATCTTCTCGAGCAGGATCGATCCGGTGAGGATCGATCCGCGGCGGTCGATGTCGCTGCCGACCGCGACGATGCGCTGGAACATGTCGCGCAACTGACCAGCGATCGTGACTTCGTCGACCGGGTAAGCGATGACGCCGTTCTCGACCCAGAAGCCCGACGCGCCGCGCGAATAGTCGCCGGTGACGGTGTTGACGCCCTGGCCCATCAGCTCGGTGACCAGGAAGCCGGTGCCGAGTCGCTGCAGCATGTCCGCAAAATCGCCACCATTCGTCGAGACCATCAGGTTGTGGATGCCGCCGGCATTGCCGGTGCTCTCCAGACCAAGCTTGCGCGCCGAATACGAGCCGAGGATGTAGCGCGCGAGCACGCCATCGCGGATCAGTTCGCGATCGACGGTCGCCACGCCTTCGGCGTCGAACGCGGATGAGCCGGCGCCGCGCTTGATGTGCGGTTGTTCGAGGATGTTGAACCAGGCCGGGAACAGGCGCTGGCCGACGCTGTCGAGCAGGAACGAGGCCTTGCGATACAAGGCACCGCCACTGACCGCACCGACCAGATGCCCGATCAATGAACGCGCCACGTCCGGCACGAACAGCACGGCGCATTCCTGGGTCGCGATCTTGCGCGGCGACAGGCGGGCCAGCGTGCGCTCGCCGGCGCGGCGCCCCACCGCTTCGGCCGATTCCAGATCCTCGGCGGCGACACCGGTGGTGTACCAGTAGTCGCGCTGCATGCCGTTATCGTCTTCGCCGAGCAGCGAACACGACAGCGAATGCCGGGTACCGGACTCGCGCCCGATGAAGCCGTGCGTGTTCGCATAGACCGCAACGCCACTGCTGCTCGATACATTCGCGCCATCGGAATTGTGCAGGCGCGGATCGAGCGCACGTCCGGCCGCTTCCGAGGCGATGCCGAGTTCGATCGCGCGGGTCGCGTCCAGCGCCCACGGATGCCACTGGTCGAGATCGGGGAAGTAGGTCGCCATGCGACCGGCCTCGGCCAGTCCGGCGCAGGGGTCTTCTTCGGTGTAGCGCGCAATCGCGCAGGCCTGTTCGATCGTGGTCGTGATCGATTCGGCGCGCACGTCGGCGGTACTGGCCGATCCCTTCCGCTTGCCGAAGTAGACGCTGACCGCGACCCCGCGATCCCGCGTGTGCTCGACGGTTTCGACCTCGCCCATGCGCACGTTGACGTTGAGGCCGGCGTCGAGGTTCAAGCTGACTTCCGCCTGCGAAGCGCCGAGGGCACGGCAGCGTGCGAGCACGTCCTCGGCCAGATTGGCGAGTTCGTCCAGCGAGCGTTCGGGCGAATGCGAATGGGAGAGTTCAGCGCTCACGGGCTATCCTTGGATCATTGAATGCGGAGTTCATCGCGATGCACGACGAAAAAATGGATTGGGACGAGTACTACGGCGGACCCAGCCGGAGCATGGTCAAGCGCGAGGCGCTGGACGTGCTGGTGCTCGCCAAGGAACTGGTCGCGCTGTCCGAGCGCGAACTGGCGCGCGTGCCGCTGAGCGATGCGCTGCGCGATCAGGTGCTTGAATCGCAGCGCATCACCGCGAACATCGCACACAAGCGCCAAGTCCAGTTTCTGGCGAAGCAGATGCGCAAGCACGAGGATGAACTGCCGGCGATCCGCGAAGCGCTGGACGCGCCGAAGCAGGAACGTCGTCGCGCGGCGGCCGCGCTGCATCGCATCGAGGAGTGGCGCGACAAGTTGATTCGCGAAGGCGACGACGCCATCAACGAACTGCTGGCCGCAATGCCCGGCGCCGATCGTCAGCAACTGCGCCAACTGGTCCGCACCGCCAAGGCCGAAGCCGCCGCGAACAAACCGCCCGCCGCTGCCCGCCAATTGTTCCGCGCCATCCAGGCCGCGTATGGCGAAGCGATCGAGCCGCGGGACCTGGACGAGATTGTCGCCGACGAAAGCGATGCGGCCGACAACGCGCGCTGAGGTTCGGCGCACGATCGAAGCGCGCCCCTCATCCGCCCTGCGGGCACCTTCTCCCCGCTGACGCGGAGAGAAGGAAAATGGCCGCATGTTCTTCCTTCTCCCCGTGCCAGCGGGGAGAAGGTGGCGCGCAGCGCCGGTTGAGGGGCAAACCATCAAACCCGCGTCCCGCCGACCGTCAGCGCGTCGATCTTGAGCGTGGGTTGGCCGACGCCGACCGGCACGCTCTGGCCATCCTTGCCGCAGACGCCGACGCCACTGTCGAGCTTGAGATCATTGCCGACCATCGAGATGCGCTGCATGACCTCGGGCCCCGAGCCGATCAGGGTCGCGCCCTTCACCGGCCGGGTGATCTTGCCGCCTTCGATCAGATAGGCCTCGCTCGCCGAGAACACGAACTTGCCCGAGGTGATGTCGACCTGGCCACCCCCGAAATTCGGCGCGTACAGGCCGCGTTCGACCGAGGCGATGATCTCGCCCGGATCGGATTGCCCGGCGAGCATGTAGGTGTTGGTCATGCGCGGCATCGGCAGCATCGCGAAGCTTTCGCGACGGCCATTGCCGGTCGGCGTCACACCCATCAGGCCGGCGTTCAACTTGTCCTGCAGATACCCCTTGAGCACGCCGTTCTCGATCAGCGTCGTGCATTGCGTCGGCGTGCCTTCGTCGTCGATGTTCAGCGAACCGCGTCGACCCGGCAGGGTGCCGTCGTCGACCACGGTCACCAGCGGCGATGCCACGCGCTCGCCCATGCGTCCGGCATAGGCCGAGAGTCCCTTGCGATTGAAGTCGCCTTCGAGGCCATGACCGACGGCTTCGTGCAACAGCACCCCCGGCCAGCCCGGACCGAGCACGACCGGCATCTCGCCCGCGGGCGCATCCACGGCCTCGAGATTCACCAGCGCCGTGCGCACCGCCTCGCGCGCCTGAGCATGCGGGAAATCTCCCCCCAGCAACTCCGCGTAACTGATACGGCCGCCACCACCGCCATTGCCGGACTCGCGGCGACCGTTCTGTTCGACGATGACGTTGACGTTGAAGCGCACCAGCGGTCGCACGTCGGCGGCCAGGGTGCCATCGCTGTGTGCGACCAGCACGGTGTCGAGCACCGCCGACAGACTGCACACGACTTGCTTGACGCGAGCGTCGAGCGAGCGCGTGTAGGCGTCGATCTCGCGCAGCAGGGCGACCTTGCGCTCCACCGGAATCGAATCGATCGGGTCTTCGGGCGCATACAGGGCGCGACCCTGCACCGGCGTCAGCGCGCGCTGGGTGCCGTCCTGGCCGGCCTGGGCGATCGCGCGCGCCGATCCGGCGGCTTCGAGCAGGGCCGGCAGCACGATTTCATCCGAATAGGCGAAACCGGTCTTCTCGCCGCTGATCGCGCGCACGCCGACGCCCTGTTCGATGTTGTGCGACCCCTCCTTGACGATGCCGTCCTCCAGCACCCAGCTTTCGTGGCGCGAATGCTGGAAATACAGGTCGGCGGCATCGATGTTCGGCGACATCAGGCGCGAGAACACGCGCCCGAGCTGGTCGGCCGAGAGCCCGCCCGGCGTGAGCAGGCGCGATTCGGCAAGGGCGAGGGAGTTGGACATGCGGCATCCTTCGAATGCGGATATGCCGACATGGTGCCACGCGCCGGCGATTCAACCGTGTGAATCCGGGATAATGCGGCGATTTCCGCCCACGAACGGCCGCCTTCGCCCATGAATTTCCGTACTCAGCTCGACACCCGCTGGCGCGATGCGCAGTCCCTGCTCTGCGTCGGCCTCGATCCTGACCCGAAGCGGATTCCGGCGCATCTGCGCGGGCAGCCGGACGCCGTGTTCCGTTTCTGCGCCGCGATCGTCGATGCGACCGCCGACCTGGCCTGCGCGTTCAAGCCGCAGATCGCCTATTTCCATGCCGCGCGCGCCGAGGAACAGCTCGAACGCCTGATCGCCCATGTTCACGAGCGGCATCCCGGCATTCCGGTGATCCTCGACGCCAAGCGCGGCGACATCGGCGCGACCGCCGAGCAGTACGCACGCGAAGCCTTCGAGCGCTATCGCGCCGATGCGCTGACGGTGAATCCCTACATGGGCTTCGATTCGGTCGAGCCTTATCTGGCCTATCCGGATCGCGGCCTGATCGTGCTGTGCCGAACCAGCAATCCCGGTGGCTCGGATCTGCAGCATCTCGAACTCGCGAATGGCCGCCGACTCTACGAACAGGTCGCCGACCTGGTGGCAGGCGCGTGGAATCGGCATGGCCAAAACGCGCTCGTGGTCGGCGCCACGTTTCCCGAGGAGCTGGCACGCGTGCGTTCGCTCGTCGGCGACCTGCCCCTGCTCGTACCCGGCATCGGTGCGCAAGGTGGCGACATCGAGGCCACGATCCGTGCCGGCGCAACGACAACGGGCGGCCTGATGATCAATTCGTCGCGCGCCATCCTCTACGCGAGCAGCGGCGAAGACTTCGCCGAAGCCGCACGCCGCGTCGCACTCGACACTCGCGACGCGATTCACGATGCACGGAAGCGGGCCCAGCCATGAGCAATCCACCGATCAATTTCAGCTTCAGCTTCAGTCCGCCGGCCGCACCGGCCAGCAGCGGCAATCCGCTGCAGGACTTCTTCAACCGTCACCAGGGCCGGCTGATGTCGAAGTGGACACACTACTTCGATGTCTATCACCGCCACTTCGCCCGCTATCGCGGCACCCCCTGCACGATCGTCGAAATCGGCGTCTACCATGGCGGTTCGCTGGAGCTGTGGCGCGATTACTTCGGACCGCGCGCACGCATCATCGGTGTCGACATCGAGGACCGCGCACGCGCGCTCGCCGCGCCCGGCACCGAGATCCTGATCGGCGACCAGGAAGATCCGCTGTTCCTGAACCAGATTGCCGAACACGCCGGTCGCATCGATCTCCTGATCGACGACGGAGGCCACCACATGCAGCAGCAGATCAACACGCTGCTGCACCTGTATCCGCGCATCGCGCCGAACGGTGTCTACCTGTGCGAAGACCTGCACACGAGCTACTGGGAGGAATTCGGTGGCGGCCTGCGCCAACCGAATACCTTCGTCGAGTTCTCGAAGAGACTGATCGACAAGCTCAATGCGTTCCATACTCGCGACGATGAGCTGGTGCCGGATGGCTACACCGCCAGCACGAACTCGATGCATTACTACGACAGCATGCTGGTGATCGAAAAACGTCCGCGCCAGCCATCGCAGATGGTGCGTGCCGGCGTACCGTTCTTCCCGGACCTCGAAGAACGCCCGGGCAAGGGGTCGGGTGCAGCATGACCTCCCATCTTCCTATCGCCGCGGGACTTGCGGCCATCGCGTGCGTCGGCGCGAGCGGACTTCGCGCCGAAGTCGTCGAATCGATCGACGACGTCACCTACACCGCCTATCCGACACGCGGCCAGACCCTGCGCCAAGCCTTGAACGCCGCCACCCCGATCCGCGAGGACGGCGAACGCTTCCACGGTCACACCAAGTGGAACATCCGCTGGTCGTTCAAGTGGTGGCGCGAGGCCGACGGCAGCTGCCGCATCACCTCGAGCGAGACACTGCTCGACCTGGTCATCACGATGCCCGAACTCGAAGGCGGCGGCGGCGCGATGCAACGACGCTTCGCCGACTTCCGCGACGCGCTGCACGAACACGAGCTCGGTCACGCCGACATCGCACGCGACGCCGCCCACGCGGTGGACGACGCCATCCTCGACCTGCCGGAAATGGACGACTGCGCAACGCTTGAAGCAGTCGCCAACCGCCGCGCCCACGCCATCGTCGACGCGTCGAAACGCCGTCAGAAACAGTACGACCGCGATACCGAACACGGTCGACGCGACGGCGCGAGTCCGGACTGAGTCCGCGCGACCCGCACCATCGTTCGCCTTACGCGACCTTCTTCTCGACGCCGGGCAACTGCGCGGCAATCCGTGCCGCTTCGGCCTTCAGGGCAGCCGGCGTGCGTGCGCCGAACTCGTCGAAGTAGTCGGCGATCGCTTCGAATTCGCGGGCCCAGCCGTGTTCGTCGATGTGCAGCAGCTGTTCCACCGCATGCTCGCTGATCTTGAGTCCGCCGAGGTTCAAGTCGGCGCGCTTCGGCAAGTGCCCGATCGGCGTCTCCACCGCATCGGCCTTGCCTTCGCAACGCTTCAGCATCCACTCCAGCACGCGCAGGTTGTCGCCGAAGCCCGGCCACAGGAACTTGCCGTCGCTGCCCTTGCGGAACCAGTTGACGTGGAAGATCTTCGGCAGGTTCGCGCCCGGGCGATCGAAACTCAGCCAGTGCGCGAAGTAGTCGCCGAAGTTGTAGCCGCAGAACGGCTTCATCGCCATCGAGTCGCGACGCACGACGCCGACGGCGCCGGTCGCGGCCGCCGTGGTTTCCGACGCCATCGAGGCACCGACCAGCACGCCGTGCGTCCAGTCACGCGCTTCGAACACCAGCGGCACCAGCGACTCGCGACGACCGCCGAACACGATCGCCGAGATCGGCACGCCGCGCGCCTCTTCGGCCTTCGGCGTCCAGCTCGGGCAACGCTGCGCCGACACGGTGAAGCGCGAATTCGGGTGTGCGGCAGGACCGTGGCCGGGTGCGTAGTCGTTGCCCTTCCAGTCCTTGGCCGGGACACGCTCGTCCAGGCCTTCCCACCACGGCTGGTTGTCTGCGGTCACCGCGACATTGGTAAAGATCGCCTCGCGATTCAGCATCGCCAGCGCGTTGGCATTGGTCTTCGCGCCCGTACCCGGCGCGACGCCGAAGAACCCGGCCTCCGGATTGATTGCCCACAAACGACCATCCTCGCCCGGTGACATCCAGCAGATGTCGTCGCCGACCGTCCAGACCTTCCAGCCGGCCTCTCGGTAACCTTCCGGCGGAATCAGCATCGCCAAGTTGGTCTTGCCGCAGGCCGACGGAAATGCGGCGGCGACGTAATGCGTTTCACCCTGCGGATTCTCGATGCCGACGATCAGCATGTGCTCGGCCAACCAGCCTTCCGAGCGGGCCTGCCAGGAACCGATGCGCAATGCGTGGCATTTCTTGCCGAGCAAGGCATTGCCGCCATAGCCGGAGCCGATCGACTTGATCGTCAGCTCCTCCGGGAAATGCATGATGAAGCGACGCGTCGGATCGAGATCGCCGGTCGAATGCAGGCCCTTGACGAAGCGACCCTCGCGCTCGATGCGCGCCAGCGCCGGCGCACCCATGCGCGTCATCAGGCGCATGTTCGCCACCACGTAGGGCGAGTCGGTGATCTCGACGCCGCAACGCGCGATCGGCGAATCGATCGGGCCCATGCAGTAAGGAATCACGTACAGGGTACGGCCTTGCATGCAACCGGCGAACAGTGCATCGACTTCGGCATGCGCCTCGGTGGGATGCATCCAGTGGTTGTTCGGGCCGGCGTCGTCCTGATGCTTCGTACAGACGAAGGTCAGGTGTTCCACACGCGCCACATCGGACGGATGCGACCGGTGCAGGTAGCAGTCCGGATGCGTTTCCGGATTCAGCGCCAGCAGGTCGCCCCGATCCAGCATCAACTGGGTCAGCACCTGCAACTCGGCCTCGCTGCCATCGCACCAGTGGATACGATCGGGCTGCGTCAACGCAGCGACCTCTTGGACCCAGTCGTTCAGGGTCGCGAGTTTGGACGTCATGGCGATTGCTCCGTGCCCGATCGGGCCAGAATGGGAATGGGGGATGCGTGCAGGCTAGCCGTCGATATCCACGAGAGCAAGACAATGAGATTCATTCTTGATTGTAAATGCGATTCATTCTCACTAATATCATGACATTCTCAATGTTCCCAAGGACTTGCCCATGAACACCATCCGCCCTGCCGTGTTGACGGTGGCCATCGCGACCGCCCTGTCCTGGAGCAGCCACGCGGCGGCCGACGCGGCGTCATCGCCGCGCCGCCTCGAGCGCACCGAGGTCAGTGGTGAAGCCCAGCCCGACCCGCGCTTCCCGCAGGTAAGCAAGGACGTGGTCGATGGCCAGGTGCTTGCCGGCAAGAAGAGTACCGACGTCAAATTGGCCGAACAGCCGGCGGTCGCGAACAACGAACTGCGCCAGACCTTCGTGCGCGTTCCTGGCCTGCTCGTTTCCGAACAGCAGATCCCGAGCCACTTCAACGTGAACTACCGCGGCCTCGGCGATCCGCATGAATCCGAATTCGTGATGTTCTTCGAGGATGGCGTGCCGCTCGCGAGCGGCTGGTTCGGTTACCCGACGATGTACTACCTGCCGCCGACCGAGCGCCTCGAACGCGTGCAATTCGTGCGCGGCGGGTCTGCCCTGCTGTACGGGCCGCAACCGGGTCCGGCGGTGAATCTGGTGACGCGCGACCCACTGCCCGAAGCAGCGCTGGCCGCACGTTCACGCCACATCGGCGGCGGCGACGGACTGTATGCGACCTACAACGAAGTCAGCGGCGGCGTCGGTGATCTCGGCTACCGCGTCGAGGTCGATCATCGTGAATTCGATGGCACCCGCGTCAACTCGGACTCGGACGTGGACGGGGCCGCGATCGCGCTGTACTGGCGCGAGAGCGACACGGCGCACTGGCGCCTCGACCTGAATCGCTACGAGAGCGAGAGCGGCGAAGCCGGTCGCTTGCCGACGCCGCTGTACGAGACCGATCCGACACTCACGACGACGCCCTACAACCGCGTCTCGATCGAACGCAAGTCGGCCGTGCTGAGCACGCATCGCGATCTCGCCGACGGCTACCTGCTCGATGCGAAGCTCTGGCATGCGCAACTGGACCGCGACAGCCGCCGCGTCAACGCAGTGTTCCTGCCGGGGCAATTGCCACCCAACCTGCGCTCGAACTTCGACCATCAGGATTTCAGCAGCACCGGCCTCGATGCCCGCCTCACCCACGACTTCGGCCACAACCACACGCTGACCTTCGGCGCCACCGCGTATGCCGAAGACAGCCCGCGCTGGCAGCGTTCGAACGTGCTGCTGGAGGCCGATGCCGGCAACGTCCTGCGCTACGCCCAGGAGCGCGGCACCGACTACTTCTCCGCATTCGCCGAATCGGTATTCCGCTTCGACCGCTGGAGCGTCATTCCGGCACTGCGCGTGGAGTCGCTGGCGCTCGACATCGACGAGACCACGGTGTCATCGACGGTCCTGCGCGATGCCATCGATGCGCGCTTCCATCACCTGGTGCCGCTGGCCGGTCTCGGCCTCACCTACGAATTGCCGGAGCAGCGCCTGCAGGCCTACGGCAACCTGTCGCAGGGTTACCGGCCGATGCGCTATGACGACGTCGGCAACCCGACCTCGAACCTGATCGATGGCAATGATCCGGATCCGTCGAAGACCTTGAGCGCCGAAATCGGTCTGCGCGGCGCGCCGATCGAGGGCCTGTTCTTCGATGTGAGCCTGTTCCACATCGACTTCCGCAACAAGATCGAGCAGATCCAGGTGTCGCCGGGCGAAGTGGAACGCGTGAACTCGGGCGATGCGCGCCATCAGGGCATCGAATTCGCCGCCGAATACGACTTCCTCGCCGGTCGCAACGGCACCCATCTGACGGCGTTCGCGTCGGCCTCCTTCCTCGACGCCGAGATCACTGAATCGTTGACGGCCGACCTGGTCGGCAATACGCCAGCCTATGCGCCCCAGCGTGTCGCCAAGCTCGGCCTGATCTGGCGCGCACTCGACGACCGGCTCAAGCTCGGCCTGACCGGCACCGCCGTGTCCGACCAGTTCTGGCGCGATGCCAACACGGCCACCGGCAATGTCGTGACCTTCGTCGCGGCGGAAATTCCGTCCTACCGGGTGTTCGATCTGAACGGCGAGTGGAAGCTCAACGACCACATCAGCCTGATCGGCGGCATCAACAATCTCGCCGACGAAACCTACACGTCGCGCGTCCGCAGCGACGGCATCGAACCCGCTGCGGAACGCCAGTCCTACTTCGGCATCGAACTGGCGCTGTAGTTCTCAGCCACCGACGCGCAACGACAGCATGAACGCCCGGCCCGATTGCGTCGCGAGATCCACTTCGCGCGCATCGGGCGCGAAGCCGCGCACCGAGCTCCACTGCCAGTAACGGCGATCCCCGAGGTTGCTGATGCCGGCATCGATGCGCAGCGCTGCGGTCGGCGCGTAATGCCAGAACAGGTCGAACACGCCATAGCCGGCCGGCGCGAACAGCGGACCGCGCGATGTGTCGACATCGTCCTTCGCGGCGGCGAAACGACCCAGCAACTCGACGCGATGGCGGCCATCGGCGCTGTCGCGATTCAGGCCGAGCACCAGTCGTGCCGGATCGACCGAGTTGAGCGGCAGCTCGCGCTGCGTGTCCTCGCCCTGCACCCAGCTTACGGACAGGGTCGCGTTGAATGCATCCAGACCCATCCCGGCAAGATTCGCCTCGCCATTCAGCTCGATGCCATGAATGCGCGCGCGATCGCGATTCTGCGACTGGAACACCAGCAGGCCCGATTGCGGATCGCGACCGAGGTTGACGCGCGACTCGATCAGGTCGCGGTAGCGGTTGTCGTAGATCGACACTTCGCCACTCGCGTGCTGACCCGACCAGCGCGCACCGAGTTCGAGGCCCTGGCTGCGCTCCGGGCGCAGGTCCGGATTCGGAATCGCGCTGTAGCCGAATGCGGGAATGTTCAGGCCCAGGTTCACGTCCGAGAACGGCGGCGCCCGGAACCCGCGCGCGTATTGCGCGAACACGCTGAGCGAATCGCTGGCGGCATAGCGCAGGCCGAGCTTGGGGGTGACGCTCTGCGCCCTGCTGTCGACCACATCCGCGGCCGGATTGTCGGCCAGCCACAGGGCATCGGGATCGGCATCGGTGCGGAAACGGTCGTAGCGCAAGGCCGGGATCAGGAACCAGCGCTCGCCGAATTCGATGTCGTCCTGAACATAGAGCCCGAACTCCTGCAGCGTCGAATTCGGGAAATCGCGCACCGGCATGCGTTCACCCAGCAGCACCGGCGTGCTGGCACCGGTATTCAGATTGATCTCGACGCCATCGCGATGCTCATCGATCGCCGTGCGCGCCAGATCGAATCCGGCGACAAAGCGATGGGTCAGCGGGCCCTGCACGGCTTCGCCGGCGATCAGGCCCTCCAGCCCCACCTGCTGGGTGTCGAACACGAACTGACGCAAGCGCCGCGTCGGCGCCGCACTCGCCGTGGCGCCGCGGCGATCCTGCACGGTGCGCTGGTCGACCTCGCTGCGTTGCACGTAGGCCATCAGGTTCCATTGCGCGAATGCGCCCTCGAGCCCGTCGCCGCTCCAGGCCAGCGACGCGCGACCACGCGATTCGGCATCCTGCGCGTTCATCGCCGTCGTCGTCGCATACTGGCCGGGACCGTTGACGAGCGAGCGCACGTCGGTGTCGGTATCGGCCCGATAGGCGTCGAGCCCGAGGCTCAACCGCCCAGGCAGCATGCCTTCGTTGACCAGCTTGGCGAGCAGGAAGCGTTCCTCGCCATCGGCGGGATTGGCGTCGATCCCGCCGGCGCGCGGCATCGTGTCGCGTTCGTGTTCGCGGCGTTCGTTGGCGCTGACCAACATCTGCCAGCCACCGGACACGACCGCGCTCGAAGCGCTGATCGCAGTCGAAGCATCACGCGTGTCGTGCGTCAGGCGCGAACCGACGAACCATTCGCCCGCACCTTCCGCCAGCAGATCGGCAGGATCACGTGTTCGCATCGCGACCACGCCCGCGAGCGCATCGGAGCCGTACAGGCTGGACGCCGGGCCGCGCAGGAATTCGACGCGCTGCAGCAACTCCGGGTCGACCAGGTTGCGCCCCGCGCGCGAGAAGCTGCCGACGGCGAAGCCATCGCCGAGCGGAACGCCATCGAGTTCCACCGCGACGCGATTGCCTTCGAGGCCACGGATCGCGAACCCCTGCGTGCCGAAGCGGCTTGCGTCTTCGTTGACGCTGAGGGTGGCGTCGTAGCGGGCGAGATCGCGGATGTCGCGAATCAGTCGCGTCTCGATCTGGCCGCGTTCGATCAGGGCCACCGATCCGGCGATGTCGCCGATCGGTTGTTCGACCCGGCTGGCGACAACGACGATGGCATCGAGCGAGGTCGGCCGGCTCGTTTCCGCATCGGCGGCGAACACGGCCAAGGGCAGCAGGGACAGGGCGATCGCGGAACTGAGGGGATGGCGGCGCATGGCTTTCTCCGTTGGCAATGGGCGCAGCTTCGGCGCCCACCGCGTTGCCCGCCTTGATCCTCATCAAGCACGCCGTCGTGGTCAATTGCGCTAGGTCAATTGCGCTAACGGAATCGGCATTGCAAAGCGGTCGCTTCGTCGCGCCGCCGGGCCGCTTGACCTAGGTCATGGCTGCTTCTGCCGCACAGGACGACGCTGGCGACATGCAGTCCCGCGACTGCCCCGCGTCAACACAATAGAGGAGATGGCCATGCGTAACCCGAAGCCCCTGCTGTGGATCGCACTCGTACTGAGTGGTGCGGTCGCCGCAGACGACGTCAGCAACGAACGAATCCCGAAGCAGGGCCTGGACGTCGGCAAGGCCGCGTTCCTGGCGAACTGCGCGGCCTGTCATCAACCTGAAGGCACCGGCCTGACCGGGGCATTTCCGCCCCTTGCCGGCTCCGATTTCCTGAAGAACAACGACAAGCAGAAGGTGCTGGCGTCGGTGCTCCAGGGCATCAATGGCGCGCTCACCGTCAATGGCAACACCTACAACGGCGTGATGCCGGCGATGAGCCACCTGACCGATGCCGAGATCGCCAACATCACCACTTTCGTCTACGCCAGTTGGGGCAATCCGGGCGGAAAGGTGACTCCGAAGGACGTCGCGGCCGCACGCAAGACGCTGGCCGTGAGCAGTGATCCGGCACAGGGTGAACGCCACGTCGGCACGAAACAGTCCGAACAGGGCTATCAAGGTGCACCTTCGACTGTTTCGTCGAAGGACGTGAAGATGATCGTGAGCCCGGGTGCGCCCTCGCTCAGCGAGACCGAATTCAACCGCGCCACCGAAATCTTCTTCGAGCGTTGTGCCGGCTGCCACGGCGTGCTGCGCAAGGGTGCGACCGGCAAGCCGCTGACACCGGACATCACCCGCGCCAAGGGCACCGACTACCTGAAGGCATTGATCAACTTCGGTTCGCCGGCCGGCATGCCGAACTGGGGCTCGTCGGGCCAGCTGACCGCCGCTGAAGTGGACATCATGGCGCGCTTCCTCCAGCACGATCCGCCGGCACCGCCGGAATGGGGCATGAAGGAGATGAAGGAGAGCTGGAAGGTGATCGTGCCGGAGTCGGAACGCCCGACCCAGCCGATGCACAAGCGCAACATCGACAACTTCTTCATCGTCACGCTGCGCGATGCGGGCCAGATCGCGATCATCGACGGCGACACCAAGGAAGTCGTGAACACGCTGAAGACCGGCTACGCCGTGCACATCACGCGTCCGTCGCATTCCAAGCGTTACGCCTACACGATCGGCCGAGACGCCAAGATCGACCTGATCGACCTGTGGATGAATCCGCCGCAGATCGTCGCCGAGATCAAGATCGGGCTGGAAGCGCGTTCGGTCGAGACCTCCAAGTACAAGGGCTTCGAGGACAAGCTGGCGATCGCCGGTGCCTATTGGCCGCCGCAATACGTGATCATGGATGGCCCGACCCTGGAACCGAAGAAGATCGTGTCGACCCGCGGCATGACCGTGGACACGCAGGAGTACCACCCGGAACCGCGCGTGGCCGCGATCGTCGCCAGTCACGAGCACCCGGAGTTCATCGTCAACGTCAAGGAAACCGGCCGCATCCTGCTGGTGAACTACGAAGACATCGAGAACCTGTCGGTGACGACGCTCGACGCCGCACGCTTCCTGCATGATGGCGGTTGGGATTCGACACATCGCTACTTCATGACCGCCGCCAACCAGAGCAACAAGATCGCGGTCGTCGATTCGAAGGAGCGCAAGATGGTCTCGCTGGTCGATGCCGACAAGATCCCGCACCCGGGTCGCGGCGCGAACTTCGTGCATCCGAAGTTCGGTCCGGTCTGGGTCACGTCGGCACTCGGCAACGAGAAGATCACGCTGATCGGCACCGACCCGGAACACCACAAGGACCAGGCCTGGAAGGTCGTCGAGACGCTGAAAGGCCAGGGTGGCGGTTCGCTGTTCGTCAAGACGCATCCGAAGTCGAAGCACCTGTACGTCGACACCCCGCTGAATCCCGATCCGAAGATCAGCCAGACCATCGCCGTGTTCGACACCCAGAACCTGGAGGCGGGCTACAAGGTGCTGCCGATCGGCGAGTGGGCCAAGCTGGGCCCGGGTCCGAAGCGCATCGTGCAACCGGAATACAACATGACCGGCGATGAAGTGTGGTTTTCGGTGTGGAGCGGGCAGAAAGAAGAATCGGCGATCGTCGTGATCGACGACAAGACCCTGAAGCTTAAGAAGGTCATCAAGGGACCGAACATCATCACGCCGACCGGCAAGTTCAACGTGACCAATACGGCCGCCGACATCTATTGATCCGTGTCTGATGCCTGTCCCGGGAACGCGCGGGACAGGCATCCGGAGAGCGGTCGGGAAGCGAGCTCTCCCCAGCTTCCCCGCCCGGCCGCTCTTCGCCTTTCCCGAGCCGCAATCCGTTGCGATTCGGGAAAGGCGAATCCGCCAGACCATTCCCGAATGAAGGATTGCTCCCATGCGCAACTACCGATATGCCCTGCTGCCGCTGGCTTTGGCCGCGGCCTGTGCTCATGCTGATGATGCACTGTCGTTGACCGATGCGCTGACCGGCGGCAAGGTCACGATCGACTCGCGCCTGCGCATGGAGAACGTCGGCGACGACGCCGTCGCCAAGGACGCCAACGCACTGACCTGGCGCAACCGTGTCGGCTATCGCACCGCACCGTGGCTCGGTCTTTCGCTGTTCGCCGAACTCGAAGACGTGCGCGCACTCGATGACAGCTACAACTCGACCGCGAACGGCCGCACGCAATACGCCACCGTGGCCGACCCCGAAGGCAGCGAATGGAATCAGGCCGGCATCGCCTGGGATTCCGGGCATGGCACGCAGGTGGTCGCCGGACGCCAGCGTCTCGTGCTCGACAACCAGCGCTTCTTCGGCAACGTCGGCTGGCGCCAGAACGAGCAGACCTTCGATGCCCTGACGGCCACCCAGACGATCGCCAAGAACACCACGCTGCGTTATGCCTATCTGCAGGACGTGCATCGCGTGTTCGGCCATGCCAATCCGAATCCGTTGCTGGCCGAATACGATGTCGACGGGCATCTCGTGAACGTCGCGCACGTGTTCGGTCCGGCGACCCTGACCGGCTACGGCTACTTCGTCGAGAACCAGGACCTGCCGCTGACTTCGAACCGCATCGTCGGCGCCCGTTTCGCCGGCACGCATGCGCTCGCCGAGCCGTGGAAGCTGCTGTACACGATCGAATATGCGCAGCAAGCCAACTGGCGTGATGGCGCACACAATATCGATGCCGATTACACCCTGTTCGAGTTTGGCGCGGCCCGCGGCGCCTACACCGGCAAGTTCTCGCACGAACGCCTGGGCGGCGATGGCCACTATGCCTTCCAGACGCCGTTCGCGACGCTGCACGCCTTCAACGGCTGGGCCGACAAGTTCCTGGTCACTCCGGTGAACGGACTGGTCGATACCTTCGTCAGCTTCAATGGCCCGGTCGGCAAGCTGCAATGGGCCGCGTCCTACCATCAGTACGACGCCGACCACGGCGACGCCGACTACGGTACCGAGTGGGATGCGTCGCTCAGCTACGCCTTCAAGCAACGCTTCACGGCACTCGCGAAATTCGCCAGCTACGACGCCAACACGTTCGCCCGCGACACCGACAAGGTCTGGCTGTCGCTCGAATACAAGTACTGAGGGCGCACCCGCTGGCCGCCGACTTGACCGGTACCACCGATCAGCTTGCGGCCAGTCGGCGCAACGGGAGTTCGCGACGTGCGGTCGCGGGCGTGGCGCGGAAGCGTTCGATGAAGCCGGGCTCGATGGCTCCGTCGGCGGCGTATCCATAGGCACGGTCGCGGCCGTCGTGCTTCGCTTCGAACAGGGCCGCGTCGGCGATTTCAAGGACGTGCGGCCAGGCCAGTGCATCGCGTGATTGCGAGGCGAACGGCAGGCAGGCGAATCCGATCGAACAGGTGCGACGGATCGACACGCCGCCATCCAGCACGAAGATATGGCCGGCCACGGCGGTGCGGAGGCGCTCGGCACAGTGCAGCGCCTGGTCCTCGTCGGCCACCTGCGCGACGATCAGGAACTCCTCGCCGCCCCAGCGCACACCGATGTCGCCGTCGCGCAGTTGTGCATGGATCAAGCGCGCGAACGCCTCGATCACGCGGTCGCCAGCGGCGTGACCATGCTGGTCGTTCACCTGCTTGAACTCGTCGATGTCGACCAGGATCAGGGCCAGACGCCGCCGCAACGGATCACGCTGCGCACCCAACGCCTGCGCCGACAACACGGGCAAGGCGGCCTCCAACGAACGGCGATTGCCGAGCCCGGTCAGCGCATCGGTGCGACTGGCCACTTCGACCCGCTCGTAGGCCTCGCGCAACTCGCGCGTGCGCGCGTCCACCAGGGACTGCAGGCGTGCGGTGCGCTCGCGTTCGCGGGCGTTGAGCCGGCGCACGATGCTCGCCAGCAACAGCACCAGCAGCATGGCCACGGCGATGATCGACGCCGGCCGCTGCCACCAGGCTGGCAGCACGCGAATGTGGAAGACAACGGGCTGCGCGCTCTCGGTGCCCATGGCATTGCGGGCCCGCAAGGCCAGCACATGCTCGCCTGGCCAGAGATTGCCGAAACCGATCTGCCGACGCTCGAGCGGCAGCGTCGTCCACTCGGACTTGCCATCGAGGCGATAGTCGTAGCGCACCAGGTTCGGGGCCAGCAGGTCGCTGCTGGCCAGCTCGAGGCCGAGCTGAGACTGCGCGGGCGAGAGTTCGATTCGTCCCGAGGCCGCCGCCGCGGGTTGCGTCACGTCATCGACGCTGACGGCGCTGACGTAGACCTCGGGCACGTGGGTCCACGGTCGATAGTGGGCCGGATCGACGAAGGCGACGCCCTGGGTCCCGCCAAATACCAGCCAACCGTCCCGGGTACGCGTGGCCGATCCGACCCAGTTGGTGCCGACATCGAAGCCCTCGCTGCGATGCAGTCGCTGCACGCGCAAGGTCTGCGGATCGAGAATCGCGTTCGCCGACCAGAGCCTGCCGGTGTCGTCCTCCATGAGGTTCGATCCGAACGGCGCGTCGGCGTCGCCGGTCGCGACATGCTCGAACACCAGCGGCCGCTGCGCCGGATCGCGCACACGGTCGATGCCCTCGGCGGTGTTCACCCACAGCGTCCCGTCGCGCGCCACCAGTGCTCCGGCGACGTTGTCGCTGGACAGGCTGCTCGCCTGCGCCGGATCGTGGCGCACTTGCTGCAGGCGCTCCTGACCGGGCTCGAGCAGCAGCAAGCCGGCACCCGACGCAACCCAGAGTCGCCCCTCGGCATCCTCGGCCAGCCCCTTGATGATGCTGCGCACCGTCGAGCCGTCTTCGCGCAGCACATCGACGAAGCGATCCGGATCGCGCTGCCAGCGCACCAGGCCATCGGCGCTACCGATCCAGACGCGACCATCGCGACCGACCAGCACCGATTCGATCTGCAGCGTCGGCAATCCTTCGGCGCGACCGTAACTCTGGAAGTGGCTGCTGCCCGGCGCGAGGCGTTGCACGCCGGACTGGAAGGTCCCCACCCACAGCGTGCCGTCGGCGGCCTCGTCCATGCCGCCGATGACGCCATCGGCCAAGGCACCGGGACGTCCGTCCGCGCGATAGCCGCCAACGACACCGAGACGGCGATCGACGATGTCGATGCCATTCTGGGTCGAACCGACCAGGATGCGACCGTCCCGGCGTTCCAGCACGCTCAGCACGTTGCCATAGGTCAACGCACTCGTCTGGCGCACGCTGTGACGCAGGATGCGGAATCCCGCGTTGCGCGGATTGTGGCGCTGTAGGCCACCGCCCCAGGAGCCTATCCAGAGCAGGCCACTGCGATCGACCAGCATCGCGCCGGCGGCATCGAAACTCAGGCCGTCGGCCTGGCTCGGATCTTCGTTGAGCAGATGCCGGACCTCGCCGCTGACGGCATCGACGATGGCCAGCCCCGATCCGTAGCGACTGATCCAGACTTCGTCCGGTGTCGCCTGCGCAATGGCATTGATCCAGGATCGCGACAGTTCCGCCGCCTGCGCATGCGTCGTGCCGACCCAGCGGATCGTGCCGTCGTCGGGGTTCACGATGGCAGCGCCGGATTCGCGCGTGCCGACCCACAGCGATCCGTTCCCGGCCATCATCAGCGAGACGATTTCACGGCCCGCCAGCGACGGCCCGCCTTGTGTCAGAAACGGTTCCACCGCGGTGCTCCCGCGGCGCAGGCGTTGCAGGCCATCCATCGTGCCGATCCAGAGATTGCCTTGCGCATCGAACAGCAGGCTGCGCACACGCTCCTGCGGTTCCGGCAGGTCGCCCTCGACACCGAGCACGATCGGCTCGAACCGGCCACGCTGCGGATTGTGCCGGACCAGGCCGTCGTCCGCGGCGATGAAGACGTCTCCCCCCGGCGCGATGGCGATCGCAAAGATGTTGCCGGGTCCGATGCCGTCGCGGTGTCCGGGCACGTGTTGAAACCGGGTGAAGCGGCCGGTCGCGGGATCGAGCACCGAGACGCCATTGACCTCCGACCCGGTCCAGACGCGGCCATCGGCACCGATCGCCAGCGAGAACACGAAATCGCCACCGATCGAACCGGGATCGTCGCGATCGTGACGGAACCGGGCATAGCCATGGCCGTCGTACCGGATCAAGCCGGACTGGGTACCGATCCACAGCGCGCCCTGCGCATCCTGGGCCAGCGCCGTGACCACGCCGTTCGGAATCTGGTCGTCATTGCCGACCGTCTCGAACACGCGCTGGTCGAAATCGAAATCACGCGACGAGCGCGTCTGTGCCGAGGCCGAGAGGGCGCCGCACAATGCCAGCAATGCGAAGCACACTCGGCCCCCCGCAGTCCTCAAACCGAATTCCTCCCTGGTTGCGTCGAATCAGTTCGAACCGATGCTTACCCGCCACATCGCCAGCCCGCCGCCACCGGCGCACACCGAGCCACTGCTGTCCGGATCGTCGCCCGCGTAGGCGACCACGATTTCCGGAAGCGCATCGCCGTCCACGAGGTTGCCGACGCGCACGTCGAAGGCACTGCAATGCGCGAAGCGTTCGAGCGGCACGGCGATCGCAGCCAGACGATATAGGCCGTTGCGATTCTCGACCAGGCGCAGATTCCCCCGATCGAGCGCCAGCGCAAGATCGAGGTCTCCGTCGCCATCGAGGTCGGCCGGGGCGATGGCCACCGCGACGTCCGTTCCGGCTTCTTGCGACAGCCATTGCATGTCCTGCCGGCGCACGTCATAGACGCCAAGCCCGTTGCAGAAACCGCCGTCGTCAGTCGCCGCGAGCATGGACAACAGGGCCCGCGGTTCGCTCTCCGCCACCGCCGCGATCGCTACAGCGGAGACGGCTGCGCGGGCCGGCAGTCCGACGATATCGATACCGCGAAAGGCACGACCGTCGCCCAGCTGGATCAGCCCCGTCGATGCGGGATCGATCCGCCCGGTGACGAGGTCGGCCCAGCCGTCGCCGTCGAGGTCGCCGGCCGCGATGCTGGTGGAATAGCCGGACAGCTCGGGCACGGGATCGACGCGCTGCCACGCACGACTGCGATTGAGATACACAACGAACGGCTGGCGCGTGGGCTGCCTCGAGAACAGCGCCGGCCCCTCGTTCGCGATCGCGAAATCCATGGTGCCGTCACGATCGAAGTCGGCCACCGCCAGTGCGCGCGACGACACGAAGCCGGGCGCGACGCCGGAACCCGGCAGCGCCAGCATCAGGTCGGTCCCGGCCGGCGCGAAATAACCGCGACCTTCGGCAAGCATCGGCACGACACCTCGCAGATGCGCAGCCAGCACCAGATCGGTCTGTCCGTCACGGTTGAAATCCGCGGCCTTGATGGCGCCGTAATCGAAGGGCTGCGGCGGCCAGTGCGCCTCTGCCCAATAGCGGAAACCGCCGTTGCCATTCCCGAGAAAGATGTTCGGCTGAGGACGACCCTTCCGGGCCGGCCCGAACACGATGTCGAGGTGGCCGTCACCGTCCATGTCGGCGAGATCGAATTCGTCGCGCCATTGCCCGAGCGTCGGCAGCACGGCCTGAACTGGCATCACCTGCCAGGGGCCAGACTGCGCCGTCGGCGGCGCCTCGCACCGCGCCATCGGCGCTGCCGCCTTATGCGGCAGCGGCGCACACGCCGCCAGCGCCAGCATCACCCACAAAGCGGGGCGGCAGCATACGCGCCACCCCGCCCAACACACCGCCATCAGGCCATTCACGCCAACGCGTTGCGCCGACGAACCGCGAACAGGCCGAAGGCGCCCATCAGACCCGTGATCAGCAGCATCCCGAGCGCACCCATTGCCGGCACCGGCTGCTTGTCGACGAAGGGCGGCTCGCCCGCGAGGTATTCGTTGTCATCCCCGGCGCCAGAGCACCCGGGCTCGCTCGGCCAGTCAATGTAGCGATCGTTGTCGTTGTCGATCCCGTCCGAGCACTGCGGCAGCGTGACACCCGCCACTTCGTTGTTGTCGGCCAGCGACTCGCAACCGGGATCGATGGTGGTATCGAACCCGGGCATGCCGTCGAAGTCGTACTGGACGAAGTCGAGGGTGCCGTCGAAGTCGTTGTCGACATGATCGCTGCAGGCCGAGGTTTCGAATTCGTCGTTCGCCGAGGTGCAGAACGGATCCGACGGGAAATCGGCGGTGCCGTTGCCGTCGTTGTCGATGCCGTCCGCGCACTGGCCGGGACCGCCTTCGTTGTTGTCGAAGGGCGTCGGGCAACCCGGATCGTTCGGATAGTCCCGGTAGCCGTCAAAGTCGTCATCGAGGCCGTTGCTGCAGGCCCGCGTCTCGGATGTGGACCAGCCGAATTCGCAGGACGGATCGTTCGGGAAGTCGATGAAGCCGTCGGCATCATCATCGATGCCGTTGTTGCAAGAGGTGGTTTCGGTTCCGGATGTCGCACTCTGACAACCCGGATCATTCGGAAAGTCGATGAAGCCGTCGGCATCATCATCGATGCCGTTGTTGCACAGTGGCGCTTCGTTGTTCGAATCGACGCTGCCGCAGCCGGGGTCGGCCGGGAAATCCGTCAGGCCATCGCCATCGTTGTCGATGCCGTCGTTGCAGAGGAAATTGGTCTCGTTGTTGTCCGCCGCGCTGGAACAGCCGGTGTCGAGCGGATAGTCGGTACGACCATCACTGTCGTTGTCGACGCCGTCGCTGCACTGGTTGGCTTCGGTCGTGTCGGTGAAGTAGCTGCACAACGTGTCCGCCGGCCAATCGACCGTGCCATCGGCATCGTTGTCGACGCCGTCGCCGCATTGGTTGTCGTAAGCGTCCACCTCGGCCATGTCGGCGCGCGAGCGGCATCCTGGATCTGCGGGATAGTCAGCCAGCATGTCAGCGTCATTGTCGAGACCATCGCTGCATTCAGCATATTCCTGGAAGTCCGTCGCAGAGGTGCATCCCGGGTCGGCAGGAAAATCGACGAACGTATCGCTGTCATTGTCGATACCGTCCGAACATTGAGGATTCGCCGGCGCACTGGTGCCCACGACGTAGTTGCCGAGCGACTGCTCGGGATCGGCGATCGCGCGGACGCTCTCGCGGCGCGTGCCGGAGGTGTAGACGTGTGTCACCGCCGCCTGAAACCGCAAGTCGACCAATTGCCACTGGGGCGGCATCACGATCGGCGCAATAAACGGGGCCAATTCGGCCGGACGCTGCAAATGGTAATTGATGCTGCCCTCGGTCACCGCCATGCCGCTGATCGCGGTCACCTGGCTGGCCAGCGGAAACACGAGCTGGGAGGCCGACTGCGCCTCTTCGCGCGCATCAAACGCGTCCATCGCCAGCACGCCGAGACTCGGTGGCGAGCCGCAGGCGAACGGTGCCGCCTGGCCAGGATCTCGCCACACGATCGCCGAGGTCGCGGTGATCGCGCCCGCCGTCTGGAACTTGCCCCAGTGCGCGCTCAGCAGGCGCTCACGGTCGTCCACCGCGGTGGTTTCGCCACGAATGCGGCTGTAGAACGTCATGTCCTGCAGGCCGGTGCCCGAATCCGCGGTGCCGTCGACATTGGCGTCCGTCGTGCTGGCCTCGATATGCATCAGGGCATCGCCGTGCGCCCATCCGGCGCCGGGATTCACCATCGCGTATTCGCCCCACAAGACGTTGGCGTCGCTGCCGATGCCCGTGCCGCCATCGGCAAAATAGGCAGGATCGCGCGGCGTCAGCGCGGTGCAACTGTTCACCGCATCGATGGTGACGAAGCCGCGGGCATGCCCGTCGCCACGGGAACTGCCGCCGCATTGCCCGCCGGTCAGCGTCGACGCTGCACCGGTCAGGGCATTGCGCACGTTGGTGATCGTGGTCGGCGTCCAGTTCGCGAGCGGGAAACTGCAGCCAGTGCCTGAACCGCTCGACACCGGCAGGACGCCGGTGCGCAGGACGGTCCCCGAGAGCGATTTCGGTCACGCCATTCGCGGCCAGGTTGAGGTCGAACGTGGTCACCGGGATCCCGACATCGGTCCACAGGGTGACGTGCGCAAGCTGGCTGGCGTTCGAGCGGTTGCCGACCGTGAGCACGGTCTTGTGCCCGTTGCTGCTGTTCATGTCGACATCGAAATGCGGCAGCAGCAGAGTGGCAGCGGGAACGTTGTCCTGGGCGCCGAACTTGGCCTGGACATCCAGGCCGAATACCGCCAAGACGAGCGCCGGAATCAGTGCAATCTTCTTCATGTGCATGTGCTCCGGTCGATTACGGCACGATGGGATCGGCGAGGTCGGCCGCATTGCCGAGCTGGATGCCTTCGACGGTGTAGGCGAAACCGGAGGTCGCCGGCGTGGAAGACGGATACTGTTCGAAGGTCAGCCAGGACTGGCGAATGGTGTTCCAGTCGTTCGCATTCATCGGGTCCGGGTCGGTGGTCGAGTTCAGGTTGGCGAACAGCCAGCCAGGCGACGCCGCAAGCGACAGCGCCGATCCCGCCACGCGTCCGCTCGCATACGGGAACAGCGCGCCGGCCGGATTGGCGGTATTGGTGCCGTTGCCGGAAAACACCGATAGGTCACGAAGCGGCAGCGGGAACGCCGCCGGAACGGCACATCCGGCCACCGGCGTGATCTTCTGGCCGGGATCGCGCCAGTAGTTCAGGTCCGTCTTGCCTGCGACGGCACGACCGGCCCAAGCCGTCGGCAGCGCCTCGCGCTCGGACACGGTCGAGTAATTGGTCAACGACGAATACAAACCGTAAGACGGCGCCGGCCCGGCGACGTATCTTGATTCGACGTGGACGGCATTGGCGGCGACCATCCGGCTTCCGTTGGCATTGCTGATGACGTAGCTGCCCATCAAGATATTGCGCCGGTCTGCGATCCCGCCGGGGAAAAACGCCGTCTCGTAGGGCGAATCGGTCGTGCACTGTGTCACTGTGTCGATCGTGACGTAACCGCGTGCAATGCCATCGCCGTAATTGATGGCGCCGCAACTGCCGCCGAAGTAGTTGAGACTGGCCAAGCCGGTATGCGCCGCCTTGACGTCATAGGTGATCAGCAACTCGATGTCCGAAGGTGCAGCGCTGCAGGGCGGCACCGCTCCGGGGAAATTGATGTCCTGCGAAAAGTCGCCCTTGTTCGAGATGCCATCGTCGGGATTGCTGGTGTCGCCTGTATCCGAGCCCGCGTCGGCTGTCACCGGCGGAAAGCGGTTGAACACGTTTTGCAGATCGATCGTCTGCTGGTCGTAGCCGGTCAGGTAGATGCCGAAGCGTGCGGTCGGCAGCGCCTCGTCGGTCCACAGCGTGACTTGCGCCACGGCGGCCGAAGCACTCGCATTCGTCAACGTGATCACGGTGTTGACACCCGTGCGATTGAGCGTATCGACCTCGAAGTGCGGAATCAGCAGCGTCGCCGCCGGCACGTCGTCGATGGTGCCGAACTCGGCGTGGGCCTGCAGAGGCAGCAGGGCAAACAGCAAAGCACCCAATTTTCGTAAAGACACGATCCACTCCCCATTCCATGACCCAGATCAAGGATAGCCGCGACCCGATGCGGCTGCAACGACTCCAGAAGCATAACGCTGAGCGTCAACTGAATGAAAGCGCGGACATCGTCGCGACCCCGGGGTGAAGGCAGGGTGCGCCGCTGCGTGCCGGCAACCAACCCCCTGCCCGAAGGTACGGCTGGAATCCGCGCGCAACCCGTTAAGATCGCGCCCTCACGATGGAGAATGCGATGTCGTTATCGACACAGGCCGCGCCCGCGCGCGGCAAATCGAAGGTGTATCCGGATGCCGCGACAGCGCTGCGCGATCTGGTGGCCGATGGCCAGACGCTCGCGGTCGGCGGCTTCGGCCTGTGCGGCATTCCCGAAGCGCTGATCGCTGCCTTGCGCGATTCCGGCGTCAAGGGCCTGACCGCGATCTCGAACAATGCCGGCGTCGACGGCTTCGGCCTCGGCCAGCTTCTGGCCACTCGCCAGATCAGGAAGATGATTTCGTCCTACGTCGGCGAGAACAAGGAATTCGAACGCCAGTACCTCTCCGGCGAACTTGAGCTCGAATTCAACCCGCAAGGCACGCTGGCCGAACGCCTGCGCGCCGGCGGTGCCGGCATCCCCGCGTTCTTCACGCGTACCGGTTACGGCACCATCGTCGCCGACGGCAAGGAGACGCGACAGTTCGACGGCCACTGGTACGTGCTTGAAACCGCGCTCAAGGCCGATGTCTCGCTGGTCAAGGCATGGAAGGCTGACCAGGCCGGCAATCTCGTGTTCCGCAAGACCGCACGCAATTTCAATCCGGCCTGCGCGATGGCGGGCAAGGTGTGTGTCGCCGAAGTCGAACAGGTCGTCGAGACCGGCAGCATCGACGCGGATGCGGTGCATCTGCCCGGCATCTACGTCGACCGCATCGTGCTCAATGCCTCGCCCGAGAAGCGCATCGAACAGCGCACCGTTCGCCAAGGAGACAAGTGATGGCCTGGACCCGCGACGAAATGGCGCAGCGCGCCGCGCAGGAGTTGAGCGACGGCGCCTACGTGAACCTGGGCATCGGCCTGCCGACCCTGGTCGCGAACTTCATTCCCGAGGGCATGGACGTGTGGCTGCAGAGCGAGAACGGCCTGCTCGGCATCGGCCCGTTCCCGACCGAAGCCGAAGTCGACGCCGACCTGATCAACGCCGGCAAGCAGACCGTGACCGCGGTTCCTGGCGCCAGCTATTTCGGCAGCCACGATTCGTGGGCGTCGTCAACCGCATCATCACCGAACTCGCGGTGATGGACGTGACGCCGCAAGGACTGAAGCTGGTCGAAACTGCGCCGGGCGTCACCCCGGACGAACTGCGCGAGAAGACTGGCGTCGCCCTGCTCTGATCTCACCCGCCAGTTGCACTGCCCGTGCCGCCGTGCACGGGCGCAAGCGCCCGGCCGCCGCTGGCAACCGGCGCTGAACAGTGCGTGCCGGAGCCGCTAAAGTGCTGCGGCCGCACGGCGATGTCGCTATAGTGCGCGGCCGTTTTTATCCCTCCATCCGAATCAAAGGATATATGCCTCGATGAGCAGCTATCTCTTCACCTCCGAATCCGTTTCCGAAGGCCACCCGGACAAGATCGCCGACCAGATCTCCGATGCCGTGCTCGACGCCATCCTCGCGCAGGACAAGCGCGCCCGCGTGGCCTGCGAAACGATGGTGAAGACCGGCGCGGCGATCGTCGCCGGCGAAGTCACCACCAGCGCCTGGGTCGACATCGAGGCGCTGGCGCGCAAGGTCATCAACGACATCGGCTACAACAATTCCGACGTCGGCTTCGACGGCCACACCTGCGCCATCATCAACATGCTCGGCAAGCAGTCGCCGGACATCAACCAGGGCGTCGACCGCAAGAAGCCGGAAGAACAGGGCGCGGGCGACCAGGGCCTGATGTTCGGTTACGCCTGCAACGAAGCCCCGGAATACATGCCGGCGCCGATCTACTACTCGCACCGTCTGGTCGAGCAGCAGGCCAAGATGCGCAAGAAGAAGAATTCGCCGCTGCCGTGGCTGCGCCCGGACGCGAAGTCGCAGGTCACGCTGCGTTATGACGGCAACAAGATCGCCGGCATCGACGCGGTCGTGCTCTCGACCCAGCACGACGAGGACGTGAAGCAGAAGCACCTGGTCGAAGCGGTGATGGAAGAGATCATCAAGCCGGTGCTGCCGACCAAGCTGATCGACAAGAAGACCAAGTTCCACATCAACCCGACCGGCAAGTTCGTGATCGGCGGTCCGGTCGGCGACTGCGGCCTGACCGGTCGCAAGATCATCGTCGACAGCTACGGCGGCATGGCGCGCCACGGCGGCGGCGCGTTCTCGGGCAAGGATCCGTCCAAGGTCGATCGTTCGGCCGCGTATGCCGCACGCTACGTGGCGAAGAACATCGTCGCCGCCGGCCTCGCCGACAAGTGCGAAGTCCAGGTCAGCTATGCCATCGGCGTGGCCGAACCGACCTCGATCTCGGTCACCACGTTCGGCACCGGCAAGATCGGCGACGAACAGATCGAGAAGCTGATCCGCGGCCACTTCGATCTGCGCCCGTACGGCATCATCCAGATGCTCGACCTGATCCATCCGGTCTACCAGGCGACGGCCAGCTACGGCCACTTCGGCCGCAAGCCCTACGAGCACGACTACACAAACAAGGATGGCAAGAAGGTCAAGGCGACCGCGTTCTCGTGGGAGAAGACCGACCGCGCCGAAGCCCTGCGCAAGGCCGCCGGCCTCAAGGGCTAAGGTGGAAGCAGGCTCCGCCCCGCGATTTCCCCCGACAAACGGCCCGCTCACGCGGGCCGTTTGCGTTGCAGGGCTCACACCTCGGCGAAACGCCGCAACAGATTCGTGTGGGTCTTGTTGATTCGCTCGAAGGTCGCGCCGCGGCCTTCGCGGGCGAATACGTCGTCGCGAGCCTGAGCGAGATCCCACAGCATGGCTCGGACGGAAGCGTCGCGGATGAAGCTCTGGATCCAGGCGACCACGACCAGCCGCTCGCCGCGCGTGACCGGGCGCACCTGATGCGCGTCGCCCGTGTCGTAGGCGATGAGGTCGCCCGCGGCGAGCTTGACGGCAACGTTGCCGGCGCCGGTCTGAAGTTCCAGTTCGCCGCCGTCGTAGTCATCAGGCTCCGACAGGAACAGGGTCAGCGACAGGTCGCTGCGAAACACCTGGGCGTCGCCCATCAAGGCGGCGTCGACGTGCAGGCCGTAGGCCATGCCGGGGCGATAACGCGCAAGCATCAGGCCATGCAACTGGTTCGGGCACGTCGCGTGCCGGAATGCGTCGTTGCGCTTCAGCGCCGCGAGCACGATGCGGGTGATCTCGGGCATCGCCGGATCGCCGTGTGCGACTTGCTCGTTGCGCTTGATGTCATGCAGGCTTGCAGCCGCCGTCGTACGCCCGTCGATGAAGCGTGCCGACGCCGCGAGGGCTCGCAATTGCGTCAGCTCGACGGCGTCGAGCACTTGCCTAACGTGCAGCAGCATCGTTACTCGAATCCGTCCATGAAAATGTCCTTGCAGGGCGTCGTCAAGTCCGATCGACTGGTGCCGTAGACATCATGGTTGTTGGTGTCGGTGCCCGCTTGAGACGGCGCAGAGTTGCCGCTGAAGGAGACGCTGCATCCGCTCACGATCGGGAGGATGGCGGGCATGCCTTGGCGACTGGCACCGATGATGGCGTTGTGGGCGACCTGCGCAGCTTCATCGAGCACGAAAATGGCGCCGCCGAGCCGGGTCGCCGCGGCATTGCCGGACACGCTGTTCGAACTGAACAGGCTGTTGCTGATCGCCACCACGCCCGAACGCACGAACAAGCCACCGCCGAACGCTGCGCCTGCGCCGCCCGAGTTGGTCGTCGCTGCCGTGGCGCCAAAACCGGAGACACCATTCGTCGCCGGCGTGCCCAGCTCGGCATAACCCTTGGCACCGCCACCGGCACCGAATCCGCCTGCCCCGCCGTTGCCCGCACTGCCGAAACCGGAGCTTCCGCCGCGCCCGCCGCCGCCGGCGAAACCCCCGTCTCCGCCGTTCCCCGCGAAGGCCGAACCGCCGGAACTGGTATTGGTCGCGCCACCACCGCCACCACCGCCACCGAAGCCCCCCATGGCGCCATGCTGTCCACCCTGCGCCCCCAGCAGGGACGCGCCGCCGCCACCGCCACCGCCGAAACCGCCGGCACCCGGCATAGGCACGAAACCTGTACCGGTACCGCCATTGCCGCCGTTCGGCGCACCGGCGGCGCCGCCCGGAATGATGCTGGCCGTGGAAGCGTTGGCACCGCCGCCACCGCCGGATCCGATCGTCGCCGAGTTCGACGCTGTCGCGCCGGCGTTCGCACCCGCACCGTGCAGGCCGGCACCGCCGGCACCGCCGCTGTTCGAGACCACCGAACTCGCCGCACCGCCACCGGCCTGTGCACTGACGATGCTGATCCGATCCAGCCGAACATCGCCGTCGTAGACAAACAACGCACCGCCCATGCCGGGCGAGCTGCCCGCGCCATCGGCTCCGGCACCACCGACGAAACTGCAGAACTGGATCCCGAAGCGTTCGAGCACAACCGTCGGTGCAGATGTCTCGTCGCCGATGAACAGCGGCTGGCCACCGCCTTCGCAGCCAATGACACTGGTGCCGAGCGCGTGGCCGCGGATGGTGAGATCGCCGGTAATCGGCGGCGGTCCGGCACCCGCGCCGGTCAGCGTCGGATAGTGCGCATTCGGTGGCAACAGGATCACGTCAGCCCCCGAACCGGCGCTGCAACTGCCCACGGCGCTATCGGTATTGGCCGAATGGATCGCATCGACCAGGTCACAGCCATTCACGTTGTTGTCGACCTGGATGGTCGCCGCCGGTACCGCCTGCGCGACGCACAGCGCCAGCGAAACGGCCGCACTCAGGCGCGCGCGGCGCATCGGAACTTGGATCATGACTTCCCCCGGGAATCGACGGCAGCGAGTGTAGCCTCGGGTCGGCACGGCCGCGATGGCCGGGGCATGCGATGATGCCGCAATGACCTCCTTTTCCGAACTGAAACTCAGCGAGTCGCTGATCAAGGGCGTGGCTGCGCTCGATTACCACGAGATGACGCCGATCCAGGCGGCCGCGCTGCCGCTGATCCTCGCCGGCCATGACGTGATCGCGCAGGCGCAGACCGGCAGCGGCAAGACCGCGGCGTTCGCCCTCGGCATGTTGCAGATGCTCGATACCGCGGCGGTGCAACTGCAGGGTCTGGTGCTGTGCCCGACGCGCGAACTCGCCGACCAGGTGAGCAAGGAAATCCGCCGCATCGCAAGGCCATTGCCGAACGTGAAGGTGCTGACGCTGTGCGGCGGCGTGTCGCTGCGCCCGCATCTCGCGTCGCTGGCGCACGAGCCGCACATTGTCGTCGGTACGCCCGGACGCATTCTGGAACTGATCCGCAAGCAGGCGCTGCCGCTGAAGGCCCTGCAGATGCTGGTGCTGGACGAAGCCGACCGGATGCTCGACATGGGCTTCGCCGCCGACATCGAGGCCATCGTCAAGGCGACACCGAAGCAGCGCCAGACCCTGCTGTTCTCGGCCACTTACCCGGAACAGACGCGGGCGATCGCCGAGCGCCATCTGCGCGATCCGGAAACCGTCACCATCGATCAGGGCGATGCCGGTCCGGACATCGAGCAACGCCTGTATGAAGTCGCAGACGGTTCGCGCAAGCTCGATGCACTGGTCGACCTGCTGGTGACGCAGCGGCCGGAAGCCGCCATCGTGTTCTGCAACACCCGCAACGACACCCGCGATGTCGCCGAGTCGCTCGATCGCTGCGGCTTTTCGGTGCTGGCACTGCACGGCGAACTCGACCAGCGCGAACGCGACGAGATGCTGGTGCGTTTCGCGAACCGCAGCTGCACCGTCCTGGTCGCGACCGATGTCGCCGCGCGCGGCCTCGACATCAAGGAACTGCCGATGGTGGTCAACTTCGACGTGGCCAGCGATGCCGACGCCCACATCCACCGCATCGGCCGTACCGGACGCGCCGGCGCGCGCGGACTGGCCATCACCCTGACGACGCCACGCGAGTCGTCACGCATCGGCGCGATCGCGGAACGCATGGGGCAGCCGCTCCAGCGCCAGCCGCTGCCGCAGGTGAACGGCAAGCCACGCCCCTTGCTGAGCACGCACCTGACCATCGCGGTCGATGGCGGCCGTGCCGACAAGCTGCGTCCCGGCGACCTGCTCGGTGCCCTCACCGGCGACGCCGGCCTGCCTGGCGACGCGGTCGGCAAGATCGACATCTTCCCGACTCGCAGTTATGTCGCGATCACGCGCAACCACGCCGAGACCGCCCTGCAACGTCTGCGCGAAGGCAAGATCAAGGGCCGCAGCTTCCGCGTGCGCCGTATCGGGCACTGAACCGCCCGGCGCCAATCACGCTGCTGCGGTGCCAAGTCCCGCGACGAACTTCGCCGCCGGTTGCGGTCTCCCGAACAGGAAGCCCTGGGCGAGATCGCAGCCCATGTCGTGCAGGCGCGCCAGTGTCGTCTCGTCTTCGACGCCTTCGGCCACTGCCGTCAAGCCGAGGTGATGCGCAAGATCGATCATCGAATGCACCAGTCGCGCCGAGCGTGCATGCACGCCGATGTCGAGCACGAATTCCTGATCGATCTTGAGTTCGGTGGCGGGAAAACGCTTGAGGTAGGCGAACGACGAATAGCCGATGCCAAAGTCGTCGATCGAGATGCCGAAGCCGTGATCACGCAATTGGCCGAGCACGATGGCACTCAGGCTCGGATCTTCCATTACCGAACTCTCGGTCACTTCCAGCACCACATCCTCGGCGGGCACGTCCCAGATCGCCAACGCGTTCTGGAATTGCTCGACCAGTCCCGGTTCGTGGAACACGCGCGGACTCAGGTTGATCGAGAAGCGCAGCCGATGCCCGGCCGCGCGCGCCATGGCGCAATGACGCATCGTCGTGTTCACGCTCCAGCGCGTCAGTGACTCGATCAACCCGGTCTGTTCGGCCAGCAGCACGAAATCGGTGGGGCTGATCGCGCCATGCACGTCGCTGTGCCAGCGCGCCAACGATTCGGCACCGACCACCCGGCGATGGCCGATGTCCCACAACGGCTGCAGGAACACCTCGAGGCGGTTGTTGATGATCGCCTCGCGCAAGTCCACGTAGGGCGGCTCGGCGCGCCCGCTGTCCGGCTGGAACAGCTGGTACCGATCGCGCGAGTTCAGGGCCTGCGCGAAGGCGCTTTCGGCTGCACGGCACAGGGATTCGGCCAGGTCGCCATGCTCGGGAAACATCGCGATGCCGATCGTCGGTACCGCCTGCTGCAACCGGTCGCCGACCAGCAGGGGTTCGCGGAACGCGCGCACCAGGCGGTTCGCTGCCAACAGGGCGTGGCCGCTCTCGCGCAGGTTCGGCAACAGCAGGGCAAACACGTTGTCGCCGACCGGAAGAATGCGATCTTGCGGTCGCAAGGCCGCGCGAATGCGGGTACGCGCCGCCGCGCTCAGGAAGTCGCCGAACAACTGGTGTTCTTCGCGATGCCGTTGCACGCGCACCAGCAGGAACGCGAAGTGCTCGTGCGCCTCGCCGGCACGCACGCGCTCGGCCTCCAGTTCGCGCAAGACATCGGTGCGGTTCAGCATCCGGTCGGCGCCTGCATCATCCGAGGTACAACTCGGTGGGATCGAGCCCGTAAGCGCCGGGCTCGAGAATGGTGGTGATCTCGCGCAGCGTGCCCTCGTCCTCGTTCTGGCCCATCAGGTCCAGTTCGATGAAATTCTCGCGCAGGACCTTGTCGGCGGTCATCAGCAGCATCACCCGCGGACGCAGCCGGCGCGCATGGTTCTGCGCCATCACGATCGCGACTTCGCCATTGGAAAGCTCGACCAGCGACCCGGTCGGATAGACGCTCAGGCATTGCATCAGCTGTTCGACCACTTCGCGCTGGAACAGCTGGTCGCCGTGCCGGTACAACTGCTGCAACGCATGGTGCGCCGAGGCGGCCTTGCGGAACACGCGCGTGCTGGTCATCGCGTCATAGGAGTCGATCAGCCCGGCCATGCGCCCGAACAGCGGGATCTGGTTGCGCATCAACTTGTCGGGATAGCCGGAGCCATCGTGGCGCTCGTGGTGGGTCAGCACCATCTCGCGCACATCGGCATGATGGATGCCGGCTTCCTCGATGATGCGCAGGCTGTTCTCGACATGCTTGCGCACTGCTTCGGTCTCGTCCGCCGTCAGTGCCTCGGGCTTGGCGAGCAGGGATTCGTCGATCTCGGTCTTGCCGATGTCCATCAGCAAACCGCCGGTCGCGAGGTTCACCAGCACGTCCTCGGTAAACCCCATGTGCCGGCCGAAGGCTGCCGCCAGCAGACTGCAATGGACGGCATGACTGTATTCGTAGGCGTCGCGCTTGCGCAGGCTGGTGACCCAGAAATAGGCATCGGCGTTGCGCAGCACCGACTTCACCACCGGCACCACGGCGTTGCGCACGTCTTCGACACTGATCTTGTGTCCGGCCTTCACGTCGCTGAGGATCTTGGCCGCAAGATGCGATGCCTGATCATGGGCCTCGCGGGCACGCGGCAGCTCCTCATGCAGGGTGACGCTATCGACATGCTTGACGACGGTCCGCTGCCGCTCGTGTTGTCGCGGGTGCGCCATGTAGGCACGGATCGGAATCTGACTGCGCTGGACATCGACGAAGACGTGGTCGCAGTGCTTGCGCAGCACTTCGATCTGCTTCGCGTTCTGCACCATGAAGCCTTCGAGCGGGAAGGGCAGGCCCAGCCACGGCCGATCGAGCCGGTAGACGTACATCTCCGGCTTCAGATGGTCGACGTGCACCTGTCGTTCTTCGAGTTCCATGCGCCGCCCAAGCCCAGGGTCCGCGGGTCCGCGCGAGGATGCCACGATTCCGGATGCCCGTGCGCACTGCCACTTCCGACAGGTGCGGCGCGATGAACGGACAATTCACGCTTTGCCGATGAATCGTCGCTAGAATGCCGGCCGCTCAGCCCGTCGAGGGGCGCTGCAAGCCCGGCCAAGCCCGGGAACAGGCTCGACGGATGACTTTCCAACGGCGCCCGCTCATCCACTGGAGTCCACCGATGAACGCAGTCGTTCAAGCCATGCCGTTTAAAGATTTCAAGGTCCGCGACCTGAGCCAGGCCGAATGGGGCCGCAAGGAAATCGCCGTCGCCGAGCACGAGATGCCGGGCCTGATGTCGGTCCGCAAGAAGTACGCGAAGCAGAAGCCGCTCAAGGGCGTGCGCGTCACCGGTTCGCTGCACATGACCATCCAGACCGCGGTGCTGATCGAGACCCTGGTCGACCTCGGCGCCGACGTGCGCTGGGCCTCCTGCAACATCTATTCGACCCAGGACCATGCCGCGGCCGCGATCGCTGCCGCGCAGGTGCCGGTGTTCGCCTGGAAGGGCGAGACGCTGGAGGAATATTGGGACTGCACGCTCGACGCCGTCACCCACCCGGGCCAGACCGGTCCGGAACTGGTCGTCGATGACGGCGGCGACGTCACCCTGCTGATCCACAAGGGTTACGAACTCGAACAGGGCTCGGACTGGGTCAACACGCCCAGCGGTTCGCATGAAGAGCAGATCATCAAGAACCTGCTGAAGCGAGTCGCCAAGGAGCGCCCGGGTTTCTGGACCAAGGTCGTCAAGGACTGGAAGGGCGTCTCGGAAGAGACCACGACCGGCGTGCATCGCCTCTACCAGATGCTCGAACAGGGCAAGCTGCTGGTGCCGGCGATCAACGTCAACGACTCGGTCACCAAGTCGAAGTTCGACAACCTTTACGGCTGCCGCGAATCGCTGGCCGATGGCCTGAAGCGCGCGATGGACGTGATGCTGGCCGGCAAGGTCGCGGTGGTCTGCGGCTACGGCGACGTCGGCAAGGGTTCGGCGCACAGCCTGCGTGCCTACGGCGCGCGCGTCGTGGTCACCGAAATCGATCCGATCAACGCGCTGCAGGCGTCGATGGAAGGCTTCGAAGTCAACACCGTTGAATCGACGCTGGGTCGCGGCGACATCTACGTCACCACCACCGGCAACAAGGACGTGCTGACGCTCGAGCACATGGCGGCGATGAAGGACCAGGCCATCGTCTGCAACATCGGTCACTTCGACAACGAGATCCAGGTCGACAAGCTCAACGCCTCGGACGCGGTCAAGCTCAACATCAAGCCGCAAGTCGACAAGTACACCTTCAAGAACGGCAACAGCATCTTCCTGCTCGCCGAAGGCCGCCTGGTCAACCTCGGTTGCGCGACCGGCCATCCGAGCTTCGTGATGTCGAACAGCTTCAGCAACCAGACGCTGGCGCAGATCGACCTGTGGGCGAACAAGGACACGTACGAAGCCAAGGTCTACATCCTGCCGAAGAAGCTCGACGAGGAAGTCGCGCGCCTGCATCTGGAAAAGATCGGCGTGAAGCTGACCGTGCTGACCGACGACCAGGCCGCCTACCTCGGCGTCGACAAGAACGGCCCGTACAAGCCCGAGCACTATCGCTACTGATCGACCGCTTCATCGTGACGAACGAACGCCGCGCCGAAAGCGCGGCGTTTTCGTTTCTGCGCTGGGTCACTCGAAACTGGATTCGAAGACGGCGTCCATGGTCACCGAGACGCGCACGGTGCCAGAGGTGGTCCCGCAGACATCGGTCGCGCCGACGCTCAGCAAGTACTGGGCCTGTTGACCCAAAGCAGCCGGGTTGGCCACACGCAGAACGCCGTCGCTGCCGATCGAGAACACGTTCGCCACGGTGTTCCCCGCGGTGATGTTGAAGCCGCTCGCGTGCCACAGGGTCGCGCCGACCGCGCCGACCTCGGTCCCCACCGGGTGAAACTGGCCATTGCTGCCGAACGCGTCGATCGTCAGATCCTGGATGGAGGGCATGGTCGGCGACTGGCAATAAGTCGACTCGATGGCGCCGCGATCCGGGATGCCGTGCACCACTCGCGCGCGTCCGAAGACATCGACGCTCGGATTCGCGGCGAGGATCAAGCCCGAATCCTGGGTCTGTCCGAATTGCGGCTGCTTGACGGCGTATCCAGCGATGGTGACCGCCTCGACTTGCGGCACGCCATTCGTCAGTTAGTGCATGTCGATGGTGTAAAGGAAGTTGATGTTCGCCGCACGGAAATGGTTGTTGTCGGTCTGCGGCACATTCTCGATGTTGTCGGCGAACAGGCAGGCATCGGTCTTCGGCTGGCCATCGGTGGTCTGATTGCCGAAGGCCAGATTGTTGGCGATGATTTTCACGCCGGTCAGCCGCAAGGTGCAGTAGTTGTTGTTGATCGGATCGAGCAGGTTGTCGTAGACCGATGAATAGACGATGCGCGAACCGCCGCGCGAGGGCGTCAGCTCGACGATGTCATTGCCACCGGTGACGCCGGTCGCCAGCAGATGGCTGACGTCGATGCGCCCGCCATACAGATAGACCGTGCTGGTGCCGCCGCGTACCTGGACGCGGTCAAGCACGAATTCGGCCGTGCTGCTGGTCGTCGAGATCAGAGAACGGATGCCGTTCTTGCCGCCGCCGGCGCGGGTGACGGTCAGGTTGCGGATCGTGTAGCTCGCCTTCGGGTCGACGAAGTAGGCCGAGTGCCGCGACACGATCAGCACGACCGCGTCCTGGTTCTGTCCATCCAGCACGGTGTGCTGGGCACCGGGCGTCATCGTGGTGCAGTTGGCGTTCCAGCCGCCACTGATGACCAGGTCATTGTCCTCTTCCGCGGTGGTCGTGATCTGGTAGCCCCAGATATGCGGAAAGCTGACCGGGACCGCAAAGGTCTTGGTGCCACTGGTGATGCGGATGTCGTCGTCCTGATCGTTGCCGGCGGCTACATCCAGTGCCTGCTGCAACTGGCTGCCATCCTGGGCACAGAACTGGGCCGCGTCGGCCGATGCCGTCAGCACGAGCAACAGGAACAGCAATCGACTCGCGCGCACGTCATTTCTCCGATGCAGGTTGTAGTGACAGGTACGGAATCTACGCCCAAATCCGGACAATGCCGTCCGGTGCGTCGTGCCGAAGCCATTCGCCACGCGACTGGGGTATCGTTGCCGGCGCGTCGAAGGGGGATGCAATGGCGTCGCCACAGGCATTCGCGGAACTGGCTCGGGCCATGCACCACGCGCGCTATCGCGAGGCCCTGGCCTTGGTCGACGCGCTGATCGTACGGATGCCCGAATCGGCCAGCCTGCGCCGGCAACGCGCCGAGTGCCTGGCGGCGATCGAGCGCGACGAAGCCGACGAACACGGTTCAGACATGCCGGCCCATGCGGTCGGCGGACCGACGCTGATCCGCGTCGATGCCACGTTGTTTTCGTTCGACCAGCAACGCGACTGCAACGCGCCGACCGCCGACCTGCGTGCGCTCAGCTTCACGCCGATGCTGGATGCCGCGTCACCCCGGTTCTCGACCTTGAGCCTCGCGCCGGTGCTGATTCGCTTCTTCGGCGACGACAGCGGCGATGGCATCGTTGTCTGCTTCTCGGCCCACCTGCGACAGCATCCCGTGCGCCTGCTGGCTTGCGTGTCGGCCTTCGATGACGGCAGCTTCGTGCTGACGCATCGCGACGGCGAATTGCCGATCGCGTCCAATGCCCAGGTCCTGGTCTGCACCCTGCCGCTGCGCGCCAGCCTGACCGAACTGGTGACGCGTCACGCCGGGCAATGCGCGATGCGCTTGCGCAACCACGGTGGCATTGCGCTGCGCCCCCTGCGAACGCTGGGGGACTGCAACGCCGTCTGGCAAGCCATTGCCGGTCACTGAACGGGAAAACCCTGGCCGCACCGCCGTTCAGGAGTGAAATAGCGCCTTCGGTCCAGGCTAGCCTCTTGTTTCTGCGTCAGTTTCGGCTAGGTTTGTGGTTTCCGTCACATTCCGACACAGAGCATGAGCCTGCCACCCGATTTCACCCGCTTCGCCACGGCCTTCCAGCACGCCCGTTACGACGAAGCGCTGGCCCTGATCGACACGCTGATCGGCATGCATCCGCATGCCGCTGCGCTGTATTGGCATCGCGCAAACTGTCTGGAGAAGCTCGAGCGATACGGTGATATCACGCCGGTACTGGACCAGCTGCTGAGGCTGAAGCCGGATCATGTGCCGGCCATCGTCAAACGCGCCCAGTACGACGGCGATGCCGGCGAGGCCGAACTGCGACGCGCGCTGACGCTGGACCCGAATCACGTCGAAGCCATGTCCCTGCTGTCGCGCACGCTGCGCCATCGTGACGACGGCGACACGCACCGAGCCGAGGCCGATGCCCTGCTCGACCGCGCGATCGAACTGGCGCCGATGCGCGTCGATCTGCTCGAAGCCCGCGCCACCCTGCGCCGCAGTGCCGCGACGCGCTATGACGATGGCCCGGACGATGCCGACACGCTGAAGTCCTGGAACGGCCTGCGTTACTCGCGCAGCCGGCTTGAGGACGCGCTTGACGATTATGCGACCTGCCATGCGCTGAGCGGCGAATACCGTTATGCCGTCCGCATGGGCATGATCCTCCACGACCTGGGTCGCTACGACGAGGCGCTCGCCAGTTACGACACCGCGCTGGCAACAATGGCGGCCGACGATCCGAAGCGCGAATTCATCATCGAGACGCGCGCCAAGTCGGAGAATGGCGGCGCCGGCGAGCGCGAGCAGATGGCACGCCTGATCGAATCGGGCCTGATCGGCGACGGCGGCAACCGCAGCATGAACGAGGATGTCGCGGCGCAAGCCTTGCTCGCGGCTGCGAATGCCATCCGTGCCGGCAAGTCGGTACAGGAGGCCATCGAGACGCGTGTCAGCGACGATCCGGACACGCTGATGGCCACCAATATCGCGCAGCAGATCCTGAACGTCGCGCACGAACCGGCGCCGCGACTCGAAGTCGTCGATGCGGCCGCGTATCCGGCTTATCAGCGCAGGTTCGTCGACGCCGCGGCCCGCGACATCAAGGCCTTGGGCCTGCGCCATGTCGGCGATGCCGAGGCCAGGGGCATGTTCCTGATCCTCGGCCAGCACGTGCTGCTGCGCTTCTTCGCCGACGAGAGCGGCGAGATCGGGGTTGCCAGCTTTGCGATGAAACCGAAGTGGCCGGGCTGGATCGGTTTCCTGGTCCTGCTGCTGACCGGCAAATGGAAGGTGAATGCGATGGTGGAATGCGTCAGCCAGTTCGATGACGGCACCCATTTGTCGACGCAACTCGACAGCCCTTCGCCTTTCGAATATGGCGGCTGCATCGACATCGAGCGCATGCCGCGCAAGACCTCGATCCGGAACCTGGTCGCCCGCCACATCGAGCGCGTCGCCGACTTCAAGCGCGCGCACCCGGCCAATGTGGCGATGGTCGCCGACGATATCGAAGGCATGGACCTGCGCTGGCGCGAGGGCCAGCGGGTCAAGCGCGACTATCGCGCCTCGATCGGCTACATCACCGAGAACGAGCTCAAGCGCCTGCTCGGCGCCCACCATGCGCGTTTCGGCGACAAGGTGAAGACACAGCTAGCGATGCTGGCCGAGGATCTGGCTGACCGCGCTTGACGTCGCGGCCGAAGCGCGGCTGATGCGGTCGCGCCCGCCGCCCTTGGCGCGATAAAGCGCGCCATCGACCTCGCTGAGGAAATGATCGGCATTGCCATGGCGCGCCGCGTTGAATTCACCGACGCCGATGCTGACGCGCACACGCAGTTCGGCCAGTTCCGGAACCACCGCGACCGCACCGAGACCGATGCGAAACGCATCCGCCCGTTCGGCCGCCGCCGCTTCATCGTGATGCGGCACGATCACCGCGAATTCCTCGCCGCCGAGGCGCGCACAGAGTTCGTGCTGCCCGGCGAACACGTGCCGCAACTGGTCCGCGAACGCGACCAGACAGCGGTCCCCGACGCTATGGCCATGGGCGTCGTTGATCTGCTTGAAATGGTCGATGTCCAGTTCGAGCAGCGACAGGCGGGAATGCTCGCGCTGGCAATCGGCGATGCGCCGCTCCAGCTCGGTGACGAACTGGCGGCGATTCGCCAGGCCGGTGAGGTCGTCGGTACGACTCATCCATTCGAAGCGGTCACGCTGCTGGCGCAGCGCTTCCTCGAAATCGAGGCGGCGATGGAAGTCGCGGTGGCTGCGCACCAGCGAGCTGATCACGTAGACCAGGTAGACCGTCAGGCTGAAGGCCACGGCGCGATCATGGCCCGGCATCCACATCAGCAGGGTGCTCGGCAGGTAGATGACCATGATCGCCAGCATCGACGGCCAGAAGCGCATGCAATAGGTGTGCGCGATCGCGGTCGCGAAACCGGCGGCGCCGATGATCAGCGCAACGCGTGCATCGACCAGCACGGGGTCGATCAGGGTCCAGAACACCACACCGCCCCAGGTCGCCGCAGACAGCTGGATCACCAGCCATTGCAGATCGAGCCAGTGCGTCATCACCTCGGCCCCGCCTTGCACCGGCGGACGCAGCACGACCCGAGCGATCGCGAGTCCGACAAAGATCGCCGCCAATGTCGCCGAGGTCAGCGGATGGATGCGTACCACCGGGGTGAACAGGCAGACCAGCAGCCAGCCCAGCACGTAGAACGAGCCGCCGATGACCATGCGCCGTCGCGTTTCGGCGACTTCCTGCGCGAGTCGGCGCAAGTTCAGGCCAGACGAGTCGAGATCGCGTTCCATGGGCAGAAGTGGCCGGGGCGACAGCCTCACGGCCGTTGGCGCGCGACATTCCTCCAATTGTCACGTGGCGTCAACCGAGTCCGTCCGGGTCATTCCATCGCTTCATCCGGACAGAAAGATATACTCCATCGACCTTCTTCCGGAATGCCGCGATGACCGCCATCAGCTTCGAATTCTTCCCGCCCAAGACCGACGAACAGCGCGAGCAACTGGAGCGCAGCGTCCAGAAGCTGAAGGCGCGCTCGCCCGAATACGTCTCGGTGACCTTCGGCGCCGGTGGTTCGACGTTGTCCTACACGCCGGAGACGGTGCGCCACCTGCGCCAGGAACACGGGCTCGATGTCGCGCCGCACCTGAGTTGCGTTGGCGGCACGCGCGCGGAGATCGCCAACCTGCTGCAGTTGTATCGCGCGCTCGGCTGCAAGCGTCTGGTCGCGCTGCGCGGCGACATGCCTTCGGGCATGGCTGCGTTCGGCGACTTCCGCTACGCCAACGAACTGGTCGAATTCATTCGCGCCGAAACCGGCGACTGGTTCCATATCGAAGTCGGTTGTTATCCGGAAACGCACCCGCAGGCCGACGACGCCTTCGCCGATCTCGCCAACCTGAAACGCAAGTTCGAGGCTGGCGCGAATGGCGCGATCACCCAGTATTTCTTCAATGCCGACGCCTACTTCCGCTTCGTCGCGGACGCACGCCGCGCCGGCATCACCCAGCCGATCGTGCCCGGCATCATGCCGATCGGCAATTTCTCGCAACTGAAGCGCTTCTCCGATCTCTGCGGCGCCGAGATCCCGCGCTGGATTTCGAAACGCATGCTGGCCTATGGCGACGATGCCGAGTCGGTGCGTGCGCTCGGCGTCGAAGTGGTCGCAAACTTGTGTCGGCAACTGATCGACGGTGGTGCCGAGGCCCTGCATTTCTATACGCTGAATCGCGCCAAGACCACGCTGGCCGTGATCGACGCGATCGGCTGAGTCTCACCATGCCGATGTCCGACGCCGCCCGCGCGCAGTGGCAGATCCATCTCTGCGTGCTGCTCTGGGGTTTCACCGCGATTCTCGGGAAATTGATTTCGCTGGCGGCGCTGCCGCTGGTGTGGTGGCGCATGGCCCTGGTCACGGCGCTGCTCGCGTTCGTGCCGCGCTTGTGGCGGGCGTTGCGCACGATGTCGGCGCGCCGGATCGCGGCGCTGATGGGCGTCGGCGTGGTCGTCGCGCTGCACTGGCTGACGTTCTACGCCTCGATCAAGCTGTCGAACGCCTCGGTCGCCGCGACCTGCATGGCGCTCGGTTCGGTGTTCACCGCGTTGATCGAACCGTTCGCGGCGAAGCGTCGTTTCGCGTTCGGCGAAGTGCTGCTCGGCATCGCCGCGATTCCGGGCGTGGTGCTGGTGGTGGGCGGCGTGCCAAGCGGCATGTGGACCGGTATCGCGGTCGGCGTGTTGTCGGCCGCACTCGCAGCCTTGTTCGGTTCATTGAACAAGCGCTACGTCGACGGCGCCGATCCGCTGGCCATGACCTTCCTCGAAATGGGCGCAGGCGTGTTGATGCTGAGTGTCGCCGCCCCGCTCGTGGCCGGCGTCATTCCGCTGTTCGACGCGCCCCTGCTGGTCTGGCCCGATGCGCGCGACTTCGGCTTCCTGCTACTGCTCGCCGTCGCCTGCACCCTGCTGCCGTTCGCACTGTCCCTGGTCGCGCTCAAACACATGAGCGCCTTCAACGCGCAACTCGCGATCAACCTGGAGCCGGTCTACACCGTGCTGCTCGCCATCGTCCTGCTCAACGAACAACGCGAACTCACCCCCATGTTCTACCTCGGCGTCGCCCTGCTCGTCGCCTGCGTCTTTGCGCCGGTGGTGTTCCGGGCAAGAGTTGCTGCAGCGGCCTAACGTTGCGCCATCAGGGTCGGTGAATGCGAATCTTCTTGCCAGTCAGGACGACAAAGCAACGCTGCCAACGTTCGAGCTCCGGAACGATCGCGCTCACGGCGCCGAGCAAGGGCGTCGACGAGCCGGCGCGGAATGTTCTCGTCGAGCTTGACCTTCATGCGACTTCGGGCAGCGGCAGGCAGGTCTTCCTCGGCGGAGGCCGCCGCGAACGCAATGACCGCACGCACGGCGTCCCGACTCAGGCTCGGGAAGTCGAACAGGATGCTGTCCACTTCTGCGCCTTCGGCCAAACTCGCAAGCACGGTACGAACGGTGACGCGCGTTCCGGCGATGACCGGCTCACCACCGCAGATGGCGGGATCGCGCTGGATGTAGGCCTTGTAATCGATGCTCATGGAGTCCTCCACGGAATCAGTTTCGCCCGCTCATCGTAGCGAGTTGAAGAAGTGCGTGGCACTCTTCCAGTCCGCGCGAACTCACCCCCATGTTCTACCTCGAAATCGCCCTGTTCGTCGCCTGCGTCTTCGCGCCGGTGGTGATTCGGGCAAGAGCAACTGCAGCGGCCAGCGTTGCGCGATCACTGCGAGCACGGCATCGCGACTCAGGCTAGGGAAGTCGGCCAGGATGCTGTCCACCAAGGCACGATCAACCGTCCCACCTTCCCAACGTCACCCGATCGCGGTCTTCCATGTCGCGGATAGTTTCGACGTTGCTGTAGCCGTCGCGTTCAAGGATGTGGCGGACGGCGGGGCCCTGGTCGTGGCCGTGTTCGAAGAGTAGCCAGCCACCGGGCTTGAGGCGGGCGCGGGCGTCGTGGCTGATCTCGCGGATGGCAGACAGGCCATCGCCTTCGGGCGTGAGCGCCATGCGTGGTTCGAAGCGCAGGTCGCCTTGCAACAGATGCGGATCGTCGCCGGCGACGTAGGGCGGGTTCGACACGACCAGGTCGAAGCGCAAATCGGATTCGAGCGAGCGTTCCCATTCGCCGGGAATGCCCCAGAACCAGCTGCCGAGCACGAAGCGCAGGTTGGTTAACCCGAGACGCTTGGCGTTCTCTTCGGCGACGGCAAGCGCGGCATCGCTGGCATCGACGGCATGCACGATCGCGCGCGGACGCTCCTTTGCGAGTGCGAGCGCAATCGCGCCGCTGCCGGTGCCGAGATCGATCAGGCAGAGATCGCGATCGGTCGGCAGCCGCAGCAAGGCCTGCTCGACCAGCACCTCGGTTTCCGGTCGCGGCACCAGCACCGCCGGGGTGACCTTCAGCGGCATGAACCAGAACTCGCGCACGCCGGTGATGTAGGCGATCGGCTCGCCGCGCACGCGTCGCGCCAGCAGCGCATCGACTTTCGCCTGTGCATCGGCATCGAGCTCGTCGCGCAACCGCGCATACAACGCGGCGCGCGTGAGCTCCAGCACATGCGTCAGCAGCAACTCGGCATCGAGCCGCGCCGACTCGGTATTGAGCCGAGCCGCCGCGGCACGCAGCCACGCATCGATCGTCATTCGGTCGCCTTCGCAGGCACCGGCTCGAGCGGTGGCGGCTCGGCGGCGGGCGCCTTCGCCTTCGGCGCCGACCACTTCGACCACGCCCCGCCCGACGTCCAGCTTTCGAACACGAAGCGACCGATGCGGATCAGGAACCAGGCCATCCAGAATGCCCAGGCCAGCATCAGTGCGCGGTACATCCACATCGGCAGCACCCACGCGCTCGCATCGGGCAAGCGGCCCGCAGTCTGGTCGGCGAACCAGCGCAGGTTGGTGGCCGTCGAACTGTGGCCAGTGACGTGCAGATCCGGATAGCCAAGCAGGCCGCCGTTCAAGGCTGCGAGCAAGGCGCCAGCAGCGACCAACGCTGCAACCACCAACGCGAGCTGCACCAGATTGAACAGCGCATGCCGACCTTCGCGTGGCCAGCGCGCACGCCACGCGAACGCCGCCAGCACGGCCGCGAACAGCACCAGCGACCACCACGACACCGTCGAGAATCCGATGCCGAGCAGGAAGGCCTCGTGCAACTTGATCGGCAGGAAACCACTGCGCGCGATGGCGAAGGCGAGCAGCAGCATCACGATCAACTCGCCCCAGTACAACACCGCCGGACCGATGCGCGGACCACTCGTGACCAGCACCCAACGGTCGGACGGCAACTGCATCGCCAATTCGATGTTCGACGCATGCGTGCCGAGATCGATCATCGGCAAGCGCGGATGCAGGCCCGGCTCCTCATTGATGCGCAAGCCGACTTCGACGGTGTTCACGCCGGGCCGCAGCGGCAGTCGCAACACGCCTTTTTCGGGACGCAGATTCAGCGTCTCGCCACGCACCACGACCCGCAGCACTTCGGCATTCGCCGGAAGGTTGAGCGCATGCTGGCCGCCCTGGGTCGCACGCAGGCTCAGCGTCAAGGTGTGTTCGCCGGAACGCTTGCCGAAACTGCTGGTCAAGGCGACCTGGTCGATCGCAACCACGCGCCCGGCAATGGCTTCGGGACGCGAGACCGCCAGCGTCAATGCTTCTCCCGGCAGCGGATGAAACTGCTGCAACGTCGCATCGTCATCGGGATGCACGCCGGGCACGCCTTCGGCGCGCACGTTCCAGGTCGGGCTCGCGACGAGCTTCCAGATTTCCGCACGCTGCGCGAGTTCGGGCGCCGACAGCGTCAACGCATCGACCGCTTCCAGCCGCGACACCCAGCCGAGCGCACCGTCGCCATCGGCGAAACGCACCTGCACGGCACCGTCAACCACTTCAAAGCCTTCGCTGGTGACGCGTTCGCCGGTCAGCAAGGGAACGGCGATCGAGAACGCACCGGACTCGGGCGCGATGCGTTGCACCGTGGTCGCGACTTCCCAGTCGAGATCGAAGCGCAACTCGCGGGTGACCACGACATAGGGCTCGAAACGCTGCGCGACGCCGCTGCGCGGCGCTTCGGTACTGGCCGACAGGCGCGTCAGTTCCAGCGTGCCGTTCGGCAGCCGTCCCTGTTCGATGCCCGCGGCTTCCCAGCCGTCACCGCTGAAGCGCACATGGGCGGGCGCCATCGGGAACGCCAGCGCGATCTGGTCGGCTGCCGCAGTCGAGAAGCGCAACGCCGCGCGATGCACGCCACGCGGAACGTCGATCCAGGTCGTGCCCGCAGCATCGCGATACAGCGCGTTCACGGCCTGGGCATCGAGCTGCACGCCATCGAGCGCCAGCAATTGGGCATTGCCGGGCAGGGGCAGGCCGATGCGCTCGGCCGCGTGCAGGGTCAATGCCACCTCGATGCGGCTGCCCGAAGCCACGACCTCGGCGCTCGCGATGTTCCCGCAGGCCGGCATGCACTCGGGGGCTTTCAGCAGGCGTTCGCGCAGTTCCTTGATCATTTCGGCATCGGGCAGGGATTGCGCTTGCGCGCTGCCGCCGAACGCGAGCCCGGCGAGCAACAACGCTGCGGCACTGCGCTTGAGCGGCAGCTTCGGCGTCCACACAAACGCGATGCCAACCAGCCGCACCGCGATCAGCGCGAACAACGCGGCGATGACGAAGCGTGCGAGACGCGTCAGCCAGGGTGGCGACAGCCACAGCCGCACTTCCTGGGTCTGCAGCACCGGCCCGGCCAGCTCGATCGAATAGCTGCGCCAGTTCCATGACGGCTCGCCGCCGCCGGCCTGGATCATCGTGTTGCTGGCGTAGCGCTTGAGCTTCTTCGGCAGGTAAGCGTTGTCGGACTTCATCCGCGCGCCCGTCACCACGACGGATTCCAGCGATTGCGACTGCTCCACCGGTGCCGGTGCAGGCATCGACGCCGGCATCGGCGCTTCTTCGGCGACATTCTGGTCGTACATCGGCGCATTGTCGGCTTGCTGCGGAACCATGCCCGCCGCCATCGTGTTGCGACCGTAATAGTCCGAATACGAGGTACGGCCGTATTCGGCTTCCAGCTGCGGATGCAGGCCGAGACGCAACTGCGTCGCGACGAACGGCACGGCCGCGAGCAGCGGCAGGATCAGCACGCCCTGCGCGACACGCATCGACCAGCGCGGCAACTTCTCGCGCCAGCGCGGCGACAGCAGGATCGCCGCCACGATCGCCAGCATCAGCGACCATTGCGGCACGTCGGGCTCATGCCAGGCCAGCAGCACGAATGCGGCCGGAATCAGGCCCGCGACCTTGCCGAATCCGACCACGAACAGGAACACGATCAGCGCCGCGACGAACACGTCCATCAGGTTCCAGCGATCCAGCCAGGCCGACGGTGCACGATCGGCCCCGGTCGCGGCGATCAATTCGAAGCCCGGGGGCACATTCAATGTCGTCTGCACCGACTCGAAGGCCTGTTGCCAACCCGTCGCCGGCAAGACCGATGTAGCGGCGTCGATGCGCGCGGTCGCACTGAGATTCAGATCACGCGAACGCAATTCGACGCCGCTGAAACCCGGATGGGCCCCCGCGGTGATCAACACCGGCTCGCCATTCTCGCTGGCACGCATGGCCTTGTAGGGCGGCGCCAAGTCGAGACGCCAGTCGCGCAGCATGCGGCCACTGACCTGGTCACGCGCGGTGTAGCCATCGCCATCGTGGTCGAGCCACAGCGTACGGTTCAAATGCAGACGATTCTGGTCCTGCAGGGACAGCCCGCGCGACCGCTCGGCGATGCTCAGGCCCTGTCCGGGTTCCAGCGCGAAGGCCGGCAGCTCGCGCCAATCGTTCGGCACTTCGGCCAGGGCCGGATCGATCTGCGCCGCGCCTTCCGGTTCGGTCACGCGCAACTGTGTCTGCGCGCGGTAGCTCCAGATCTCTGCTTCAGGCCACGGCGCCGGCAAGGTCCGCGTGGTCACTGCCGCCAGCGGCGCCGTCGCGCGCGCCACCAGGCTCAGCCAATGCTCGCCGGAACGCACCTGCAGGGCGAGCGTGCCATCCCCGTCGAGGCGTGCATTCAGATCGCCGGACAACGAGACCGGCACGAATCCTTCGGGCAACACCAGCGCAAGCTGTTCTTCGCGACCCTTGCCGGAGACGGTGAACTTGAAGCGCGTTTCGAGGCGGGCCGGAACCCGGTCTTCGAGCAGACGAAAGACATCGACCGCGAGGCTGTCGCGCTCGGCCACGGTGGCCGCCACACGACCGAGCCAGAGTGCGTCGTCGTCGCGTTGCACGAAGGCCTGCGCCACGCCGTCGAGACTGAGCGCGATGCGCGCGATCGAGGCCGGCAACGCGATCGACTCCGGCCGCTCGTCCCAAACGAACCGACCTTCGATGCGGTACTGGCCCGGCGCCAACCAGACCACGGGTACGCCGTCGTCGTTGGCAACCACGGCGAGCGAGCGACCCTCGCTGCTCACCTCCAGCGGCCAGACGTCCGCGTCGCCGGGCAGAGGCACGGCTGCGCGCGCATGCACGGTCACCGGCAACGCGAAACTCGCACCGTCATCGCGCGCCGCGAACTGCAGCTCTCCCGGCCACAAGCAGGCGTATGCGGCATCGTCGTCGTCGACACCGGCCAGGCGTGGACAGCGTACCCGCTCCTGGCCTTCCAGCGCCCACGGCACCCATTCGCGCAGGGCGTCGGGGATCGGCGTGGGTGCGGCGGCCGAGGCAACGCCGATCGACGCCATGAGGAAGCTGAGGCACCAGAACCAGTGTGCGCGCATCGATGTTCTCCGGGTGGGTGACGCCGCTGCAACGCGAGGCCACGGGGGTCGGGGTTAGCGGGACAGCACCATCACCATTTCGGTGAGGCCGGCGACGACGAAGCCGCTGAGCAGGAAGATGTAGGCCCAGCGCAGGTACGGATACTTGTAATGCGCAAGGTAGTAGCCGAGGCTGTACAGATCGTTCGCCATCAACTGATACGCGGAACCGTCGGATTTCATTCGCAGCGCGACTTCATCGAGAAAGCGTTCGCGCGGGATCTGCGCGAAATGGCCGAAGAACAGGATGTTGAACTCCGACGGCAAGGACTGCCCGGGCACCTTGATCGCCTTGAACTTCGGCAGCACGGCGAGAATCGCGAGGATCAGCGCCAGCATCGTGAACACCGCGAGCACCAGCGCGCTCGGACCATGCAGCTCGTCGCGGCTGCGACCGAGCGCCATGGTCAGCACGATCGAGGACACGGTGATGATGATGTTGGCCTTGGTGTCGGCCATCATGCTCATCTGCACATGGTGCTGCTGCGCGGTGCGCAGCACGTTGTCGCCGGTGTTGCGTTCGGGAATCTCGGAGAACTGCTGCAAGTTCGGGTCCATGTGCATCCTGACACTCGGTTCATCGCTGGTTTTGTAGCATTGTGACCGGAAAGGAATGCCCTGGAACCCACCCCCATGATCCGCCTGCTGCTTGCCCTGCTGGCCGTCGCGTTGAGCGGCTGCCACCAGGCCTATTTCGGAACCATCAATGTCGGTGCCGACGCCCCCCTGGTCGAATCGCGCTCGGTCGTCTTCGACAGCGACCATGCGCTCTCGGTCGACATCTATCGTGCCACCGACGCGCCCGACCATGCGCCGTTGATCCTGTTCTTCTACGGCGGCACGTGGCGCTACGGCGAACGTGCCTGGTATCGCTTCGTCGGCGAATCACTGGCAGACCACGGCTTCGTGGTGATGATCCCGGACTACCGCACCGCGCCCGATGTCGCCTTTCCGGCCTTTGTCGAGGATGCCGCGCGCGCCGCCGCGTTCGCAAGATCACAGGCCGAGCACTACGGCGCCGATCCGGCACGCATGGTGTTGATGGGCCATTCCGCGGGCGGCCACATCGGCGCCTTGCTGGCGACGGACGCGCGCTGGCTCGCCGCAGTGGGCATGAAGCCGCGCGATTTCCGCGCCTTCATCGGCCTGGCCGGGCCCTACGACTTCCTGCCGATCTGGAACCCGCGCATGAAGCAGGTGTTCCCGGACGAAGCGAACGGCGCCGACACCCAGCCCATCCATTTCGTCGATGGCGACGAACCGCCGATGCTGCTGCTGCGCGGCGACCAGGACATCATCGTGTTGCCGCGCCACAACGAGGAAATGGCCGCCCTGCTGCGCGCGGTGGGCGTTCCGGTCGAATCCAGGACGTATGAAGGCGTCGGCCATTCGCAGATCGTCACCGCACTCGCCCGCGACCGTTCCGATCTGGCTCCGACGCTGCAGGATGTCGTCGCCTACGTGAAGCAGATGAGCGACTGATCCCGGCTTCGGGTCAAGCGGCCGGAATCAGCGTCTCGACGACATGCCCGACATAGGCGTCGAATTCCTCGACGCTCATGCGCGTGAGCTTGAGTTGCAGCATCAGTTGCAGGAATCCGACGTAGGCGGAATAGGCGAGCCGGGCGCGGTTCATCGCGTCCTTGCGCGAGAAGTTCAGCGACCGGTAGGCCTGCATCAGGAAATGGATGCGGCGCTGCGAGACGCGCGCCATCACCGGCTGCACCACGGGATGGTCGAGCGCCTTCAGCAATTCGCTGTAGAGCACGTGCGAACGCATTTCCTTGCTGGTGCGCACGAACAGTTCGCGCAGGCGCTCGGCCGGGTCGGCGATTTCTTCCAGCGGCTCGAACACGGTTTCCTCGTCGAGCTTCTCCCAGCGTTCCAGGGCCGCCTTCAACAAGGCTTCACGCGACGGGAAGTGCCAATAGAAGCTGCCCTTGGTGACACCGAGACGACGCGCCAGAGGTTCGACCGCCACGGCGGAGACTCCCTGTTCGGCGAGCAGATCGAGGGCACCGGCTTCCCAGTCGGCGCTGGACAGGCGAGCGCGGTCAGCGCGGGGATCGGCGATCTGGGTCTGCGGCATGGTCATCGGCGCACGGTGAATCCGGTGCGCGAGCGTAGCACCATACGCTGCCGTATTGACAAGCGCGGCGCAATACGACCATACTTCGCCGTATGGTGAATCATGCCGCCCTTGCTGCCTTGCCCGAAGCGCCGGTTGCGCGCGCCGTGCATCGCTTCGCCACCGCCGACGGCCTGCGACTTGCGGTCGAGCATTTCGGCGACGCCGATGCACCCGCACTCGTGTTCGCGCACGGCTTCGGCCAATCGCGACTGGCCTGGACCGGCGCCGCCGAGCATCTGGCGCGCGAAGGATTCCACTGTCTCGCACTCGATGGTCGTGGCCACGGCGAGAGCGGCTGGCACGACGCCGAGGCCTACGAACTCGAACGATTCGTCGATGACGCGAAGGCCCTGGCCCGCACATTGCCGCGGCCGCCGGTCTGGATCGGCGCCTCGATGGGCGGGTTGATCGGCATGATGGCCGAAGCCGCTCAGCCCGGCCTGTTCAAAGCCCTGGTGTTGGTCGATGTCACGCCGCGCTGGGAGACCGCCGGGGTCAATCGCATCCTCGACTTCATGCGCGCCCACCCGGAAGGATTTGCTTCGGTCGAAGAGGCCAGCGCTGCAGTCGCGTCGTACTTGCCGCATCGCGCCCAGCGCAGTGATCCGGGCCGCTTGAACAAGATGCTGGTGCCGATGGCCAACGGCCGGCTGCGCTGGCACTGGGACCCGCGCCTGCTCGACACCGTCGCCGACAATGGCGAGCGCTATGTCGCCGGGCTCACCGAAGCCGCACGCGCGCTGCGCCTGCCGGTCCTGCTGATTTCCGGTGGCCGCAGCGACGTCGTCTCGGACCACACCATCGACGAATTCCGCGCGCTCGTGCCGCAGGCCGAACACGAGCGCATCGACGATGCCACGCACATGGTCGTCGGCGATGCCAACGACCGCTTCGTCGACACCATTTCCCGCTACCTGCGTCGACTGCCGACGCACACCGCCTGATCCACCGGAGACTCCGATGAACAGCACCCTGCCCTTCCTTGCGATATTGCTCAGCACGGTCCTCGTCGCACACCTGCGACTCGGCCTGCTGGCGTGGACCGCCCTATCGGCCATCGGCCTGGGTGCCGCGACGATGTTCGCCGGCGCGCACCCGCTTGCGCTTTACGCGGCGTGGGCCGTGTTCGCACTGGTCGCGGTGCCGTTCAACATCGGACCGCTGCGCCGCGCGATCTTCAGTGGCCCTTTCCTCAAGGTCTATCAGCGCATCACCCCGCAACTGTCGGACACCGAGAAAACCGCGCTTGAAGCCGGCACCGTCGGCTGGGAAGGCGAGTTGTTCTCGGGTCGCCCGGACTGGCGCAAGCTGGCCGCGCAGCCGAAACCGGTCCTGAGTGCGGAAGAACAGGCCTTCCTGGATGGCCCGGTCGATGAACTGTGCCGCCTGCACGACGAATGGGACGCCACCCACGTGCGCGCCGACCTGTCGCCAACGGTGTGGGACTTCCTCAAGAAGAACCGCTTCTTCGGCATGATCATCCCGAAGGAATACGGTGGCCTCGGCTTCTCGGCGCTGGCGCATGGTGCGGTCGTCGCGAAATGCGCGAGCGTGTCCGGCACCTTGTCGTCGACCGTCTGCGTGCCGAATTCGCTCGGCCCCGGCGAACTGCTGCTGCATTACGGCACCGATGCGCAGAAGAGCCACTACCTGCCGCGACTTGCCCGCGGCGAAGACATCCCCTGTTTCGCACTGACCAATCCGCACGCTGGTTCCGATGCCACCTCGATCCCGGACTTCGGCATCGTCTGCAAGGGCCAGCACAACGGTGAAGAGACCCTCGGCATCAAGCTGACCTTCGACAAGCGCTACATCACGCTGGCGCCGATCGCGACGATCGTCGGCCTCGCCTTCCGCCTGCATGACCCGGACGGGTTGCTGGGTGCGGAGAAAGACCGCGGCATCACCCTCGCACTGATCCCGCGCAACACCGCCGGTCTGGAAATCGGCCGTCGCCACATGCCGCTGAACGTGCCATTCCAGAACGGCCCGGTGCGCGGCAACGGCGTGTTCATCCCGATGAGTTACCTGATTGGTGGCGAGAAGATGATCGGGCAGGGCTGGCGCATGCTGGTCGAATGCCTGTCGGTCGGTCGAGCGATTTCGCTGCCGTCGACCGCCGCTGGCGGCTGCCGCATGGGCGTCGCCGCGACAGGTGCCTATGCGCGCATCCGCAAGCAGTTCCAGATGCCGATCGGTCGTTTCGAAGGCGTCGAGGAAGCACTGGCCCGCATCGGCGGCCTGACCTATGCCATCACCGCGCTGTCGCGCATGACCGCGGCCGCGGTCGACATGGGCGAGAAGCCGTCGGTGCCGAGCGCGATCGCGAAGTACCACGCCACCGAAGTCGGTTCGCAAGTCGTGAAAGACGCGATGGACATCCACGGCGGCAAGGGCATCATCCTCGGCCCGCGCAATTACCTGGGTCGCGCGCATCAGGCCGCACCGATTTCGATCACCGTCGAAGGCGCGAACATCCTGACGCGCAGCATGATCATCTTCGGCCAGGGCGCGGTGCGTTGCCATCCGTTCGTGCTGAAGGAAATGCAGGCGGCGCAACTCGCCGATCCGAAGCAGCGTCTGGCCGAGTTCGACCAGCTGCTGATGGGCCACATCGGCTTCGCGATCAGCAATGGCGTGCGCTCGCTGTTGCTCGGTGCGAGTCATTCGGCACTGGCCAAGGCGCCGATCGGCGACGCCAGCACCGCCAAGTTCTACAAGAAGATCACGCGCTACTCGGCCAATCTGGCGCTGGTTGCCGATACCGCGATGCTGACGCTGGGCGGCAAACTCAAGGTCAAGGAGAAACTGTCGGGACGCCTCGGCGACGTGCTTAGCCAGCTCTACATCATGAGTTCGATGCTGAAGCGCTGGGAGGACCAGGGCCGTCCGGTCGCGGACTATCCGCTGCTGGCCTGGGCGATGCACGACGCCGTGTACAAGATGCAGGACGCGCTCGACGGCGTGCTGCGCAACTTCCCGATCCGCCCGGTGGCGTGGATGCTGCGCGCCCTGGTGTTCCCGATCGGCCTGCGCGAACGTGCGCCGTCGGACCGCCTTGGCCATCGCGTTTGTACCCTGTTGCTGGCGCCGAGCGAGACGCGCAATCGTCTGGTCGAAGGTGTCTACCTGACGCCGAACGCGAACAATGTGCCGGGCCGCATGCATCATGCGCTCGACAAGGTCATCGCCTCGGAGCCGGTGGAACGCAAGGTCGTCAAGGCGATCAAGGCCGGCCAGATCGGCGCGCTGGAAGCGACGGCGCAACTCGATGAAGCGGTGCAGAAGAACGTGATCACCGCGGCCGAACGCGACCTGCTCGCCGAGGTGCGCGTGCTGACCAACGAGTTCATTGCCGTCGACGACTTCGACTCGGCCGAGCTCGAAGCCGCCAGCGCCGCCAAGCGCGCCGCCCTCAAGGCCGTCGCCTGATGAGCAAGGTCCTCAAGCAATGGCAGCGACTGAAGGACAAACCCTTCGGTCGCTGGCTGTTCACGAAGATCGTCTGCTGGCAGGCGCCCTATTTCGGTTCGATCCATCCGCGCATCGAGGAGATTGAATCCGGGCGCATGGTGGTGCGCATCCGGCAGCGCCGCAGCATCCAGAACCACATCCAGACCATTCATGCGATCGCCCTGTGCAATGGCGCGGAGCTCGCGGCCGGCGTCGGCATCGAGGCGACGATCCGTCCGGAATGGCGCTGGATCCCGAAGACGATGACCGTGCGCTACCTCGCCAAGGCGACGCGCGAAGCCCGCCTGGAGTCGACCATCCAGTTGCCCGACGACATCGGCAACGGTTACGACTGCGTGATCCCGGTCGTCGCCACCGATCCGGACGGCACGCGCGTGTTCGAAGCCGACATCACGATGTGGGTGACGCCGCGCAAGCGTCCGGGCTGATCGCGAGTGCGTTCATTCGGCTTCGAAATCGTTGCCGAACACACGATCGACGACGGCTTGCGGTGTCGCGTAGTACCCGGCTTCACCATTGCCGAGCACGCCATGGGTGTTGTCACCCCAGCATCTCGCGCTGCCGTCGCTGATGCGGGCGCAGGTATGGGATCCGCCGGCGGCCAGGTCGGTTGCATTCAGTCCGGCCAGCCCGAGCACGGGCGCGGCCACACCGCGGTCGACGGTGCCGCCATCGCCCAGTTGCCCCGCATCGTTGTAGCCCCAGCACCGCAGCGTTCCGTCCGTCATCCTCGCGCAGCTGTGGTATTCGCCCAGGGCGAGCCCGCTCGTGCCCGGCCCGCCGAGGCCTGAAACGACGACGGGCGCGGTGCGCGTCTGCGTGGAGTTGTCGCCGAGCTGTCCCGAATCGTTGTTGCCCCAGCAACGCACGGCGCCGTCGCTGAAGCGTGCACAGCTGTGGTACCCACCGGCCGTGATGGCATTCGCGGCCAGCCCTGCGAGTCCGCTGACCGGAACGGGCGACGTGCGATCGGTGGTCGTGCCGTCACCCAGCTGCCCGGTGTAATTCGAACCCCAGCAGCGCAGCCTGCCGTCGCCGAGCCGCACACAGTTGTGCCAACCGCCCGCCGCCAGGGTCGAGACCGTCGTGCCGGCAAGGCCGACGACCGCCACTGGCAACGGACGATCCGTATTGGTGCCGTCGCCGAGCTGGCCATCGTCGTTGCGGCCCCAGCAACGCACGACACCGAGATGGTCCAAGGCGCAGGTGTGTCCGGCGCCGACGCCGACCGCAACGATCGTGACACCGGCCAATCCGCCGACCAGCACCGGCGCATTGCGATCGACGTTGCTGCCATCGCCGAGTTGTCCGCGGTCGTTGCGCCCCCAGCAGCGCAGGCTGCCGTCGACGATGCGCGCGCAGGCGTGCGATTCGCCGGCGCTGATCGCGGTCACGGTCAAGCCGCCCAGCCCCGAGACCAGCGTCGGTGTCGGACGCGGGCTGTTGCTGCCGTCGCCAAGTTGACCGTATTGGTTCCGGCCCCAGCAGCGCACGGTACCGCCACTGATCAGTGCGCAACTGTGCCAGGCCCCGGCGGCGAGCGCAGTCACCGGCAGACCGGCGAGGCCGCTCACACGCACGGGCAACGGCCGCTGGAGCACGCCACCGATGCCGAGTTGCCCCTCGGTATTGCCGCCCCAGCAGCGCCAGCTGCCGTCGCTGATCCGGGCGCAACTGTGCCGATCGCCGGTCCCGAATGCAGTCACGACGGTGCCGGCCAGTCCGACGACGGCGACCGCGGACAGGCGGCTTGTGGTCGTTCCGTCCCCCAGCTGCCCATATCCGTTTCCACCCCAACAGCGCAGGGCCCCCGTGCTGCTCAGGGCACAGGCATGAGACTGACCCGCGCTCACGGCAATCGTGGTCGTGCCCGAGAGACCGGTCACGGTCACCGGCGCATTGCGATGGACCGTGCTGCCATCGCCAAGTTGACCGGTGTCGTTCTTGCCCCAGCAACGCACGGACCCGTTGTTGATGGTGGCGCAGGTCTGCATGTCGTCGGCCGTCAGCGTGGTGACACTCACGCCCGCGAGACCGGCCACCAGCACCGGGACAGGGGAACTGTTGTTGCTCCCGTCACCGAGTTGGCCGTAGCCATTCCAGCCCCAGCAGCGCACCGACCCATTGCTGATCCGGGCGCAGGTATGGCTGTGGCCGGCCGCAACCGCGGTCACGATCAGACCCGGCAGCTGCACGAGAACCGGCGTGTTCTGCTGCGTGGCACCGCCGTCACCGAGCTTTCCCCAGTCGTTCGAGCCCCAGCAACGCAGACCGCCGTTGCTGATCAGGGCGCAGGTATGCGCATCGCCCGCCGCCAGTGCGGTCACGGCCAGGCCGGTGAGACCCGTCACGGTCGTCGCGGTCAGCCGGGTCGTGGTTGTCCCGTCCCCGAGTTGCCCGTGCCCATTGCCACCCCAACAACGCACGCTGCCATCGGCGATCAGTGCGCAGCTGTGGTAACTGCCCGCCACGACGGCGACGGTGGTGAGACCGGAAAGGCCGCTGACCGCGACCGGCGTCCGGCGCGTCGTCGTGGTGCCGTCGCCCAGCTGCCCGGAGCCGTTGGCGCCCCAACACAGGACGACGCCACTGCCGTTCAGGCCGCAACCGTGATAACCGCCCGCGTCGAGCACATTGGCTTGCGCGCCCACTGGGGCCAGCGTCGTCCACGCCGCCACGGCCAGGACCAAGGTCCATATCCACCGATTGCCACTCATGTTGCCCATCCCCCTGCTCGGCCTCCCGTTCGTGGCGGCCTTCAATCCCTCATACGCAGGGGAATCGGAAATCTTTCAGTTCCCGTCGGCCGTTGCGTTTGCGCATTGACCTTCCCATCATGGCAACCCGTAGCCTGCGCTTGTCCGTCAAAGGAGCAAGCCGATGAATACGCAGATTTCCATTCCCCCCGGTGATGCCGCCGCCCGCTTCAAGTTCGGCATCGAAGGCATGACCTGCGCCTCCTGCGTCGGCCGCGTCGAGCGGTCGCTGAAGCAGGTACCGGGCGTGGTCGATGCGAGCGTCAACCTCGCGACGGAATCGGCCACCGTCCAAGCCGGCGCTGAAGTGACCCGCGACGTGCTGGTCGCTGCGGTCGCCGATGCCGGCTACGAAGCCACGACGGTCGCATCCGATGCGCCGCCATCGGACGATCCGCATGCGCTTCATCACGATGCGCACGGCGATCGCGAACGACGTCATCTGATCCTCGCGGCACTGCTGTCGCTGCCGCTGATCCTGCCGATGATCGGCTTGCTCTGGGGCGAGCACTGGATGCTGCCGGGCTGGCTGCAACTCGCGCTCGCGACGCCAGTGCAATTCTGGCTCGGCGCACGCTTCTACCGCGCCGGCTGGTCCGCATTGAAGGCCGGCACCGGCAACATGGACCTGCTGGTCGCGCTCGGCACCAGCGCGGGTTACGGCCTCAGCCTTTGGCAGATGTTCGTCGCAGGAACGCATCATGGTCCGCAGCATCTCTACTTCGAGGCGTCGGCGGTGGTCATCACCCTGATCTTGATGGGCAAGTGGCTGGAAGCCCGCGCAAGGCGCCAAACCACGGTTGCGATTCGTGCGCTGCAGGCCTTGCGTCCAGCCACTGCACGCGTGCGTCGCGATGACATCGAGGTCGACGTGCCGATCGCGCAGATCCGCGTCGGCGATCTCGTGATCGTGCTCCCCGGGGAACGCATCGCCGTCGACGGTCTCATTGTCGAAGGCGCCAGCCACAGCGACGAGTCGATGATCAGCGGCGAATCCTTGCCGGTGCCGAAACACGCGGGCGACCGCGTCACCGGCGGCGCGACCAATGGCGAAGGCCGACTGGTCGTGCGCACTGCGGCGATCGGCGCGGAAACCAGCCTGTCGCGCATCATCCGCCTGGTCGAAGACGCACAAGCGAAGAAGGCGCCGATCCAGCGCGTCGTCGATCACGTCAGTGCCGTGTTCGTGCCGGTCGTCGTGCTGTTCGCCATCGCGACGCTGTTGTACTGGGGTCTCGCCGCCGGCGACTGGCCGCAGGCAGTGCTGAATGCCGTCGCGGTACTGGTCATCGCCTGCCCGTGTGCGCTCGGCCTGGCGACGCCAACCGCGATCATGGCCGGCACCGGCGTCGCGGCCCGCGCCGGCATCCTGATCAAGGACGCCGAGGCACTGGAGACCACGCATGGCGTGCGCATTGTCGCGTTCGACAAGACCGGAACGCTGACCGTCGGCCAACCGCGACTGGTGCATGTCGATGCATTCGATGGTGAAGAGGTGCAACTGCTGCGACTCGCGGCTGCCGTGCAGTCGGGCAGCGAGCATCCGCTCGCGAAGGCGGTGCTGGGCGCCGCAGCGGAACGCGGGCTGCGCGTCGAGCCGGCGTCCGGGGTGCGCGCGCTGTCCGGGTTGGGCGTGCGCGGTCAGGCCGACGGTGTCGACGTGTTCATCGGCAACGAACGACTGATGCAAACCGAAGACATCGACGTGACCGACGCGCGCGCGGCAGCACTGGCACAGGCAGCGCAGGGCCGCACCGTCTCCTGGGTGGCGACACGCGATGCGTCCGGCGCCCGCGTGCATGGCCTGTTTGCCTTCGGCGACAGCGTGCGTCCGGAATCACGTGAGGCCATCGCGGCCCTGCATGCGCTCGGCCTGCGCACCGTGCTGATCTCGGGCGACAACGCCGGCGCCGCAAACGCAGTGGCACGCGCCGTCGGTATTCGTGCGGACGACGTGCACGCGAACGTGTTGCCGGGCGACAAGGCCGAGGAAGTCCGTGCCCTCGCGGCAATCGATCGGGTCGCCATGGTCGGCGACGGCATCAACGACGCACCCGCGCTGGCGGCGGCCGATGTCGGCATCGCCATGGGCAGCGGCACCGATGTCGCGATGCAGGCAGCGGGCATCACCCTGATGCGTCCCGATCCGCGGCTGATCGTCGACGCCATCGATATTTCTCGGCGCACCACCCGCAAGATCCACCAGAACCTGTTCTGGGCCTTCATCTACAACATCGTCGGCATTCCGCTCGCTGCCGCCGGACTGCTGAACCCGGTGATCGCCGGCGCGGCGATGGCCTTCTCGAGCGTCAGCGTCGTCACCAATACCCTGCTGCTGCGACGCTGGACGCCGCGGGCCCAACATCGCATCGAAGGAGCCTGACATGCGCCACGTCGTCCGTCCCGAACTGTCCGACGCCAGGCAGCAGGGCCTGCACAATATCGGCGAAGCCGCCGCGCTGAGCGGCGTGTCGGCGAAGATGATCCGCCATTACGAAAGCATCGACCTGATTCCGCCCGCGGGCCGAACCTTTGCGAACTACCGCCTGTATTCCGACGCCGACCTGCACCGACTGCGCTTCATCAAGCGGGCGCGCTCACTCGGCTTCTCGATGAAGGAGATCGCGCAACTGCTCGCCCTCTGGTCGGACCCGAAGCGCAACAGCAGCGAGGTCAAGAAACTGGCGCAGTCGCACGCCGCTGAACTTGGCCGCAAGATCGCCGAGATGCAGGCGATGCAGCGCACGCTGGCCGATCTCGCGCGGCAATGTCACGGGAACGACCGCCCCGAATGCCCGATCCTCGACGATCTCGCGCGTCCCGAACCGGCCAAGCGCGGCAAGGCCAGCGCCTGCCATTGAACTCAAAAGCGAAACGACAACCCGACCGTGAAGATCGCGTCGCCCCAGCCATCCTGGCCGGGTTGGCCGGTGTCGTTGAGGTCGTAGCGGACGCGAACATCGCCGCGCAGGAGCAGCTTGCCGTTCTCGGTGACTTCCCAGGAACCGCCGGTGCCGATCTGCATCATCGCGTCGCGGCCTTCAGTGATGCCGCTCGGGGCATCGAATTCGGACACGCCGAAGCCGATCAGCACGTACGGATCCCACAACGGCTCACGATTCACTTCGACATAGTTCACGGCCACGGTCTTGTGGCGCAGACCATAGTCCATCGAGAAGTCGAGCTGGTCGGCGCCGAACTCGAGCTCGACGCCACGCGTTTCGCCAAGACGGCGCGTGATCGTCAGGAATTCGGCCGAACCGTCGAGGCGCACTGCATTGTCGGTGATCATGCCGCCGACACGCACGCCGAATTCCCAGTCGTCGCGAGCGGACGCCCGCCCGATCGTGCTTACGGACAACAACAGCAACAGGCACAGCAAGCGGATCATTCGTTGCTCCGATGGGCATCGGCGTAACGCACCGCATGCCAGGAAAATAGCGCGGATGCAGCCGACGCGAGCACGGCCATCGCCGCGAATGCGGGTACGCCAAAACCGATCGCGCGCAATCCGTTCATGCCGAAACTGGTCATGACGTCGCCGGCGCGCCAGACCGCGGTATCGATGAACGCCTTGGCCTTGTAGCGCAGTTCGCGTGGCACCCGCGTGTACAAGCCTTCGCGCGCCGGCTGCAGCAGTCCGTAGGCACCGGCACGCGACAGGACCATCGCGATCATGGTGATTTCGGCACCCGGAATGAACCCGACCAGCGACAACACGATCACGTTGAGCGCGCAGTGCAACAGCATCGCCGCGAGCGGCCCGAAGCGCACGAGCAACAGCGGTGCGACAGCGATCTGGTAGACGAAGGTCAGCAGGTTCGCGGCGAAGTCGATGCCGGCGAAATACTCGGTGCGCTGCACGGCGGTCGTCAATGTGTCTCGGGCGATGTCGGAATTGAGCGCATACAACATCGTGCCGATCACGTCGGCGAGCAGCATCAGGATCGCCATCGCACGCATGAACGGGTCGGCCCAGACGGCCTTTGCGCCGGCCCACCAACCACCACCCATCGGACGCTCCGCGACCGTCGCATCGCGTCGCCCGTAGCGCTTCGCCCATCGCGACAACAGCAGCACGCAGACGAGGGCGGCGAGCAGCGCACCCGAGGACAACCACAACAGCCCCGACACGCCGATGTCGCCGACCAGCCATTTCGCCGCCGACGGCCCGGCCACAGCCCCAACGGTGCCACCGATGCCGATCGGCCCGAACAGGCGCCGCGCCTGGGCATCCGTGAACACGTCCGCCATGAAGCTCCAGAACACCGCGACGACGAACAGGTTGAACACGCTGACCCAGATGTAGAACGCGATCGCCATCCACGTGCTCGGATGATCGCTCGATGCAATCGTCGAGAACGCGACCATGCCGATCGCGAAGAATGCGTAGGCAATCGGAATGAAGATGCGACGCGGAAAACGCGCGACGATCGCGCCATAGAACGGCGTCAACACGACCGTCGCGATGAAGGTGCCGGTCCACAACCACGGCAACACGTCGGAACCGCCTGCGGCCGCACCCAATTGCTCGCGCACCGGGCGCACGACGTAATAGGAGCCGAGCACGAAGAAGAAATAGACGGCGGCAATCAGCGCGGCCTGGACATCGCGTGCCGAAACGGCATACGCCGTCGATCCAGAATCCTGCGCCTGCTGCGATTGCGTCACGTGCCAGCCTGTGTCCCGACGACCGCCGGAGTGTAGCGGCCCCGTCCAGCACGTACACTCCGCGAATGAATCTGTCCTCGATCCATCTCTACCCGATCAAGTCGATGCGCGGCTTCGCCGTGCAGGAAGCCGAGGTCGAAGCGCGCGGACTGCACGGCGACCGCCGCTGGATGCTGATCGACGCCAATGCACGCTTCGTCACCGCACGCCAGCATCCGACCTTGTTGAAGTGCGCCGCTGAATTGATCCGCGATGGACTGGTGGTCTTCACGCCCGCCGGCAGCCGGCGCGATGTCGGCGAGCCGCCAATTTCGGCCGCGACGATCGAGGTCGGCATCTGGAAGTCCTCGAGTCGCGCGCGCGCGGCCGACGACGCGATCAACGCATGGTTGTCGCTGCAACTCGGCATCGCCGTGCGTCTCGTGCACATGGCCGACGACTGCGTGCGCAGCGTCAGCCGCGACTGGTCAAAGCCCGGCGACATCGTCAGCTTTGCCGACGGATTCCCCTTGCTGCTGATCGGCACGGCCTCGCTCGACCTGCTGAACTCGAAGCTGGCGCGACCGGTGTCGATGGCAAATTTTCGTCCCAATCTGGTCGTGAAGACGGACACACCGCACGTCGAAGACACCTGGAAACGCATTCGCATCGGCGACACCGAGTTCGCGCTGACGAAACCGTGCACGCGCTGCGTCCTCACCACGATCGACCCGGACAGCGCCACGCCGGCCACCGATGGTGAACCCTTGAAGACCCTGACGAGTTATCGACGCGAGGCGATCGGCGTCACCTTCGGCCAGAACCTGCTGGTGCGCCGGACCGGGATCGTACGCGTCGACGCGCCGGTCGAAGTCCTCGAATAAATGCTCTAAGTCGGCTACCTAGGGTGCCTGCGCCCGCTGTGTTGCGGGCGACGCGCCATCGGGTGCGCCGCGCCCCGTTGCAAGCGAGGGACTGCACGTGAAGTACGACTACATCATCATCGGCGCGGGTTCCGCGGGCTGCGTGCTCGCGAATCGGCTCTCGGCCAACCCGAACACGCGCGTGCTGCTGCTCGAAGCCGGCCCGCGCGACTGGCACCCGTTCATCCACATGCCGGCCGGCCTCGCGAAATTGGTCAGCCGCAAGGGTGTGAACTGGGACTACAACACCGAGCCGGAACCGCAGCTCGATGGCCGTCGCCTGTGGTGGCCACGCGGGAAAGTGCTCGGCGGATCCAGCTCGATCAATGCCATGTGCTACATCCGCGGCCACGCCCGCGACTACGACGAATGGGCGGCACTCGGCGCCACTGGTTGGGATTGGTCGTCGGTCCTCCCGTATTTCAAGCGCAGCGAACACAACGAGCGCGGCGCCGACGCGTTTCACGGTGTCGATGGCTTGCTCAATGTCGCCGACCACCGCTATCGCAACCCGCTGTCGCCGGTGCTGCTCGATGCCGCCCGCGAAGTCGGCTTCCCGCTGAACCCCGACTTCAACGGCGCGCAACTGGAAGGCTTCGGCTTCTACCAGGTGACGCAGAAAAACGGCCAGCGCTGGAGCACCGCGGCCGGCTATCTCAATGCGGCACGCGATCGCGACAACCTGACGATCAGGACGCGCGCCATGGTCGAGCGCCTGGTGATCGATCACGGCCGTGCCGTCGCAGTCGAGTTCCGGCACAAGGGCGAGCGCGTGCGCGCCGAGGCGGAGCGCGAGATCGTGCTGTCGGGCGGTGCGATCAATTCACCGCAGACCCTGATGCTGTCCGGGATCGGCGCGGCCGACGACCTGCGCAAGCACGGCATTACGCAGCGGCATGAACTGCCGGGCGTCGGTCGCAACCTGCACGACCACCTCGATGCCTGCACCATCTTCCGCTGCAAGCAGCCGATCACCTACGACAAGACCAACGACGTCTGGATCGCGCTGCAGTATGCGCTGTTCCGCAAGGGACCGGGCACCTCGAACATCGCCGAAGCCGGTGGCTTCGTGCGCTCGCCGCTGGCACCGGACGAACGCCCGGACCTGCAGTTCCATTTCGTGCCGGCGATCCTCGACGATCATGGCCGCAATCGCCTTCCCGGCCGCGGCATGACCTTGCACGCCTGTCACCTGCAGCCGCGCTCGCGTGGCCATCTCGAACTCGCCAGCGCCGACCCGACCGCGAAACCGAAACTGTTCGCGAATTACCTGAGCGACGCCGAAGGCTTCGACCGCCGCGTGCTCGTCGAAGCCGTGCGCACCTCGCGCCGATTGTTCAAGTCGAAGGCCTTCGATGCCTATCGCGGCGACGAGATGTTTCCCGGCGACAATGACGATTCCGAGGCCGCAATCAGCGCGTTCCTGAGCCGCAAGGCCGAGACCGTGTACCACCCGGTCGGCACCTGCAGGATGGGCAGCGATGCCGGTTCGGTCGTCGATCCGAACTTGCGCGTGCATGGCCTGCAGGGTCTGCGCGTGGTCGATGCGTCGGTCATGCCGAAACTGGTCAGCGGCAACACCAATGCGCCGACGGTGATGATCGCGGAGCGCGCGGCCGACCTGATGCTCGCGGGCTGATCAGCGCGCCAGCAGCGGCGGCAGCGGGCAATGCAGCGCCGCGCAGGCGACGCGCAACAGTTCCGCTTCCGCCACCGCGATGCGCCCATCGTGACTGATGGTGGTGACCATCGCCTCGATCAGCAACTGCTTTCCGGCCGAGTCCAGCTGGTCGAGCTTGCTCAGCGCCGGCACCAGGGAGGCATGCCAGTCGCTGCTGTCCGGCATGGCGATCGAACGCTGTCCGTAGAGCAACTGCATGCCGGCCTGGAATCCGCGCTGGGCATCGACCGTGCTGTCGTGCCCGGCGTGCGCGAGCACCGCGAACAACAACGCGATCTCGGCCTCGCATTGCACCAGCTTGCGCCGCCCGATCACTCGCGCCCGCGCCGGATCCAGCGCTTCCATGACGTGAATCGCGACCAGGCGAGCCAGACAGAATTCGAACAAGGCCTGCTGGCCGTCGGCATGGATCAGCTGATCCAGCAATTGCATGAATCCCTGCAGCCACGGCCGCGGGTGCCGACGCAGGGCCGGAAACGCGATCGCTGCCAATGGCATGCGCTGCATCGGGTGCAAGGCCTCGACCGCCTCGCGCAGCAGCAAGGTCTCCGTCTGCGCTTCCGCACCGCCGTGCGCAACGATCATCGCCAACTGGCGCGCACGGATATCGGCGTTCGCATCGAGCAGGAGTGCATAGATCACCCGATCGGCCGAGCGCTGCGCGCGCGCGGCCTCGAGCAACAGCGGCGGAATGCGATTCTGGATGAGGTCGGCGGTCGCGAAGTCATCCTGCTTCGGCGCGCCGACGTGATTCGACACCGAACGGGGCTGCACCGCGATGTCACTGCGCACGTCCGGCAACGGCGGCGGGGCTGCTGCCGAGGTCGCCGCCGTCTCGAGACCCAGTCCCTGGTCGAGTCCGAGTTCGGCATCCAGCGCCAGCACGTCGACCGGCTGCGACCACTGCTTCGCGATCGCCGCGAACTGTTCCGCCTTGAAACTCTTGTCGAGGCGCTGGATTCGCTCCAGCAGCGGCGGATGGGTCGCGAACATCGACGAGAAATTCATGCCCGACCCGAACAGCATGTGGCTGACTTCCTCGACCTCGGGGTTCTCGATCTTCGATCCTTCCGGCAGTCCGCCGACCTTCTTCAACGCGCCGGCCAGTCCGACCGTCTGGCGAGTGAACTGCACCGCCGAGGCATCGGCCAGGTATTCGCGCGAACGCGACACGCCAGCCTTGATCCAGCGCCCGAAGAACACGCCGACATAGCCGATGATCATGATCGCCAGCGCGATCAGGAAGATCGGCACGGTGCCCTTGCTGTCGCGTGCATGCCGCATGCCCTCGAGGATCTTGCGACCGATGATGCCGATCACGAGAATGCCGAACAGCAGACCCATCAGACGGATGTTGAGGCGCATGTCGCCATTCAGTACGTGACTGAACTCGTGCGCGATCACGCCCTGCAGTTCGTCGCGCTTGAGCTTTTCCAGCGCACCGCGGGTCACCGCGATCGCCGCGTCCGCAGGCGTGTAACCGGCCGCGAACGCATTGATGCCGGACTCCTGTTCAAGCACGTAGATTTCCGGCACCGGCACGCCGGACGCGATCGCGATTTCCTCGACGACGTTGCGCAGGCGGCGATGGTGCGGATTGGTGGTCTCGGCCGAGATCAGCGTGCCGCCCAGCGACTGCGCGACGGCCGCGCCGCCGGACCGGAGCGCGCCGATCTTGAACAACGACGCCAGCGCGATCACCGCAGCGACGATCAGACTGACCGCCAGCAGCGTGCTGGCGTGCTGGGCAAGTGTCTCGCCTGCCGTCAGGCCAGCGGCGGCATCGCCGGCATTGGCCAGCATCGCCGCGACGACCACCAGGTCGATCGCGCCAATGATCGCGATCACCGCGAGCACGAACAACAGCACCAGTCGCTTCGACTGCTGGCGTGCCTGCTGCTGGGCTTCGAAGAAGTTCATCGGCGGACCGGAACGCGCGCCGCAATTCGCGGCGCGACTGCGCTCAGTCGAACTTCACCTTGACCGCTTCGCGCTTGACCGCATCCTCGATCTGCAGCAAGGCGGCTTCCTTGAAGTTGAACATGCCGGCGATCAGATTGTTCGGAAACACGTCACGAGCGACGTTGTAGCCCATCACCGAATCGTTGAAGGCCTGGCGCGCGAATGCGACCTTGTTCTCGGTCGAGGTCAGCTCTTCGCTGACCTGCATCATGTTCTGGTTGGCCTTGAGGTCCGGATAGGCCTCGGCCACCGCCATCAGGCGGCCGAGCGCGCCGGTGAGTTGACCTTCGGACGCGGCCAGCGCCTGCATCGCTGCAGCGTCGCCCGGATGGGCCTGCGCCGCCTTCAGTCCATTCATGGCCGAATTGCGCGCGGCGATCACGGCTTCGAGCGTGCCGGCCTCATGCTTCATGTAGGCCTTGGCGGTCTCGACCAGATTCGGGATCAGGTCGTAGCGACGGGTCAGTTGCACGTCGATCTGCGCGAACGCGTTCTCGTAGCCGCGGCGGGAGCGGATCAGCCCGTTGTAGATGCCGACCACCCAGAATCCGAGTACCGCGACGACCACCAGCAGAATCAGCAAACCCAGCATCGCACCGCCCTCCGCGTGTAAGAAATGGCCCGCGTTCAGCATCGCTGCTTGATAGAATCGCGGTGTCCGGACGAGCATAACATGGCCGTTTTACGAAACTTTGCAAGCTACCCGTGGGTCGCGATGAGCATCGCGTTCGCGGCTGCGACGAGCGTCTGCGCCGCGGCCGACAGCATCGACGAGCAGACCCGCACCGCCAACATCGTCGCCGAATTCGAGCAGCTGACCGATGCGGTGCTGCGCACCGGGCAGACGCCCGCGCTGGCGGCGGTCGTGGTCAAGGACGGCGTGATCGTCAGCGTGCGCGGCATCGGCGTGGCCGAGAACGGAAAGCGCATCGCGGTCGGCCCGGACACCGTCTTCCGGGTCGCGTCGCTGTCGAAGTCGTTCGCTGCCTCGCTGGCCGCGCTGCTGGTGAACGAACGCGCACTGCAGTGGGAGGACCGCGTGCAGGACCTGGTCCCGGCCCTGGTGCTGAAGGACATTGATGGCGCCGGCAAGCTGCGCATCGACGACCTGCTCAGCCATCGGGTCGGACTGCCGCACAACTCGCTGGACCGCGCGCTGGAGGCCGACTCGCCCTACCCGTTGCTGCTCGAACAGCTTGATGAAGTGACTCCGGTGTGTTCGGTCGGCAGCTGCTACAGCTACCAGAACGTCGCCTTCAGCCTGATCGGCGATGTGACCTTTGCCGTCACCGGCGACTTCTTCACCCATCAGGTCGAGAAGCGGATCTTCCATCCGCTGATGATGGAGACCGCGACCTATGGCCGCGACGCGCTGGAGGCGAGCGGCGACTGGGCACATCCGCATGTGAAGCGCTCGGGCCGCTGGCAGTCGGTGCTGCCGAAGCTGACCTACTACCGGATTCCGCCGGCCGCCGGCGTCAACGCCAGCGCGCGCGATCTGGGCCAATGGATGCTGGCGCACCTCGGCCACGCACCGGATGTCTTCGATACCGAACTGCTGAACATCCTGCACACCTCGCAGATTCCGACCCCCGGCGAAGTGCTGGGTTCGCCCTGGCGACGCGAGCGCGTGCGCACCGCCTCGTATGCGCTGGGCTGGCGGCTGTTCGACTACAGCGGACACCGCATGATCTTCCACGCCGGTGCCGTGCAGGGGTATCGCGCAGCGCTGGCGATGCTGCCCGACCAGGACTTCGGCGTGGCCCTGCTCTGGAACAGCGAGTCGGCCGTACCCGCCGGACTGCTGCCGACGATCATCGACCGCGAACTGGAGCTGCCCGCACGCGACTGGCTGCAACTCGACCGCCTGACGCCACGCCCTGCCGCGAAAGTCCGCCGCAGCCGCTGACACCACATGATTCTCGCCGAGCGACTCTGTCTGTTCGGTTTCGATCCGCAGGGCGGCGGCGAGCGTCCGCAACTTGATCGCGATGCACTGCATGCCGCGATGGCCGGCTTGATGCTCACCGACCTCGTCTGCGGGGGGCGTTTCGCCATCGTGGGGGATCGCATCGAACAACTCGACACCCTGCCGCTCGCCCACCCGCTGCTGACTGAAGCTGCGACTTTGCTGTCGCGACTGAAATCGACGGCACTGGCTTCGGCCTTGCAGCAGTTGCGGGCTGCATCCCCTCGCTGGCACGGGCGCATGCGCAAGGCACTCGCCGAACGTGGTGTCCTGGAATTGTGGATTCCGTTTCCGTTCCTGCGCCGCTATCGATTGCGCTCACGCCAAGCCTGGAACGAATCGGCTCATCTGCTGGATGCAGCGATGACGGACGCGCCGATGGACCGCATGGCGCTGGCTTTTGCCACACATCGCTGCGGGTGGCTCGCCGACACGGTCAGCAGTGACGTCGCCCGGCAACTTCTGGCACGCATCGACGCGGTGACGCGCAGCGACGATGTGCGACTACGCCAGCTGCCTTCCTTGTTTGCGCACGCCTGAAACGAAGACGGCGCCGATGGGCGCCGTCTTCGTCGCGACGCGGGGCTGCGCTACTGCGCCTTCAACGCGAACTCGATCCGGCGCGTGAGCTGACGCGACACGGCCTTGCCGTTGTCCATCGCGGGCTCGAACTGCCATTGCGACACCGCACGCGTGGCGTCGCGATCGAACACGCCTCGCGGTTGCGCACGCACGACATTGACGTCGGACACCGACCCATTGGTGTCGACGGTAAACGACACTTCCACCCAGCCTTCCTGCTTGCGACGTGCCGCCGCGGCGGGATAAGTCGGGCGCACCTGTCGCGTCAGCACCGGCTCACGCGTCTCTCCGACAGGCTGCGCCGGCGGCGGCGGTGCGGCTGGTTCGGCCGGCTTCGGTGCCGCCTCGACCGGACGTGGCTCGGCTTGCGCGGTACGGGTCGGCTGCGCCGGCGCTGCAGCCGGCGGCGGTGCCGCGGCGGCTTGCGATGCCGCTTGTTCGCGCTGCTGGGCCGCTGTCTCCTGCGCGAGACGACGCTCTTCCTCTCGCTGCAACTGCGTGCGCGCGGCATTGAGCTTCGACTTCAGCGTCGACACCGTATAAGAGCCCGGACTGGCCTGATCAAGCAGCGCCACGATTCGTGTCGCCTCGTCGAGATTGCGATTCGCGATTTCACGCTCGGCATTGCCGGCCGCCAGCGGAAACAAATCGACCAGGGCCTGTGTCGCGCTGACGTTGTTGGCCTCCTTGGCCAGCACCTGAAGATAGATTTCGATGGCGTTGTCACCTGCGGGAGTGACAAGACGCTCCTCGTTCATCGCGCGCGTCGCTGCGGCCAGCAGGTCGGCGACCGTGACTTCAGGGGCAGCGGGCGCCACGACCTGCGGTGAAGCACCGGCAGCGGGCTGAGCAGCGGTTGCGGGCGCTGCCGCCTGTTCCTTCTTGCCGCAGGCAGCGACCGCGAGCAAGCAAGCCACGATCAGCAATGCGGCGCGGACGCGGATTTGAACTGGATTGGCGTGGATCTCGAGCGGCATTTCACATCCTCGTTGATTCGTGGTCGGACCGGCGCGCGGGATCGGCAACGACGGCCATGACGAAGGTCACACTGCGGTTTGTACCGCAATTCTGACGCGCGTTCACGCAACTGCAACATCCGGCAGCCGTTCGGGACTGCCGCGATCCGGGCGAATACGGCGCAAATGCACGTGCGATACCGCTTCCGCAGTCCGAATTTCAATGCAAAGGATGGTGTCCGGAACGTGGCGGAAGCGTCTGCATCATCGGAAACCTTGCGTCTCCGGAACCGCTTCCATCCAAAGTGACCATCGCACGCCGGGCGGCCGTGCGATGGTCTGACCCTGAAAAACGTGTTGCTGAATTACTTATTTCTTAGCGGCTTTCTTGGCAGCGGCTTTCTTGGCCGGAGCCTTCTTCGCTGCAGCCTTCTTGGCCGGAGCTTTCTTGGCGGCGGCCTTCTTGGCCGGAGCCTTCTTCGCTGCAGCCTTCTTGGCCGGAGCTTTCTTTGCAGCGGCCTTCTTGGCCGGTGCTTTCTTCGCTGCGGGTTTGGCGGCGGCTTTCACCGTGCCAGCTTTCTTCTTGGTAGTTGCTGCTTTCATTGTAGTGCTCCTCTTGGTTTTGGCAGTGATCGCCCGGTGAAATCGATCAAGCACCGCGTGCGTGGACTGCCGACGCACACACACGGCTGGAGAGTACGACTCGACGCGTCGTCGGGAGCATCATTGGGTTTGCGTCGTGGTCGCGGAAGTTGGGGTACATGCGGGAGAGGCGGAGACTCGATCGCGACATCTGCGAGGAAGTGTTTGCGGTCGATGTTTCGATGTCTCTATTGCCACTCATTTCCGAAGCATGCTTGTCACGCTGCGGCAAAACTAATCGCACACGCGTTGACTGTCAACACGTTTTGTGAGCGCGGAAATTTTCGTGCGTGTCGTCGAAGCGAATCGGATCGATGTCGTGATCGATGTCGTGATCGCGCGCATGCATGTGATGACGATCTCGCATCGCTCGAATGTCGCGCACGCGGACCAAACTCGGGACAAAAAAAACCGGCTGCTGATGGCAACCGGTCTGTTGAAGCGCTGCGACGCGATTGAATTCAGTGGTCTTCGCTTTCGATCATCTCGGCGTAATCGTCCGGGCTGAGCAGCTCGTCGAGTTCACTGCGGTCGGACGGCATCACGACGAACAGCCAACCATCACCATAGGCATCGCCATTGATGGTTTCCGGCGCATCGACCAGCTTCTCGTTCACCGCGACGACCTTGCCCGAGATCGGGCTGTAGACATCGGAGGCCGCCTTCACCGACTCGACGACAGCCGCGCCATTGCCGGCCTGCACGTCATCGCCGACACCGGGCAATTCGACGTAGACGAGGTCGCCGAGCGCCGCCTGTGCGTGGTCGGAGATTCCGACGGTGACGTGTCCATTGTCTTCGGCACGCGCCCACTCGTGGCTCTTCAGGAACTTCAGATCGCCTGGAATTTCGCTCATGACTCGGTCCTCGTGGTCGGTGATGACGGATTGTACTGGGGTTAAAGACAACGATCGGTTTCAGATGCCGGCGCAGGCTTGGCCGTCGCGCACGAACGGGAACTTGACCGCGCGCACCGGCATCGCCTTGCCGCGGATGTCGACCGCGAGCGTGCCCGCTGCGGCACCGGTCGGCACGCGCGCGAGCGCGATCGACTTGCCGAGCGTGGGCGAGAACGAACCGCTCAGGACCTCGCCGTCGCCTTGATCAGTGATCACGCGCTGGCCGTGCCGCAGCACACCCTTGTCGTCGAGCACGACGCCGATCATTTCGCGCGACACTCCGCCCTCCTTCTGCGCGACCAGGGCGGTGCGACCGATGAAGTCACGCTCCGCCGGTTCGAGTGCGATGGTCCAGGCCAACGCGGCTTCCCAGGGCGACACCGTCTCGTCCATGTCCTGACCGTACAGATTCATGCCGGCCTCGAGGCGCAACGTGTCGCGTGCACCCAGTCCCGCGGGCTTGACGCCGGCAGCGACGAGCTGGTTCCAGAACACCACCGCATTCGCTTCCGGCACCATGATTTCGTAGCCGTCCTCGCCGGTGTAACCGGTGCGGGCGACGAACATCCCATCGATCTCGGCGCCCACGAACTTGCCGAGCTTTCCGGCACGTGTCGCGCCATCCGGCGACAGCAGCCCGTGCACACGCGACCGGGCAGTCGGCCCCTGCACGGCGATCATCGCGAAGTCGCGGCGTTCGGCCAGCGTGATCCCGAAGCGACTGCCCTGACGCGCCATCCAGTCGAGATCCTTGTCGCGCGTCGAGGCATTGACGACCACCCGGAAGAACGACTCGTCGATGAAGTAGACGATCAAGTCGTCGATCACGCCGCCGCGCTCGTTGAGCATGCAGCTGTACAACGCCTTGCCCGACGTCTTGAGCTTGTCGATGTTGTTGGCCAGCAGGTAGCGCAGGAATTCACGGACGCGCGGACCGCGAACGTCGACGATGGTCATGTGCGATACGTCGAACATGCCGGCGTCGCGGCGAACGACATGGTGCTCGTCGATCTGCGAACCGTAGTTCAGCGGCATGTCCCAGCCGCCGAAATCGACCATGCGCGCGCCCAGGGCGCGATGCGTGGCATTGAGGATGGTCAGGTTCAACATGAGCACTCCGCGCCGACAATCGAGGGCGCGGAGCATAACGACTCAGGCTTCGGTTTTCTCGACCCGAAGGATCAGGCCATCGGTTCGACAGACGCGCACGCGGGTCCCGACGGCGAGATCCGGGCCTTCGACGGTCCACAACGCGTCGCCGATCTTGAGCTTGCCGCGACCAAGCGAGATCGGTGCATCCAGCACGAACTCGCGACCGATGATCTGGTCGGCCTTGCGGTTCAGCAGCGGCTGGTCGCTCGGCGCCTCATGGGTACGGAACCATTTCCAGTACACCGCGACCGAAGCGATCGAGCAGACCCCGAACACCGCGACCTGCCCGAGCAAGGGCAAGTCCGGCACGAAGTACACGACGACGCCGACGATGAAGGCGGCGATGCCGAACCAGAGGATGCTGGCCCCCGGAATGATCGTCTCGATCGCGAGCAGGGCGAGCGCGATCGCCCACCAGGTGTAGACGAGCTGTCCCATCTCAGGCTCCCGGCAACTTCGGCGCCTTCAAGGCACCCGCGCCCTTGTCGAGCGCGCTCTTCGACAACTCGGCAATCCCCGCGATCGAACCGAGCAGCCCTGTGGTTTCGAGCGGCATCAGCAACACCTTCTGGTTCGGCGAGGTCGCCAGCGCCTTCAGCGCCTCGACGTATTTCTGCGCGACGAAGTAGTTGATCGCCTGCACGTCGCCGCGTTCGATCGCCTGCGACACCATCATCGTCGCCTTGGCTTCGGCCTCAGCCAGACGCTCGCGCGCCTCGGCATCCTTGAATGCCGCCTCGCGACGACCCTCGGCTTCCAGTACGGCGGCCTGCTTCTCGCCCTCGGCGCGCAGGATTTCCGACTGGCGCGAACCTTCCGCTTCCAGGATCTGCGCACGCTTCTCGCGTTCGGCCTTCATCTGGCGTGCCATCGAATCGACCAGGTCGCGCGGTGGCTGGATGTCCTTCAGTTCGATGCGATTGACTTTCAGGCCCCAGGGATGAGTGGCTTCGTCGACCACGCGCAGCAGCTTGTTGTTGATCTCGTCGCGCTTCGACAGCGACTCGTCGAGATCCATCGAACCGATCGCGGTGCGGATGTTGGTCATGACCAGCGCGACGATGGCCTGTTCGAGATTCGACACCTCGTAGGCGGCTTTCGCAGCATCCAGCACCTGGAAGAAGACGACGCCGTCGACTTTCACCACCGCGTTGTCCTTGGTGATGACTTCCTGCGACGGGACGTCGAGCACCTGCTCCATCATGTTGATCTTGCGACCGACATTGAAGACATAGGGAAGGATGATGCCGATGCCGGGGGTCTGGGTGTGCGTGTATTTGCGGAAACGCTCGACCGTGTACTCGAAGCCTTGCGGCACCATGATGACCCCCTTCCACAGCGTAAAGATGATGAAGGCGAGCAAAAACAGCACGATCGGTTCCATGACGTTCTCCGAGTACGGGGTACGGAGTATAGGCAGGCGGCGCGACACGCGCAGCGTTTGGAAAGCGTTATGATCCGGCCGCTCGCCCCGAGCGACGAATCATTCAACGCTGAGAGGAGAACCCATCATGAAGAAGATCCTTCCCCTGGCCATCGGTGCCGCGCTGTTGACGGCTGCATCCAGCGCATTCGCGATCACCGATGAGGAAGGCAATGCCTCCCTCCAGTTCAATTTTTCCGCGCCGGGCGCGCGCTCGCTGGCGATGGGCGGTGCCTTCATCGGCCTCGCCGATGACGCGACCGCTGCCTTTTCGAACCCGGCCGGACTGGTGCAGCTGGCCGCCAAGGAAATCTCGTTCGAACAGCGCATCAACGACTACAGCACCGAGTACGTGCGCGGCGGCAACTACACGACCGATCCGTTCAGTACCGACAGCCTGCGTTACGACGTCGCCGAGAGCGATACGCGCAGCCCGTCCTTCCTGTCCTTCGTCTGGCCGCACGAGAATTGGGCGGTGGCGGTCTATCGCCACGAGTTCCTGAACTTCGATACGGCATTCGATTCGCTCGGCGCGACCGGCGACGACGGTGGCCGCGTCTTCCCGTTCGCGGCGGACATCGACGTCCGCATCACGAATTTCGGCTTGTCCGGCGCCTTCAAGGCCACCGATGCCCTGTCACTCGGCATCAGCCTGAACAACTACAACCTCGACCTCGATTCGAGCACCCGCCGCTTCACCAACGTCGGCGATACCCTGGTGCGCTTTTCGACGCAGCAGCAGGGCAACGACGGTGCGTTCGGCTTCAGCATCGGTGGCCAGTATCGAATCAACGACCAGTGGCAGACCGGCCTGGTCTACCGCCATGCACCCGAGTTCAAGTACACCGCCAGCATCGTTCCGGGAAGCATCGCCTTCACCCGGATCGACAAGGCCGCGTATTTCAATACGCCCGACCTGTTCGGTGCCGGCGTGGTCTATCGCCCGACCGATGCACTGACCGTGGCGCTCGACGTGTCGCACATCATGTATTCGGAATTGACCGACGACATGCAGTCGAATTTCATGCTCGATGACAGTGGTGCCGCCGCTCGTGCGGCGCTTGATCCGCTGCAGATCGACGACGGCGTCGAAATCCGTCTCGGCATGGAATACACCTTCACCGAACTGAAGGTGCCGTTCTCGCTGCGCGCCGGCATGTGGCGCGACCCGGAACACACCGTGCGTTTCGTCGGCGAACCGGCCAATGCCGGCGATGCGCTTGCGAACGCCGTGCTGTTCTCGACCGGTGACAACGAGTTGCACACGTCCTTGGGCTTCGGCTGGGCCTTCGAAAAGGTGCAGATCGACGCCGCGTTCGACGGCTCCGACCGCAACGAAACCATCGCACTGTCGGGCGTGGTCCGCTTCTGACCGGTCACGACTCCGGGTTCGATCGACAACGCCGCGCCCTGCGCGGCGTTGTCGTTTTCAGCGCACGCTGGTGAAGAAACTGCGGAAGCGTGGCGAATGGAACCCGGCGTCCGGTGCGAGCGTCGGCACGGCACGCCGTGCGTTGCGCACCTCCTGCTCGGCGCTGGCACGCAGCGTCGCCGAATTCGCCGGTTCGATTTCCGACTGGGCGAAGAAGGCGGCTGCCCGCAGCAGATGCAGATGGGCCAGCGACTTGCCTTGCAATCCGGCGGTCGGTGCCGCAATCACGGCGCGGTAGCGCCCGGCCAACCAGTTCTGCAATGCCCCCTGCAGTGCGGCCGCCACCACCGGCGTGGACTGGGCCGAAGGAGCAACCGGCGGGACCGGCGTGTTGCCGGGCTGCACCGACACCGGGGGCTTCGACGGCGTGGCCGGTGGCGGATTTTGCGTTACCACCGGTGGGGCGACGACGGGCTTCTCGATAACGGCCGGCTTGTCGACGGCCGGCTTGTTTGTCGCAAGCCGGGTGCCGCAATCGCCGCGCGCGGCATCAGCCACGCCCTTGAACTCGGGCACCTGCGCGATGATCGACGCGGCGGTCGCATCGCCGAACCAGCGCAAGGCACCTGCGCAATCGTTCTGGCGATAGGCCGCCAGTCCCAGGTAGTACTGCGGGACGTACGGCGCGAAGCGCTGGCCGTAAAGTTTGACGCGGACCTTGGGTGCGGGATTCGCGGCCAGCGATTCCTGCATTGCCGCTTCGACTTCGGACCACTTGCCGTCTGCGGCAGCCTCCTGACCGCGGGCGTAGGCGCGGTAGTCGGCCAACGCGATCGACGGCAGCCAGAGCGCTACCCAGATCGCGATGACCTGCAGTCGCTCAGAAGCCCGCACGACGCAGGTACTCCTTGGCATCGAGGGCCGCGAATGCCGCCGAACTGATCGTCTCGGCCCCGGCTTTGACCGTTGCTTGCGCAGTGCTGCGCGCACCGCTCGGATGCTTGAAACTGACGCGATAGACACCGGCCGGCAGGTGCAGGCGCAAGGGTGTGACGCGATCGACCGGCAATGCCAGCGTCGACTTGCGCTGCAGGTCGGTCACCGACTCGACTTCTCCCCAGGGCAGGGCCAGCAGCACGAGATCCCCTGCCGTTGCGGCTAGACGCACGCGTTCCTCCTGTTCGAGTCGCGCGCGTGCGGCAGTGACCGTCGCGGTCATCTCGGGATCCTCGCCGAAGCTGCGCCGGTAATCCGCAAACAGGGCATCGAGTCCGCCGAGGCCTGGCAGGTCGGTCGCACTGTCGGCCGACTCGCGCAAGGCATCGAGCAGACGCTGACGTGCCGTACCGGCATCGACATCCTTGGGATTGCGCTTCAGCAGCGTGGCGACGTCGACCACGCCGGCCTTGAATGACTTGGCATCCAGCGGGCGCTGCGCTGCCGCTGCGAGTACCCGGTCCAGCACGACCGTCCGTTGCGCCGCCGCCGCAGCGGCCAACTGCTGACGCTGCAATTGCTCGACCAACGCCGGAGCGCTGCGATCGGCCGGATAGCGCTGGCGCACCTGGTTGGCCAGCGCCAACGCGTCCTCGATGCGCTCGGCCTGAGCCAGCGCGCGCGCCGCATCGAGCGCGCCGCTCGCCAAGCCGTCGCGCAGGCGTCGCGCCTCGGCATGCGCCGCGTCGAGCTTCAGCAACTCTTCCAGCAACTCGGCCGCGTTCTGGCCCGCCGGCGCGAAGTAGCGACGTTCGGACAGCGCCTGCTGTGCCTGTCCGAGCAGTCCGGCGACACGGCGCTGATCGGCGCTGAGCTTGCCCTCGACCTCACGTTTGAACGCCACCGCATCGACCGCATCCGGCCGCACGCGCAAAGCCAGTTCCACCGTCGTCAGCGCCGCCGAAGCATCGCCGCGTCCGAGCAGTGCGCGTGCATCCGCGAGCAGGGCGTCGCCGAGCGTGGCACCACGCGCATCGGCGGCCGCGGCGTCGAGCTGGCGCAATGCATTCAGCGATTCCAGGGCATTGTCGCCGACGGGTTCGGCATAACGTCGCGCGCGCAACTGGGCATCGAACTGCGCCTGCAGCGTCGCTACGCGGGCCGCGCGGTCGGCGACATCACGCGCACCGGCAATCTCGTCGCGCAACTTGCGCCACTCCGGATCGTTGCCCAGCGCCGCCGCCAAGGCATCCAGTCGCGACTGCGCCGCGCCGACATCGCCGGCCTGCAGTGCCGCACGACTCGGCGCCAGCAAGCGCGCCAACAGCTTCTGCTGTGCGGCACCGAGGGCAGGATCCGCCGGCGCGAGCTGCGCCGCCTGACGCAACAAGGCGTAGGCGCTGTCGGCGCCAAGATCACGACCGGCTGCACTCGCGGCATCGGCCTTGACCAGAAGTTCCCTGACCTTGGCCGCCTGCTCGCTGCGCGTGCGCGCCTCGGCAATGCCGGCGCGCAGTGTCGCGATGCCGGCATCTTCGGGCGCCAGCGAACTCGCGAATCCCAGCGCCGCTTCGGCATCGATGAATTCGCCGCGCTCCTTGCGCGTCTGCGCCTCAGCCTTCAACGCGGCGACCAGCGACAAGGTGCGCTGCGTCGTGCCCGAGTAGTTCGGTGCACGCTGTTGCACGGCCTGGAGCAGGTCGAGCGCGTTGTCGCCGATCGGCGGTGGCGTCAGCTTGTGGTCGCCGATGTAGCGGTCGATCACGACCAGGCGCGCATCCACTTCGCCGCGAATGCGCGGGTCGATGTCCTCGCGCGGTCGCAAGGCCCACCACGCGGCAGCGGCCACCCCGAGCGCCACCAGCGCTCCGACGCCGATCCACAGACCGCGACCGCTGCGCGCTGGCACCCGTGTCGCGGGGCGCAGGGCGGGATTCGAGATCTGCGTCGCCGCGGCCGGATCGACCTTCGGCCTGGCCACCTGGGTCGCGGCCACCGGTTGTTGCGGTTGCGGCAGCTGGCGCTTCGAAGGCACCCCCTGCTGCACCGGATCCAGCGCAGTCGAGGAACTGACCGAAAAGCCCAAGGCCCGCAACTGCTCGGACGAACTCTGGTTCGGATCGGCCTGCAACCGCTCCCACAGACGGTCGTTGTTGACGACGATCGCCTTCAAGGCCTTGGTGAATTCCTTGAGGTTGCCGTAGCGTTCGTCACGCCCCTTGGCCAGCATGCGGTCGAGGATCGGCTGGAACTCGCCGAACTGCGGTGGCAGCGGCGGCGGCGGACTGGTCAAGTGCGCCATCAGCACCGCGATCGGCGTCTCTCCCTGGAACGGCGGACGTCCGGTCAACAGCTCGTAAAACATCACGCCGAGGCTGTAGAGGTCGGATCGACCATCGACTTCCAGCGCATTGATCTGCTCGGGGCTCATGTACGTCGGCGTGCCGACGAGCATCCCGGTCTGGGTCAGACGCGTCTGCGACGCATCCTGCTGACGCGCGATGCCGAAGTCGGTCAGCACCGGCGTCAATTCATCGCGGAACATGATGTTCGCGGGTTTCAGGTCGCGATGGACGATGCCGTGGTCGTGCGCGAACTGCAGCGCGCCGGCGATTTGCACGACGATGGCGACCGCTTCGGCCAGCGACAGGCCGCTGCGCATCTTCTCGTGCAGCGTGCCACCTTCCAGATACTCCATCGAGATATAGGTCGCGGCATCGCTCTTGACGATGTCGTAGACCGCGACGATGTTCCGGTGCGGCAGCTTCGCGAGGGTCCGCCCCTCGACCAGGAACCGGCGCTCGAACTTCTCGGCGTCGTCGATGTTACGGCGCATCACCTTGATCGCGACCTTGCGATCCAGCGAACTCTGGATCGCCAGATGGACCGTCGCCATGCCGCCCACCCCGAGTTCTCGGATCAGCTCGTAACCGGGGATGTTGAAGGCGGGCGCTGAGCTCATCGGGGTGACAGGACGGGATGCGCCGGATCATAACATCGCGTCCCGGCGCGCCAAGCCGGTGCTTGCCGAGTGAATGCTCGAGCCGATTCCGGATTACACTCGGGGCGAGACTCTGCGGGATCCGTCATGCGGCGTCCACCCATTGCCCCAATCACCGGAGGTTCGACATGCACAAGAAATCACTGTTCGCCCTGGCCCTGCTCGCCGCCCTGCCGTTCGCCGCTTCGGCGCAGGATGAGGAAAGCGAATCCTCGGGACCGTTCACCTTCTCCGCGTCCGCCACGCTGACCAGCGACTACGTATTCCGCGGCATCTCGCAGTCGCAGGAAGACTGGGCGCTGCAGGGCGAACTCGCGTTCGAACACGAATCCGGCTTCTACGGCGGCATCTGGGGCTCCAGCGTCGACTTCATTCCGGACGACGCCTCCTACCTCGACGAAGACGGCGCCAACCTCGAACTCGACCTCTACGTGGGTTACTCCTGGGACCTCGCCGACAAGTGGGTCGGTGACGTGCAAGTCGTGCGTTACGTCTACCCGGGGACGAACGAAGGCGTCGACTACGACTACGCCGAGCTGATCGGCTCGGTGTCCTACGACGAGATGATCACGGCCACCATCGGCTACTCGAACGACGTCTACAACCTCGATGACGACGGCATCTATTTCGGCCTCTCCGGCAGCTACGGCCTGCCGTGGTGGGACCTCAGCCTCGACGGCGAAGTCGGCCACTACTCGATCGGCAGCGGCGAAGCCCTGTACGACGAGCACGGCGATTTCATCGGCGCCGACGACTTGAACTACATGCATTACTCGATCGGCCTGTCCAAGGAGTTCGGTCAGGTCAGCACCAGCCTGACCTGGTCGGACACCGACGACAACGCCACCGACTACTACGGCGAAATCGCCGATCCGCGCCTGTTCTTCTCGGTCACCCTCGCGACCGACCTGTAAGCAGCTGCAAGCAAGGCCGAAAACGCCGCGGACATCCGCGGCGTTTTCTTTGGGCGACAGTCCGTTGCGCGCTTGCGACCAAATCGGACCGAGGCGCATCCTAGGTTCCGTGAGCAGCCACTTCGCCATCGATGTTCCCGGGAGCCTGATCGAGCGCGGTGCGCACGGCGATGTTCGCGCCTTCGAACAGATCTACCGATTGTTCGAGCGCCCGGTCTACACCCTGGCGCTGCGCATGCTCGGTGATGCCGACGAGGCCCAGGACATCCTGCACGACGCCATGTTGCAGCTGTTCCGCAAGCTTGGCCAGTTTCGTGGCGACGCGCCGTTCTGGGGCTGGCTGCGCCAGATCGCGGTGAACGAGGCGCTGATGCGCCTGCGCCGCCGGGGCGTCGTCGAGACCGTCGACGAAATGCCCGAACCCGAGGACTGCCACTCGCCATCGCCGGAACACCAGCGCGATCTCGAACGCGCCTTGAGCGGACTGCCGCAGGTCACCCGCAGCGTCGTCTGGCTGTACCACGTCGAAGGTTATTCGCACGAGGAGATCGCCGAGAGCTTCGGCAAGTCGGTCAGCTTCTCGAAATCGCAACTGGCGCGCGGCACGCAGAAATTGCGCGCGCTCTACGAGGCGCCGCAGGCGCGGGTGGCTTATGCCTGATGACCGTTTCCCGATCCATGCCGATCATGACGACCACGCGTTGCGCTCGGCCTTGCAGGCCTTGCCGCTGGTCGCGCCGAAGCGCTCCGTTTTCGCGGAACTCGAACGCGAGCTCGCGACGGCGTCGCCTCCGATGTCTGCAGCGATGCCGAGGCGACGTCGCGGCGCCTGGATCGCACTCGCGGCGACCCTGGTCGCGGCCGTCGTCGGCGTGCGCCTGTTGCATTCGCCGGTCGCTGCGCCGACGCCCGTGACCAGCGCGTCGCCGTCGGCCAACACCCTGGCGCTGATCGCACAATCGCAGCAACTCGATGGCCTGCTGGCGACCCTGGATGCGCGCAGCGTGCCGATCGATGCCAGCGCGGCAATGGCCAGCGCCGAACTTGAAGACCTGATCGGCCTCACCGACCTGCAACTCAATGCCGTCACCCGCGACGACGAGGCGCAGGCGCTGTGGTCGCGCCGCGTCGACCTCATGAGCCGACTCGCCGCAACTCGCGCCGGCAGCCGCTACGACACCCTTTCCGACAACGGTGGCGCGTACCTGCAGGACGCGAACTACCGGGTCGATTGACCGCTACCCGCAAGGAGATTCCGATGACACTGAAACCGACCCTGATGGCCGCCGCGCTGATGCTTGCGCTCGGCAATGTTTTCGCCGCCGAACCCAGCGCGGCCGAACAGGCCGCCGCACGCAAGGAGCTCGACGCCGCGCGCAGCGAGCTGCGCGAACTCACCCGCCGCATCGCCGACCTGTCGATGCAACTCGGCGACCATGGCCCGCGCGCGTTCGCCTTCGAGTTTGCCGGCGAACCACGTCGCGCCCTGATCGGCGTGGTGCTCGCGGCCGACGACAAGGGCGCGAAGATCGCCGCGGTGACGCCGGGCGGCCCGGCTGCGAAAGCAGGCCTCAAGGCCGGTGATCTGATCGTCGCGGTGAATGGCAAGGCCATGGGTCAGAGCAAGGCCGCGGTCGACGGCGTGCGCGACACCATCGGCGCGCTCGAGGCCGGCACCCAGGTGACGGTGCGTTACCTGCGCGATGGCAAGTCCGCGGACGCGAAGATGATTGCGGAACGTCGCGACGCCGGCGACTGGGTCGGCATGCTCGACCTGCCAAACCGCGCGCCGATCGCCAAGATCGAGGGCTTGCCGGAACGCATCGAGCGCGATGTCCAGGTCATCATCAATGGCGAGGGCGGTCCCGGCCTGCGTGCGCTGCACGAACTCGAGCGCGGCCCGATGGGCGAACATCTGCGCATCATCGCCGGTGGCGGTCTCGACTTGAACCTGACGAGGATCAATGCCGGGCTCGGCCAATATTTCGGTGCGACCAGCGGCGTGCTGGTGCTGGAGAACGAGGGCGGCAAACTGCCGCAGATCAAGGCCGGCGACGTGATCCAGGTGATCGACGGCCAGCCGGTCGACAGCGTGCCCGGCGCGATGCGCCTGCTCACGTCGAAGGCGCCGGGACAAGTCTTGAACGTCGAAGTGCTGCGCGACCGCAAGAAGCTGGTGCTCGCCGTGGAAGCACCGGAACGCGACGAACTGTTCTTCCGGACACCGCCTCCGACACCGCCCGCCCCACCGACCCCGCCGGCTGCGCCCGCACCACCGGCACCGCCGACTCCGCCGGCGGAAGCCGCTCGGGACACGGTCCGGTCCATCGAGTGGGCCAGGCCGGCACCGAAGGCAGAACTGCGCATCACACGCCGCGATGCACTCGTCGATGCGTGACGCGTTCGACCTTGCCTAGATCAGCGGAAAACACGATTCGATGCGCGCCATCAGGTCCGTGTCGAGTCGTTCGGCCAGCGCCAGCGCGGCAAAGTTCTCGTCGAGCTGGCCCCGTTTCGTTGCACCGAGCATCACCGTCGACACCTGCGGCTTGTTCAGGCACCAGGCCAGCGCGAGTGTCGATTGCGAACTGCCGATCTCCCGCGCGAGCGCCGCAAAGCGCGCCAGTCCGGCACTCAGTTCATCTCGTCGCGACAACAGGCGCGCGCGCAACCACTCGTAGCCGGGCGTATTCAAGCGCGAATCCGCGGGCACACCGTCCGCGTACTTGCCGCTGAGCAGACCGGAGGCGAGCGGCGACCAGACCGTGGTGCCGAGCCCGTGTTCTCGGGCCAGCGGCACCAGTTCGCTCTCGAAGCGGGCGCGATGCAGCAGGTTGTATTGCGGCTGTTCCATCTGCGGCGCAAACAGTCCATGCGCTTGCGCGAACGCGATCGCTTCGCGGATCTGTTCGGCCGACCATTCGCTGGTGCCCCAGTACAGCACCTTGCCCTGCCGAATCAGCAGGTCCATGGTCGTCACCACTTCCGCGACCGGCACCTCGGGATCGTGGCGATGGCAGAAATACAGATCGAGATAGTCGACGCGCAACCGCGCCAAGGCCTGGTCGCAGGCATCGCGAATGTGCTTGTGCGACAGCCCGCGTTGCGTCGGCTTCGGGTCATCGACGGCGCCGAAAAACACCTTGCTCGACACGCAGAACGCATCGCGCGGCACACGCAGGTCGACCAGCACGTCGCCCATGATGCGCTCGGCTTCGCCATTTGCGTAGGTCTCGGCGTTGTCGAAGAAATTGACGCCGGTATCGAGGCACTGCGCGATCAACTCGCGCGCCTCGCCCCGTCCGAGCTGGTTGCCGAAGGTGACCCAGGCGCCGTAAGACAATGCTGACAACTGCAGGCCGGATTGGCCGAGGCGCCGGTATTGCATGATCGTGTCCCCGCGTGGAAAGCGCACATTCAAACACAGCCGGCGGATGACTCGCATGAAGGACCGGGCATTACCGATGCGGCGTTGCAGGTTGCGGCTGCTGGCAGCGACCCGCTAGCCTGCGGCAGTCTTTGTGTCTGGGGAGTGGATCGTGATTTTCAGCATTCTGTTCGGCCTGTTCGGATTGGCCTGCCTGATCGGCATCGCCTGGCTGTTCTCGAACAACAAGGGTCGCGTGAGCTGGACGCTGGTCGCCACCGGCGTCGGGCTGCAGATCGCGTTCGCGAGCCTGGTCCTGCTCGTGCCCGGCGGCAAGGACGTGTTCCAGTGGCTGAGCAATGTCTTCGTCCAGGTTCTCGGTTTCGTTGCGGCCGGCTCGAACTTCGTGTTCGGCGGGCTGATGGACATTCCGAAGTACGGCTTCATCTTCGCCTTCCAGGTGCTGCCGACGATCATCTTCTTCGCGGCGCTGATGAGCGTGCTCTACCACCTCGGCGTGATGCAGGCCGTGGTGCGCGCGATGGCCTGGGCGATTACCAAGGTCATGAAGGTGTCGGGCGCCGAGACCACCTCGGTCTGCGCCAGCGTCTTCATCGGCCAGACCGAGGCGCCGCTGACGGTGCGTCCGTACATCGGCCGGATGACCGAATCGGAACTGATCACGATGATGATCGGCGGCATGGCCCACATCGCCGGCGGCGTGCTCGCCGCCTACGTGCTGATGCTCGGCGGCCCTGATGTCGCGGCGCAGGGTTTCTACGCCAAGCACCTGCTCGCGGCCTCGATCATGGCCGCACCCGCAACCCTCGTCATCGCCAAGATTCTGGTGCCAGAAGTCGGCGAACCGCTGACCCGCGGTACCGTGCGCATGGAAGTCGAACACACCACGTCGAACATCATCGACGCCGCCGCCTCGGGCGCAGCCGACGGCCTCAAGCTGGCGCTGAACATCGGTGCGATGCTGCTCGCGTTCATCGCGCTGATCGCGATGATCAATGCGCCGCTCACCTGGTTCGGCGAATGGAGCGGGCTCGCCGCACAACTCGGCAAGCCGACCGACCTCGCCAACCTGTTCGGCTACATCCTGTCGCCGATTGCCTGGCTGATTGGCGTGCCCTGGCAGGACGCGAACACGGTCGGCTCGCTGATCGGGCAGAAGGTCGTGATCAATGAATTCGTCGCTTACCTGCAACTCGCCGACATCGTCAACGGCAAGACGCCCGGCGTCACTCTGACCGAACACGGCTCGCTGGTCGCGACCTACGCCTTGTGCGGCTTCGCCAACTTCTCGTCGATCGCGATCCAGATCGGCGGTATCGGCGGCCTCGCACCGGAGCGTCGCAGCGACCTCGCCCGTCTCGGCCTGCGTGCCGTGCTCGGCGGCTCGATCGCGACCTTCATGACCGCGACCATCGCCGGCGTGCTCTCGCAGTTCGCCTGAGGACACCGACATGAATGGCGTGATCGTGGTCGGCTCGTACAACCAGGATCACGTCTGGGTCAGCGACGAATTGCCCGCGCCCGGCGCGACGCGCAGCGGTCGTTATCTCGGCGGCCCCGGCGGCAAGGGCTTCAATCAGGCCGTGTCCAGCGCTCGCAGCGGGGCATCGACGACCTTTCTGGTCGCGCTCGGCGACGATGTCGCCGCACAACACGCGCGTGCACTCGCGACCGGGCTCGGCATCGACCTCGTCGACGAAATCCACGGCGACATCGCCACCGGCACTGCCGGCATCTTCGTCGATGCGCGTGGCCGCAATGTCATCGTCATCGCACCAGGCGCGAATGCCGCGCTGTCGACCGCATTCATCGACGGCGAAGCGGCGCGTATCCGCAAGGCCGCCGTCACGCTGGCGCAGCTCGAAGTCGACCGCGATGCGATCTTCCGGGCCTTGTCGATCGCACGGGACGCCGGCCGGCGCACGATCCTCAATCCGGCACCGGCCGATGCGCCGGTCGACGAGTCCCTGCTCGAACTTGCCGACCTGGCGACGCCGAACGAGACCGAATTTGCCTCGCTGTGCCTGCACATCCTCGGCGAGCAGATCCGCGCCGAAGACGTGGCATCGACGCCGAGCAGCGAATTGCATGCCTTGTGCCGCCGCCTGCACAAGGGCGGCGTGGTGATCACGCTGGGCTCGGCCGGCTGCTTCGTCTCGCATGCCGATGCGGGATCGTTCAACGACATCGCGGCGAGCTATCGCATTGGCGCGATCAAGGCGAGCGCGATCGACACCACCGGCGCCGGCGACGCCTTCAACGGCGCACTCGCCGCCGAACTGGCACGCGATCCGACCCTGCCACTCGCGGCCGCGATCCGCTACGCCAGCGCGTATGCCGGCGTGTCGACCGAACGCCGCGGCGCTGCGCTCGCCATGCCGACTCGCGACGAGGTCGCCGCGCGCATCGCATCGTGAGTGTTGCGCGTGAGCCACAGCGCTTTCGTCGCAATCTGGAACTTTTCGGCCTTCGCAGGCGTATTGTCCTCCGCACTCGCGACGTGATCGTTCGCGACCGCGAGTTGCATGCAATCGATCGGGCGCAGACCCGGCGACATCGACCATGACAACGGAGTGATCACATGAATGCAGCGATGAAGCATCGCCTGGGCCTGCTGTTCGGCCTGCTGGCGACGGGCATGGAAGTGGAAGCGGCGGAATGGACCCAGACCATCGACATCTCCTCGACCTCGGGCGATCGAACCGCGGATGCGCTGATCTTGACCGGCGCCCACGGGTTTTCGGTGGGCACCCACTTCGCGATCGACCGCGACGGGCGACGGGTCGGGCCATACGACATTCCGGAACAGTTCGGGGTGCAGGAGCGCTCGCTGTACAGCTCGCGGCGCGGGCTGCTGTGGCGCAACGACGACTACAACGCCGCAACCATGCGTGCCGACGGCGCCGGCAATCTGTGGGTCAGCAAGTACTCCGACTTCTTTTCCGGCGTGGGCTCGGTCGACCGCCTCGCCCAGGACGGGGCAACGCGCTTGCAGGTCGAGATCGCGCTTGATCGCGATCCCCCGGCGAGTGCGCCATTGGTCGACCGCGATGGTGCGCTGATCGCCGGATGCCTCAGCTTCGATGGCGCCTCCGGCGGCAGCGTCAGGCGCATCGATGCCCGCGGTCGGACACTGGTGCGATGGGACACGGGCAGTTGCGCCACGGTCGTCGTGGATGACCTCGCGGGCGGCGCATGGGTCGCCGTCAAAATCCCGACGAACATCAGTCACCGACTCACTCACTTGCTGGCCGACGGCACCCAGTGGCCACAGGCGTTATCCATCGGCGGCGAATTTCCGGTACTGGCGACCCGCGAAGGCGGTGTGGTCGCCACCCATTTCGTCAATTCCCAGTACGCGGGACTCCAGTATCTCGACGCGAATCGCAGCGTGCGCTTCCGTCTCGACGGCGTCGCCCTATCGGCCCTGCACGCCCATGATCATGGATTCTGGCTTGAAGCCGCCGATCGCCGGAGCCTGACCCATATCGACTTCCATGGCGCACGCACCATCGTCCCGTTGCCTCACGACATGGTTGCGCTGGATGTGCTGGACAACGGACTCGCACTGGTCACGTCCTCGCAGGGACTTTCGCTGTATTCACCGAACGGCCAACAGGTGGCCGACGAGCAGGCATTGCGCCTCGATCCGGCGAACACGCCGGTGCGTGCCTTCGACGGTCTGCTGACGCGAGGTACGAGCGTGCTGCTGGCGGATGAAGACGCGTCCGCCTGGATCCAGCTGCAGTCGCCCGTCCTTTATCCGAAGATCGATGAGGTTCGTGCAGGCGCGCATCGGATCTGCGTGGCGAGTTCCTTGCCGACGACCCCGATCCCGATCGGAAGCATCGACTGTTTCGATCGACGCAGCGGCGTCTTGCTGAGCAGCCTTGCCTCCCATCACGGCCGCATTCTCGAGGTCGACGGCGATCTGCTCATCCACGACGCCAATTCTGGGGCAGTCCTTGCCTACGATGCTGCAGGCACGCAGCGCTTCTCCCTTCCCCCGACAGACTTCGCGGCCGCCGACAGCCGATTCGGCATTGTCACCCGCGCCGATTCAGGCATCGTGCTCTACGACCTCGCCGGACAGCCACGATCCCGCGTCGGGATCCCCACGGGGATCATCCTCCAGAAGGTGCGCTGGTCGGACGATGGCAGTCTGCTGGTCAGCGGATTCAGCAACAGCGAGGGCCTGCTCGTCCGGCTCTCCGCCGATGGCGAAATGGTCGGGACACATCGGTTCGCGAATGGCCAACGCATCGGCGATGCCATCGACACCGGAACCTCGGTACTGGTCGCGACACGATCCGAGGAAGGGCGCGGACCGCCGCAGATGCAGGCACTGTCGCGCGATTTGAGCACGGTCCTGCACTCGGAACCCGCCCCAGGCATCGACCTCCGCTTCTGGAAGTCGACCCTCGGCGGCGCCTGGCTGACCGGCACCGCGGCGGGCAGTGTGTCCCTGCTGCACCTCGATGCCGACGGCACCGTCTTGCAGAGGCAGGCGCTCGCGCTCGAACGTGGAACGGTGCTGCATGTGGCCGGCGATGGACGGCTGCAAGCGACGGATTCCGATACCTTGGCGGATCGCTACCAACTGCGCCGCTACCAGCCGGCAACGCCGACGTTCTCCGGCCCGATCCGCCAGTCGGCGCTGGCCGGCGCCTGGTTCAATCCGGCATCGACCGGCCAGGGTCTGCTGCTGCAGCTGCTGAACGGCAACGTGCTGTTCGGCGCGTGGCACACCTATGCGCCCGAGGGCGGCAATGCGCTGTCGAAGCAGCAGTGGCTCACCGTCAGCACCGAGTTGTCGAACGAGCACGGCCGGGTCACGCTGCCGATCTATCGCAATGCCAACGGCCGCTTCGATCTCGCGGGCGTGACGCCGGCGACCGCTGTGGGCAGCGCCGAACTCGTATTCACCGATTGCGACCACATGGAATTCTGGTACCGCATCGGCGACGAGACGGGTGTCCTCCCGCTGCAACGGCTGACGCCGCGGACCCGGGCCTGCGACGACGGCACGAGTTCGCAACCCGCCGGCGATGCACCCAAGGGACTCGCGATCGACGGTGCCTGGTTCGATCCTGCGCGCAGCGGCCAGGGGCTGACTTTCAATACCACCGGGGCGCGTTTCGGCCGCTATCTGGCCGGCTGGTTCACCTATGACACCGACCACGGCGTCGACGACGATGCTGCGCAGCACTGGTTCACGCTGCAGGGTGACACGCCGATGCATTTCGGTGCAGCGGTGACCGCGCAAATCCATCGCACCACCGGCGGCTCGCGCACCGGCGAACCCACACGCAACTCGCACCAGGTCGGCGTCGCCACGCTGACCGTGCACGACTGTGCGCACGCGACCCTGAGTTACGTCTTCGACGACAGCATCCTTGCCGGAACCTTCGCGAACCTGCAACGCAGCATCGCGCTCACGCGACTCGGCGCCTGCCCCAACTGATCACGGCACGGCCCGCGACCATGGGTGCGGGCCGTGCCCTCAGGGCTTGATGTGCGCTTTCAGCAATCGCGTCCAGCTGCGGTCGAGTTGCGCGTATTCGCCTTCACAGCGCTCGGCGCGTTCGGCCGGCAGATGGCCTTCGTCGACCAGCACCGCATACCCGTCCGGATCGCTGCCGTAGACCCAGCAAATCATGTTGTAGAAGCGCTGCTGGTCGAGTGAATGTTCATCAGCGAACGAGCCCTGGTCGACCGCCTGTTCGGCCTCGTCGCCGGCGTAGAAGCTGATCGCGGCATCGAGCACGGCCTTGTCGCCTTCCTCGCCATCCAGCAGCACCCAGGCCGAGAGCTGATCCACCGCATCCTCTTCGCGACCCGTGATCGGCACGTCCAACACGTCGACGAGGGCATGGCCGATCTCGTGGAAGAACACGAACAGGAACGCGCCCGCGACGGCATCGTCGAGTTCGTCCTCGGTGTCGTAGGCCCCGGCCATGGTCTCGTAGTAGGACTCGATCAACTCGTAGCAAACCGAGACCTGACGCGTCTCCGAATCGTAATAGGCATTGGGCTCGCCGCATTCGGCGAAGCGCAGGCCGAGCGTCACTTTCAAGGCGACCAGTGAATTCAGTTCCTTGGCGATGTCAGCGAGCAGGCCGGACTGATCGAGTTCCTTGGCCAGCGCTCGGTATTCGGCACTTTTCACCTCGCTGCGCTGGACCACGAAACCCGCACCGAATCCGACTCCCGACAGCAACAGCAACAGCATCCCAAGCAACGCTCGCAACATGGACGAATCCCCCTGAATGCATGCGAGGCTAATCGCGCCGTGCCCGAACTACAATGCGCGCATGCAGCTCGGTCGACACACCATCACCCCAATTCTGGTCCTCGCGCCCATGGCCGGCGTGACCGACAAGCCATTCCGGCAACTCTGCAAACAATTGGGCGCGGGGCTCGCGGTCTCCGAAATGACCATCGCCGACCCCAAACTATGGCACACGCGCAAATCTCGACTGCGCATGGACCACGACGGTGAACCGGCGCCAATCGCGGTGCAGATCGCCGGCTACGACCCGCAGATGCTGGCCGACGCCGCGCGCTACAACGTCGACCACGGTGCCGAAATCATCGACATCAACATGGGCTGCCCGGCCAAGAAGGTCTGCAACGTCTGGTCGGGCTCGGCCCTGCTGCAGGACGAGGCGCTGGTCGCACGTATCTGCGCGGCCGTCGCGCGCGCGGTGGACGTGCCGGTGACATTGAAGATCCGCACTGGCTGGGACCGCGCGAACCGCAACGGCGTGGCGATCGCGAGAATCGCCGAGGCCGCGGGCATCGCGGCCCTCGCCGTACACGGTCGCACGCGCGAAGACCTGTATCAGGGCGAAGCCGAATACGACACCATCCGCGCGATCAAGCAATCCGTTTCGATTCCGGTCTCGGCCAATGGCGACATCGATTCGCCGGAAAAGGCGAAACGCGTGCTCGAACTCACCGGCTGCGACGCCCTGCTGATCGGGCGTGCAGCGCAAGGGCGGCCGTGGATCTTCCGCGAGATCGCACATTACCTGAGCACCGGCGACTACCTGCCAGAGCCCTCGCCGCAGGTCGTGCGCGACATCCTGCTTGGCCATCTCGACACCCTGCACGCGTTCTACGGCGAGCCGCAAGGCGTTCGCATCGCCCGCAAGCATCTGGGTTGGTACGCGAAGGATCGCGCAGAGAACGAGGCCTTCCGCCAGATCGTCCAGCGTGCCGAAACCGCGGCGGAACAGCGCCGGCTGACGATCGACTACTTCGACCGGTTGCCTGAATCGGACGCCCGCCGCGCCGCCTGATCGTTCCCGCTGGCCGCAGATTCGTCGGCCAGCGCATTGCGCGGCTCGAATGCCTGCAGGACCGACTGGCTGATCCGCGCCACCGACACGGCGTCGACGCGCGGGCGCGGCAACTGCTCGACGGGGTGCACCGTGGTCCAGCGCCCGGCCAGATCGCGCGCGATCACGAATGAGAAGAAGTAGTCGGGCGCCATGCCCATGCGCAGATCGGTCAACACGGCACTGGTCGCCCGTTGCTCGATCGCGACAAAGCCGTGCGTGAACCAGTCCATGCGCTGCACGCTCGGCAGGCGCGCGAAGCGCCTCGCGAATTCCGGATCTTGCGGATGAAACCGCAAGGTAATCGGCCGGTCCGGATACAACGCACTCGCGAAGCCCTCGAAATAGCCATCGTGCTGCATCAGTACGACACGCCAGCCCAGCGAGTTGAACGGCGTCGGTACCGACAGCAATGGTGCCGACTCCAGCCCGAGCCGCACCAGCATCGGCTGCAGCGCCGCTTCGATCCGATGCTTGGCGATCCAGCCCCAACCGAGATAGGCGCTCGACAACAGCAGCCCGATTCCCAACGCGCGCCCCGAACCGGCGGACCCTCGCCAGCGCCACGCGCACCCACAGGCGACCAGCAGCGGGATCGTGTACAGCGGATCGATGATGAACACCGTCGACCACATCACCGGCGGAGTCGTCAGCGGCCAGAACAACTGCGTGCCGTAGACCGTGTGCGCGTCGAGCAACGGATGCGTGATCAATGCGAGCTGGAAACCGACCAGCCAGCGCCCGCGATCCGCGCCCGACCACGACCAGCGCCGCCGCGCCCACCACCACAGCAACAGACCGAGCACGGGCAGCACGAACAGCGAATGCGTCAGCGTGCGATGCCAGGTCATGAACATCACCGGATCGCTGACCGCAAGCAGCGGCAACACGTCGAGATCCGGCAAGGTCCCGAGCACCGCGCCGAACACCAGCGCCCGGCGCCGCTCTCGTGCCGGCGCCACGCCGGCCACACACGCCGCACCGAGGACGATTTGCGACAGCGAATCCATGCGCCTTACTCGCCCTCTACGCCGGCAAGATCGAGTACGTGCTGAGGCACCGCGGGTTCGCCTTCGTAGAAGACCTTCGGTTTCTGCTCGGCCATCGCCCAGCGGTGCAGCCACGAAATACCGGCGCGACCGCGGTAGCCATCCGCATGCCGATAGGCGGGATCGGCGAGCGCTGATTCAAGCGTCACGAAGTCGTAGCCGCGCTTGCGCAGGCGGTCGAGCAGGGCCGGCAAGGCATCAGCATTCAGCGCATTGGCATGGAACAGCAGGATCTGGACGATCTCGCGCCCGAACAACCGCTTGCTGGCCTGCTCGAAGAACTGGCACTTGGCCTCGATGTAGTCGATGTATTCGGGAATCAGCGCGCGCGCCTCATCGTGTCGGCCGGCATTGAGCAACAGCACGTAGGCGCGGGCATAGATCCATTCGCCGTTGTCGACCGTGACGGGTGCGATGCGATAGCCATGCCGCGCGAGAAATCCGTCGAGCCGCGCGCGCACCGCGTCGTCCTGCCCCGCCTGCAGATAGGGATGACGAAACCAGCGAGGCTCGCGTCCGAATTCGGCGAGCAGCGGTCGCAGGACGCGCTCGCCTTCGAGAATCGAGCGTTCGTAGTCGTCGATCGGCGTCGCATGCAAGCCGTTGTGATTCAACGTGTGATTGCCGAGCTCGATGCCGGCGACCAGCCAGTCGCGCAACCACTGCACGCGCGCCGAGACCACAACGCCATCGACTTCGAGCTTCTGCTCGTTGACGAAACCGATCGCGTTCGTGCCTTTCAAGGCCGCGATGATACGGGCGTTGCGGGCCGCGAGATCGGCGTCCGTGCTCAGCGCCATCTCCTGCGACGGCAGATCGTCGATGGTCAGGGCCATCTGGCGGGGCGGCACCGCTGCACTCGCCAGACCCGCGATCAGGAACAGGACCAGCAGCAGGCATCCACGCATCACGCACTCCGTCGAATCGGCGCCGAAGCATGCCACGCGGCTCCATGAACGGCGATTCAGGCTGGTCGCCGATATCGGTTTACAGCACGCGCGGCAGTGGTCAGACTCCACCTCGAATTCTTCCGGTGGTCGAATTCCCAGTGCTCGTATCACTCCTTCGGTAAGCCGATCGACGTTCGAGAGCCATCCATCACCGGACCCATGGCGCGCAAGCGCCCTGTCTCGTAGCGCGGTTTTGGGAACGCTCCGGGTTTTCTTCTGGAGCCAATCCATGTCCTTTTCTTCGCTCGGGCTGACGCCCGCGGTTTTGCGTGCGCTCGCCACCCTGGGCCACGACACCCCCACCCCGGTCCAGCTGCAGGCCATTCCGCTGGTGCTCGACGGCCACGACCTGCTCGCCGCCGCGCAGACCGGCACCGGCAAGACCGGTGGCTTCGCGCTGCCGGTGCTGAGCCATCTGTTTCCGGAAGGCGCACCGCGCCATGCCGGCCGCGCCCCGCGGGTGCTGGTGCTGACGCCGACGCGCGAACTCGCTGCCCAGGTGCACGACAGCTTCAAGCAATACGGCGCGCACGTGCCGCTGCGTTCGACCACGATCTTCGGTGGTGTCGGCATGCAGCCGCAGGTCGATGCCCTGCGTCGCGGCCTGGACGTCGTGATCGCCACACCCGGTCGCCTGATCGACCACATGGGCCAGCGCACCGTCGACCTGCGCGAGATCGACGTGCTGATCCTCGACGAGGCCGACCGCATGCTCGACATGGGCTTCCTGCCGGCGCTCAAGCGCGTGCTGCAGGCGTTGCCGCAGAAGCGCCAGACGCTGATGTTCTCGGCCACGTTCTCGGACGAGATCAAGCAGCTCGCCAGCCAGTTCCTGCGCGATCCGCGCGAAGTGTCGGTGACGCCGCGCAACACCATTGCCGAAACCATCCAGCACATCGTGCATCCGGTCGACGCCAGTCGCAAACGCAACCTGCTGATCGACGTGATGGCCCAGGACTCGCGTCGCCAGACGCTGGTGTTCGCGCGCACCAAGCACGGCGCCAACAAGCTGGCCGAATCGCTCGATGCGGCCGGCTTCAAGTCCGCCGCAATCCATGGCAACAAGAGCCAGAGTGCGCGCACCAAAGCATTGGCCGACTTCAAGTCGGGGCGCATCACGGTTCTGGTCGCGACCGACATCGCCGCACGCGGACTCGACATTCCGCAGCTGCCGGTGGTGATCAATTTCGATCTGCCGATGGTCGCCGAGGACTACGTGCACCGCATCGGCCGCACCGGCCGCGCCGGTGAAACCGGCCAGGCGATCTCGCTGGTGTCGCATGACGAATCCGGCCTGCTCCACGACATCCAGCGCAAGATCAAGCAGGACATCGTGATCCAGAATTTCGAAGGCTACGTCCCCTCGGGTCCGCTGCGCATCGATGCCGGCGCACCGCGTCCGATCATGGGTGGTCGCGGCGGCCAGCGCGGTGGCGGTGGCGGTGGCGGTGGTGGCGGTCAGCGCAGCAGCGCGAGTAAGCCGGGCGCGCATCGTCCGCACCACGCCAAACCCGCTGGCACCGGTGCCAATCCCGGCCAGCGCCGCAATCAAGGCGGCGGTCGCGGCAATGCCGGCGGCGGCAGCCGTTCGGGTTGGTCATCGCGCGCCTGATCGCGGCCGATCGCTTGCATGGGCGCTGATATGCTGCACCCATGCAACTGATCCGATTCAACGCGCGTCTGGCCGAGCGTTTCCGCGGCTTTCTCCCGGTCGTGGTCGACGTCGAGACTGGCGGTTTCAACGCCGACCGCGATGCACTGCTGGAAATCGCGGCAGTGCCGATCGTGATGAATGCGGTCGGCGATGTCGTGCGTGGCGAGACGGTGTCGACCCACGTCGTGCCGTTTCCCGGCGCGAACATCGACCCGCGTGCACTCGAAATCACCGGCATCGACCCGACGCATCCGTTCCGCGCCGCGCTCGATGAAAAGCTCGCGCTCGAACATGTGTTCGCGCCGCTGCGCAAGGTGATGAAGGCGACCGACTGCACGCGTGCCGTGCTGGTCGGTCACAACGCGCACTTCGATCTCGGCTTCGTCAATGCCGCGATCAAGCGCACCGGGCACAAGCGCAGCCCGTTCCATCCGTTCTCGTGTTTCGACACCGTATCGCTGGCCGGCCTCGCGCTCGGCCAGACCGTGCTCAGTCGCGCCGTACAATGCGCCGGTCTGCGCTGGAATGCCGACGAAGCGCACTCCGCGGTCTACGATGCCGAGAAGACCGCGGATCTGTTCTGCCTGATCGTGAATCGCTGGAAGCACTTCGCCGACACCGCACCGGATGCCGCACCGATGATCGCCGGCACAGCCGACACCGACGCCGACATCGCCGCGGCGACGCTCGAAGAACCTTGATCCGGCAAGCCTCGGCCATCACATCGCACTGCGAGAGGAGAACCGTCATGCCGATCTACGAATACGCACCCGTCACCCTCGGTTGCAGCGACTGCGCACCGAGCTTCGAGGTCCTGCAGAAGATCGCTGATCCTGAACTCACCCACTGCGAGACCTGCAAGCAACCGATCCGCCGCGTCATCTCGGCCAGCGCAGTGATCGTCGGTGGTACTCACCACCTGCGCGAAGGCCACTTCTCGAAACACGGCTTCACCCAATACCGCAAGGTCGAGAAAGGCAAGTACGAGAAGACCGCCGGACCGGGACCGGACACGATCAGCGGCGACTGACCATCGGGTCAACCCGGCCTACGCGTCACGTCACGTTGAACTCGGCCTTGCGAATACGGCTCACGCCAATCCCGCGTACACCGTCTGCACTTCGTCGTCTTCATCCAGCGCCTGCAGGAAGGCTTCGACTTCTTCGAGTTCGGCGCCCTCCAGGCTGACCGGGTTCTTGGCGCGATAGCCGAGGTAGGCCTTCTGGACGGTGTAGCCGAAGTTCGGCAGTGCGCGCTGCACGGCGTCGAGGTCGGTGGGGTCGGTGAAGAAGGTGACGCCGTCGTCAGTGGTCACGTCCTGCGCGCCGGCTTCGATGGCGGCGAGTTCGGCGTCGGCGCTGGCATCGTTGGCTTCGGCCTCGATCATTCCGAGGTGATCAAAGTCCCAGCTCACCGATCCGGAACTACCCAACTGACCCTTGCGGAACAGGACGCGAATGGCCGAGGCGGCGCGGTTGGCATTGTCGGTCAGGCATTCGACGATCACCGGCACACGATGCGGTGCGAAGCCCTCATAGGTCAGCTTTTCGTACTGCGCACCGCCATCGAGCAGACCCGCGCCCTTCTTGATCGCACGCTCGACGGTGTCGCGCGGCATCGACAGCTTGCGCGCCTGTTCAACCGCGAGTCGCAGCCGAGAATTCATCGCCGGATCGGAACCTGATCGGGCCGCTACTGAAATTTCGCGCGACAGCTTGGTGAACAGGCTGCCTTTGGCATTGGCCGCCAATTCCTTGCCTTTTGCTTTCCACTGCTTGCCCATCGCGCCGGTTCCTGGATTTCGAGGGCGGGCATTCTAATGGCTGTGCAGCCGATTCCGGCACATTCGCCATCGGCAATTCGCCTCGCCTTGACCTGGGCCAAGCACCCGCTCCAACCACGATTCCGGTCGCCCCGTCCCAGCCTCACTGGCAGCAGCGCCGGAATTGCGTAATCTCCGCGCCTCTTTGCCGGAGATTCCCGATGTCCAAGCGTTCCCCCGCCGTCGTCGCCCTGACGATCGCCATCGCCGCCTCACTCGCTGCCTGCGGCGGTTCCCAGGAAGCCGACGCACCGACGACCGCCGCGGTCGCACCTGCGACGATCGCCTATCCGAGCGCGCGCACGGTCGAACAGACCGACGACTACCACGGCACCCCGGTGAGCGATCCCTATCGCTGGATGGAGAACCTCGACGATCCGGAACTGCAACCGTGGATCGCGGCGGAGAACAAGCTCGTGGCCGACTTCATCGGCGACGTGCCGAACCGCGACAAGATCAAGTCGCGCCTGACCGAACTCTGGGACTACGAGCGTTTCGGCGTGCCGGAAGTGCACGGCGGCAAGTACTTCTATTCGCGCAACGACGGCCTGCAGAACCAGTCGCCGATCTACGTGCAGGACACGCTCGACAGCGCACCGCGCCTGCTGATCGACCCGAACACGCTTTCGGCCGACGGCACGATTGCACTCAGCGAAACCGAAGTCAGCCCGGACGGCAAGTTGTACGCGTACTCGTTGTCGGACGGCGGTTCGGACTGGCGCACGATCAAGCTGCGCAGCGTCGAGACCGGCGAAGACCTGAGCGACGAGATCCGCTGGGCGAAGTTCACGAACATCGCCTGGACCAAGGATTCGAGCGGCATCTTCTACAGCCGCTTCGACGCGCCGGAAGGCGAAGACCCGCTCAAGGCGGTCAACAAGAACCAGAAGCTGTTCCTGCACACGATCGGCAAGGCGCAGACGGACGACACGCTGGTGTACGAACGCCCGGATCAACCGGACTGGGGTTTCGGCGCGGTCGTGTCCGACGATGGCGAGTTCCTGGTCATCAATGGCTCGCAGGGTACCGACGTGCGCAATCGCGTCTTCTACAAAGATCTCGCCAAGGCCGATGCGAAGGTGGTGCCGCTGATCGAGGATCTGGTCGGTTCGTATGATTTCGTCGGCAACGACGGCAGCGTGCTGTATTTCCTGACCGACGACGGCGCCGAACGCAATCGCCTGATCGCCATCGACACCGCGAACCCGGCGAAGGACAAGTGGCAGACCCTGATCGCGGAAAGCGACGCGCTGTTGCAACAGGTCTCGCTGGTCAACGGCCAGTTCGTCGCCAGCTATCTGCGTGATGCGCGTTCCGAGATCAAGCTGTTCGATGCCGCCGGCCAGCCGAAGCAGGACATCGCCCTGCCCGGCCTCGGCACCGCGACCGGCTTCGACGGCGCCGTCGAAGACAAGGAAACCTTCTTCGGCTTCGGCAGCTGGGCGGTGCCGGACACCGTGTATCGCCTTGACCTCAGCACCGGCACGACCAGCGTGTTCAAGGCGCCGACAGTGAAGTTCAACGTCGACGACTACGAAACCACGCAGGTCTTCTATCCGAGCAAGGACGGCACGAAGGTGCCGATGTTCATTACCGCGAAGAAGGGCTTCGTGCGTGACGGCAACCACCCGACCATCCTCTACGGCTATGGCGGTTTCAACATCGCGGTGACGCCGAAGTTCAGCCCGGCCATCGTCGAATGGATGGAACTCGGCGGTGTCTATGCCGTCGCCAACCTGCGCGGCGGTTCGGAATACGGCCGCAGCTGGCACGAAGGCGGCATGAAGTTGAACAAGCAGAACGTGTTCGACGACTTCGCGGCCGGCGCGGAATATCTGATTGCCGAGAAGGTCACGCAGCCGTCGAAACTCGCGATCTCGGGTCGCAGCAATGGCGGCTTGCTGGTCGGCGCGACGCTGTTGCAGCGTCCGGAACTGTTCGGCGCGGCGTTGCCCGCGGTCGGCGTGCTCGACATGCTGCGGTTCCGCGAATTCACCATCGGCTGGGCCTGGGAATCCGACTACGGCTCGGTCAAGAACGCGGATGAATTCGCGGCCATCCACGCCTATTCGCCGCTGCACAACATCAAGGCGGGAGCGAAGTACCCGCCGACGCTGATCACCACCGCGGAACGCGACGACCGCGTCTTCCCGGCGCACAGCTTCAAGTTCGCGGCAGCGATGCAGGCGGCGAACCCGAACGGCCCTCCGGCCCTGATCCGCATCGAGACGCGTGCGGGCCATGGCGCCGGCAAGCCGACCTCGAAGACCATCGAGGAATACGCCGACATCTACGCCTTCCTCGCGAAGACGCTGAAGATCGACGTGAAGTGATCGGGAGCTATGGTCGCGACGGCAACATCGCCGTCGCGATCGCGAAGTAGATCAGCAGGGACAGCAGGTCCTGGATGACGGTGGCGAGCGGGCCGGACGCGAAGGCAGGATCGATTCGGAAGCGCGCGAGCGTGACCGGCAGGATCAGCGCGACGCCGGTGGCGACGACGCAGGCCGAGAACAGCGACAGGGAGACGATCATTGCCAGCGTCGCGTCATGCCAACCGATGCGCACCAGCGGATACACCGTGCAGGCGGCCGCCAGGCCGATCAACGCACCGGTAGTCGCCTCGCGCATCAGCATGCCCCGGACATCGATGCCGATCGACAAGCCGCGCACGATCACGGTTTCGGTTTGCGTGCTCAAGGCATCGGCGAAATAGACGATGCCGGGCACGAAAGCCGACAACACCAGCATCCGGCCCAGCGTGTCCTCGTATCGTCCCATGATGCCCGCGGCCACGAATGCGCCCGCCAGTCCGATGAGCAGCCACGGCAGCCGATGCCACAAGCGCTGCGGCAAGGCTTCCTCGGTGGCGTGGCGTGCCTGCTCCGCGCTCTTCATGAAGCCGCCCAGACGCGAGAGATCTTCATCGTGTTCGGCGAGCAGGGTCTCGAGCAGACGATGCGGCGGAATCAGGCCGAGGTAACGACCATCGTCGTCGACCACGACCAAGGCCGACTCGCGATGCTGCACGGCCTTCCAGGTCACCTGCTCGCGATCGACGCCGTGTGCGATACGCGGCGGATCGGCGTCCATGACGGCCGCGATCAGGGTGTCGTCCGCGGCACTGACGGCGTCCTCGATCTGCACCAGCCCGACCAGCGCGCCACCTTCGCGCGAGACCACCGGAATATCGGACACGCAGGTGTAACGTCGCGCCGCGAGACGCGCCCGCAGGACCGCGATGGTGTCGTCGGGATAGGCCAGCGGCACATCATCGGTGGCCAGCGACGCAGCCGATTCGAACGCGGCATCGCGGCCGATGGCCAGCACGCGCGGATCGGGACTCATGCGTCTTCCTCGGTCAGGCGCCGCAGATACTCGTCGACATCGACCTCGACCGTGCGCGGCCGGCGGTTCAACAGGTCCTGGATGCGTTCGTTCTCGCTGGCATGCACTTCCGCGACCGTGCCGGTGACCAGCACGTCGCCCTGATCGAGCACGGTGATGCGGTCGGCGATGCGGAACGCCGATTCGAGTTCGTGCGTGACCACGACGATGGTCATGCGCAAGGCGTCGCGCAGGCGCAGGATCAACTCGTCGAGTTCGGCGGACACGACCGGATCGAGCCCGGCGCTGGGCTCGTCGAAGAACAGCAGCTCCGGGTCCATCACGATCGCGCGCGCCAGGGCGGCGCGCTTGGTCATGCCACCCGACAGCTGCGAGGGCATCAGGTCGTGGAATCCGCCGAGATTGACGAACTCGAGCTTCAGGCGCGACATGATGCGCACCGTGGTCTCGTCCAGTTGCGTGTGTTCGCGCAAGGGCAGCGCGACATTGTCGCCCACCGACATCGAGGTGATCAGCGCCCCGCCCTGAAACGAAACGCCGAGCCGGCGCCGCACCGCCAGTAGATCCTGCGCACTGGCGCGACCGACATCGACGCCGAGGATGTTGACCGTCCCCGACACCGGGCGCTGCAAACCGATGATGTGCCGCAGCAAGGTCGACTTGCCCGAACCGGAGCCGCCCATGATCACGCGGATCTCGCCGCGCTTCACGCTGAAGTCGATGCCGTGCAGGATGCGCCGACGCCCGTAGAAGGCTTCCAGCCCGACGACATCGATCAGCGGTGCGCCAGGGTCGTTCATCGGTTCAGGAAGAAGCTGAAGACCATGTCGGCGATGACGATGGCGGTGATCGACATGACCACCGCGCGCGTGGTCGCACGGCCCACGCCCTCGGCGCCGCCGGTCACCGAGAACCCGGTGGCAACGCCGATCACCGTGATCAACAGCGCGAACACGACACTTTTCGACAGGCCTTCGTAGACATCACGCGGCGTCAGTTGCGCCAGCGTCTGGGCCAGGTAGGTCTGCACGCTCATGTCGAGCATCGGCGCCGAATACAGCGCGGCGCCGAGGATCGCGGCAAAGTCGCTGAGGAGGGTCAGTACCGGCAGCATCAGCAGCATCGCGATCAATGCCGGCGCCACCAGGTAGCGCACCGGATCGATGCCCATCACGCCCAGCGCATCGACTTCCTGCGACACCGACATCGAACCGATGCGCGCCGCGAATGCGGAGCCGGAACGTCCGGCCACGAGGATGCCGGTGATCAGCACGCCGAATTCGCGCGTCACCGATTTCGCGACCGCCAGCACAACCTGCGACTGCGCGCCGAATTCGCTCAGGGTCGCGATGAACTGGATCGCCAGCATCAGCCCGACGGTGAACGACAGCAGCAGCACGATCGGGATCGCGTCGGCTCCGACCTGGCGCATCTGTTCGACCACGGCCGCCAGCCGGACCGGTTGGCCGCGACGCCGACCGGCAACCACGAAGGCGAGCGACTCGCCCAGCAGCCCCGCTGCATAGCCGACCGCATCGACCGCTGTCACGGTGCGACGCCCGAGCCGGTTCAGCAATCGCAGCGCGGTGTTCATCATGCCGCGCGTGCGGCCGCAAGGTCGACGAAGATCGGGAACACGCGATCAAGGCGCGCCAGCTCGAGAACGGCCCGCACCGATTCACTTGGCGCCAGCAGGGCAAAGCGGCCGCCCTTCGCACGCGCGTGCTGAAAGCCCTCGACCAATGCGGCGATGCCCGACGAATCGATGTAGCTGACCCCGTCGAGCTGCACCGCCAGCGACTTCACCCGGGCGTAGGCGTCGAGCACCTGCTTGCGCACGTCCTGCGACCACGACAGGTCGACCTCGCCCCAGACGCGCAGGATTGCCCAGTCACCGTCGCGTCCAAGTTCACATCCCTTTTCCATCATGCATTCCTCGCCTGCAGTCGTCGCACCATCGTCAGCACATTGCCGCAACGGCGCTTCAGCGGTCGCAGCCGCCAGTAGTCCATGGTTTCATCGATGATGTTGATGCCGAGCCCGCCCGGTCGGCAGACACTCAAGTCGCGCGGTTTCAGGCACCCGGGATCGACCGCCGGCGCATGATCGCGCAAACGGAAGCGCAGGCGACCGCGATGGCGTTCGATCCGCAACTCGATGCGGCCTTCGCTGCAGCCTCGGTAGGCGTGGCGGATGATGTTCGCGCAAGCCTCGTCGATCGCCAGCACGATGCGCGCGAGAACGCGTGCATCGACGGCCAGCGCCAGCAGGGTGCGATTCACCGCAGCGCGGACCTCGGCCAGCGATTCGGCGCGCGCCGGAAACTCGACGCGCAGCAGCGGCGGCGCGCTCATGCGGCGGCCTCGATCATCAGCAAGGTCGTGTCGTCGCCGAGCTGGCGTCGGCGCAGTTCGCCGACAATGCGCCGCAGCCGTGTTTCCGGACGCCATTGCGCATGGCGCGCAACCAGATCGACGACACCATCGACGCCGAGAATCTGTCGCCGCGCATCACGTGCATCGGTCACGCCGTCCGAAAACAGGTACAAGCTCCGGTCATCGAGCTGCGCCTGTTGCGACGGAAATTCCATGCCGGGCACGATGCCGAGCGGCGGACCTTCGGCACGAAACAATTCGCTGCCGCCGCGACCGTGCAGCAATACCGGCGGAAACCCGGCATTCGCCCAGATCGCGGTCCGCGTCGTCGGGTCGAAGTAACCTACGGCTGCGCAGACGAAGGTACCTCCGGCCACGGTCTCGCACAGGTCGTCATTCGCGCGCGCCAGCCAGACCGATGGCGACAGCCCTTCCTTGCCGGCGAATCGCAGCAGGCTCGCGCAACGCACCATCAGGAATGCGGCATCAAGGCCCTTGCCGGCGACATCACCGACAGCGAAACCGATGCGTCCATCGGGCAGGTCGAAGAAGTCGTAGAAGTCGCCGGAGATCTCGCGCGCCGGGCGATTGATCGCGAGCACCGGAAAGCCGCCGCGGCGGCGCATCGGCAGCAATGAACGCTGCATTCGCCGCGCCAGCTGCAATTCGCGACGAATGCGATCGTGCTCGATCAGGCTGCGGGTGAGTGCCGCATTGCTGGCGGCGAGCGCGGCCGGTGCCGCGAGCGCCCGCAACAGATCGCGGTCGGATTCGTCGAACAGCGCACCATCGCGCTTGTTGATCACCTGCAACACGCCGATCGGGCCCTGCGCGGTCATCAGCGGTGCGCCGAGCATCGACAAGGTGCGTACGCCGGTGATGCGATCGATCGCACCGGTGAAATCCGGATCGGACAACGCATCGCGCACGATCTGACATTGCCCGGTGCTGAAGGCACGCCCGACGATGCCGCGATCGGCGGGAATGCGCACTCCATGGATATCGACCGGACCCGCGCAGGCGTGGCAGACCAGTTCGTTGCTGGCGGCATCAATCAGGAACACCGCACCGCCCTGCGCGCCGAGCACGCCGACGATGCGCGACAAGGCCAGATTCAGCGCGGCATTCAAATCCAGCGACGACGCCAGCGCCTGTGCCAAGTCGGCCACCAGGGCCAGCGCCGTATCGTTGCCGCGCCGACCCGAGCTGCGTTCAAGGATCGGCGGCGCGTTCATGCATCAAGGCGCCGCAGGACGCTCGCGCCGCTTGCGCATGCCCCAAAGCGTCAGCAGCGGGCCATGCGCGACATACACCACCGCGATGCCGAGCAGCACGCGCGGCGGATCGATCACCAGCAGCACGATGATGCCGAGCGCCAACGGGATCCAGATGAAGGGCACTCGCTCCGATTCGGGCTTGGTCTTGAAGCTCCAGTAGCGCAGACGCGACACCATCAGGATCGCGGCGACCACGGTCACGCCGAGCGCCACGAAGGCGACGCTGGAGCCGGAGATGGCATGGTCGTTCATGGTCCAGACGAAAGACATCATCAGCGCGGCCGACGCCGGACTCGCCAACCCCTGGAAGTAGCGCTTGTCGATCACCCCGACCTGGGTGTTGAAACGGGCCAGGCGCATCGCGGCGCAGGCCGTGTAGACGAACGCTGCGGCCCAGCCGACCTTGCCCATTACCGGGCCGTAGCCTTTCAGTGTGGACAAGGCCCATGCGTACATCACCATCGCCGGCGCCACGCCGAAGCTGACGAGATCGGCCAGCGAGTCGTACTGCACGCCGAAGTCGCTCTGGGTATTGGTCATGCGGGCGACGCGACCGTCGACGCCGTCCAGCAACCCGGCGATGAAGACCGCGATCGCCGCTTCGGTGTAACGGCCGTTGAAGGCCGAGATGATCGCGAAAAAGCCGCCCATCATGCCGGCGGTCGTGAACAGGTTCGGCAGCAGGTAAATGCCGGGGTGACGCGCGGGTACGATCGGGGATTCGCTCATGCCGTCAGTTTAGCGAAGCCGGCCTTGGTTCGCGTTACCATTCGCCGATCGAAGGAGATCAGTCGATGAAAGCGCAGCTCGCAGTCAGCCTTTTCGCCACGATGTTGCTGGTCGCACCGGTCCACGCCGAGAAGTTCTACAAATGGCAGGATGACCAAGGCACCTGGCATTACAGCAAGACGCCGCCCAAGGAGGTGGACGCCAAGGCGCTGGACGTGCGCGCGAAGGGCGCCACGCCGACGGAAGCCGAACTGGCTGACAAGGCGGCCGCCGAGAAAGCCGCGGCCAGCAAGGCAATGACCAGCGGCAGCGACTCGGCCAACTGCAAGCGCGCCCGCGACAACCTCGCCATCCTGCTGAACAACACCCAGGTCCAGAAAGACACTGACGGCGACGGCAAGGAAGAGATCCTGTCCGAGGACGAACAGATGGCCGAGGTCTCGGCCACGCGCCGCCAAGTCGAGAAATACTGCGGCAATTGATCGATGGAACTGGAGACGCGCCACGTGATCGGCGGCGTGCTGGTCGCACTCGCGATCGGCGGCGGGTATGCCTGGTACCAACGCAGCCCGCAGCCGGATCAGACCAGCGCGCCGGCCCAGTTCCCTGCGGCGTCCGACCCCGGCCAGGATGACCGGGCACCCGTCCTGTACAAATGGCAGGACGACGGCGGCGTCTGGAACTACACCGACCAGCCGCCCGCCGATCGCCCGTTCGAGCGCATTACCGGCACCCCGAATGTCAATTCGGTGCCCACCGTGGTGCCGGACAGCGGCCTGGTTGAACCGAGCCCGCCACCTGCGCACTAGCGGCTAGAATCGGGGGCTCTGCCTCATTCGAGTCCGTCCGATGCGCCTTTCGCAGTTCCATCTCAGCACGACCAAGGAAACGCCCGCCGACGCCGACATCGTCAGCCACCGGCTGATGTTGCGCGCCGGCATGATCCGCAAGCTCGCCGTCGGCCTGTACACATGGACGCCGCTCGGCCTGCGCGTGCTGCGCAAGGTCGAACAGGTCGTGCGCGAGGAAATGAACGCCGCCGGCGCGCTGGAAATGCTGATGCCGTCGATCCAGCCCAAGGAGCTGTGGGAAGAGACCGGTCGCTGGGCGAAGTTCGGCGGCCAGCTGCTGAAGATCAAGGACCGCAAGGAGGCCGAGTATTGCTACGGCCCGACGCACGAGGAAGTGATCACCGACTTCGCACGCAACGAATTGCGCAGCTACAAGCAGTTGCCGATCAATTTCTACCAGATCCAGACCAAGTTCCGCGACGAGATCCGCCCGCGCTTCGGCGTGATGCGCGCGCGCGAATTCCTGATGAAGGACGCGTACTCGTTCCACATGACGCCGGAATGCATGGCGCGCGAATACGACAACATGTATGCCACGTATGCGCGCATCTTCACCCGCCTCGGACTGAAATTCCGCGCCGTGAACGCCGACACCGGCGCGATCGGGGGCAGTGCGTCGCATGAATTCCACGTGCTCGCCGATTCCGGCGAAGACGCGATCGCCTTTTCGACCGGCTCGGATTACGCCGCCAATGTCGAAATGGCCGAAGCGCTGGCACCCGCGCCGCGCGCCGCCGCCACGGAATCGATGCGCAAGATCGACACGCCGACGCAGAAGACCTGCGACGACGTCGCCGCCTTGATGGGCATCGCACTCACGCGCACGGTCAAGTCGGTCGCGATCATGACCGCCGACAACGCCTTCGTGCTGGCCCTGGTGCGCGGCGATCATGTCGTCAACGAGATCAAACTCGCGAAACTGGCCGGCCTGGGCGACTACCGCCTCGCGACCGAAGCGGAGATTCTCGACCACCTCGGTTCAGAACCGGGCTTCCTCGGCCCGATTGCACCGCGCAAGACCATTCGCGTGGTCGCCGATCGCAGCGTCGCCGCCATGTCCGACTTTGTCGTCGGCGCCAACGAACGCGGGTTCCATATCGCCGGCGTGAACTGGGGCCGCGACCTGCCCGAACCGGAAGTCGCCGACATCCGCAACGTCGTCGAAGGTGACCCGTCGCCCGATGGCCAGGGCGAAATTCGCATCGCCCGCGGCATCGAAGTCGGACACGTGTTCCAGCTCGGCCAGAAATACGCCGAAGCCATGGGCGCCACGGTCGCCGATGAACAGCAGAAAGCGCGTGTCTGCTACATGGGCTGCTACGGCATCGGCGTCAGCCGCATCGTCGCCGCCGCGATTGAACAGAATTTCGACGACAACGGCGTGATCTGGCCAGAGCCGATGGCGCCTTGGCGTGTCGCCGTCTGCGTGATCAATCCGAAGAACGATGCCAAGGTCGCGGAAGCGGCGAACGCGCTGTACGCCGAGCTGAACACGCGCGGCATCGAGACCCTGCTGGATGATCGCGGCCTGCGCCCGGGTGCCATGTTCGCCGATATCGAACTGATCGGCATTCCGCATCGTGTCGTGGTCAGCGAACGCGGACTGGCTGCCGGCACGTACGAATATCGCTCGCGTCGCGCGACCGAGGCGGAGCAACTCGACCATGCGGGACTGATGGCGAAGCTGGGCTGAAAAGCATCGCGGCCAGGAGGCCGCGATTCCAACCCTTACTTGTCTTTCTTGCCGAACAGGCTGCCGATCTTCTGGAACAGGCCGCTCGGGCTATCCGACGGCTTGCCACCCTGAGGCGGAATCGGCGTCGCCACCGCGGCTTGTTGCCCGGTGACCGCCTTTTGCTGACCGGTCGCAGGTTTCGGAAATTCGCCGGTAATGGCCTTGAAGCTGCCGGTAATTCGATTGCCTTGCTGCGCCTTCTTCAGTCGATCTTCCTCGGCCTTCTGCGCTTCGGAGATCTTCTGTTCCCATTCGCGACGCGTCTGTTCCTGCTGCAGCTTGGAGCGCCAGGCTTCGCGGTTCTCGTCGGAAATCGATTCGCGCAGGATGTAATTCTGCTGCAGTGCGATGTACTTGCCGATCGAATCGAAAAACTCGTCGTTCAATTCCGAGATGCGCACGGTCTGTTTGCGCGTGCCGAAGGAATCGAAGTTGGTGAACTCCATCTTCAGCAGGTCGGACTGCATTTCAGCCGTGAATACCGCCGTCATCGGGACCTTGCCCCAGGCTCGGAAATGGGCCTTGGTCAAATCCCCTTTCTCGTTCTTCTCGGCCCGCTCCATCGCTTCGAATCCGTAGCGGCGGAACAGCTCGATCATGGCCTCGATGCGGCTCGCTCCCTCGATCATGATCGTCGGCGACTGCGAGGCGTCGACGATGCCGGTGCAGGTCAAGGTGTAGGTTCGGCCGTACATCGGTACCTGCGCCTGCACATTCATGTCGTTGTCGCAGCGGGTCACGACTTCGCCGTAGCCGGTGATCTGGTAGCGACCCAGGCGCGGCGCCTTCAGGAAGTTCAGTGACTTGGTCAGGCGCGTCAGATAGTCGTACAGATTCTCCATCACCGGCAACGTGGTGCCCTTGAAGAACTCGCGCTTCTGCTTCAGCACCTCTTCCTTGCTGTCGCGCTCTTGCTGCGCCTGTTGTTCAAGATCGTCGAGAAGACCCATGGTGATTCCGATTCCTGATCTGGATGCTGCCTTTGTGATGCACATTGTACGCGCGGTCAAGCTCACGCCAAGTTCCCAACGCCGATTTGGCGTACGGACGCCGGGAAGACCGGGTAAATCTTGGTCACGCCCGCGGCTGCCGGCACGAACGTGATCGGCATCACACTTGCGATTTTCGTGATTTTCGCGATGATCGCGACCTTACCCGGGGAAAACCATGGCCATCGACCTGAAGAAACTGTCTCAAACGCAACTCAACGACCTGATCGTGCGTGCCGAGCGGCGCAAGGAAGAAATCGCGACCGAAGGCGTCCAGAAAGTGCGCGATCGTATTCTCAAACTGTTGTCGGACGAAGGATTCACGTTCGAACAGGTCTTCGGCACGAAGCGCGGCCGCGGCAAGGTCAAGGGCAGCAAAGTGAAGCCCAAATACCGCAATCCGGCTGATCCCTTGCAGACGTGGGCCGGCCGCGGCAAGCGTCCGCGCTGGTTCGCCGATGCGCTGGCCGCAGGAAAAAAAGAAAAAGACCTGCTGATCGGCTGATACTGCAATTCCATTGCATGAAACAGGGCCGGCCATGCCGGCCCTGTTCGTTTTCCGGCAGCTGTAATCAAATCGACCGGCGCGGCGGCACCAGCAAATTGCCGAACAGCAGACCTGCGACCAGCGCGATCAGAATCGCCAACAGCGAAAATGCGGTGTCGAGGCTGAGATAAACATCCCGCTCGAACGCGAAGAAAAGACTGCGAAAACCCACCGAACCCGGCACCAGCAGGATGATGCCGGGCACCCGCACCAAGGCGCCGGGACGCGAACGCCAGCGCGCGTAGACATTGGCCGCGCTGCCCACCGCCACACCACCGAGAAAAACCCCGAATTCGGGGCCGGCCCAGGCGCTGGCGTATTTCGTGGCCAGATACCCCAGCCAGGCGGAAGCCATGACCAGCGGATAGTCCCGTTTCGAGGCCTGGAACAACACGGCAAACGAGTAACTCGCGGCCGCCAGTGCAGCCCATTCCGCCCACGCCGGCACCGGCAGTGCCTGGGACGGCAAGGCCGTCCAGCCAAACGCGCGGGCCAGCTGGACCGCGGCGATGGTGCCCAGCGACAACTTCAACAGCGTCGCCGCCGCACCCATCAGTCGAACCGTGCCGGCGACCAGATGCTGGGTCGAGAGTTCGGTCACGGCGGTCGTCAATGTCAGCCCCGGCATCAGCACGATGATCGAGGCGATCAGGACCGAACGCACGTTCAGCGGCACCAACGACGACGCGATCAGCGACGCGAAAAACATGGCGAGGAACGCCGCAACGGCCTCGAACGAGGGCGCGAAATTCGACCGACGTTCGGCCACCAGGGCCAGCAGGCCGATCAGCAGGCCGATGCTGCCCGCCGCGAGCACATCCGCCGAACTGCCCTTGAGCAAGGCGGCGACGGTGGCGCCGGCGATGCCGAAGCTGAGCACCTGCAAGCCCACGCCCTTCACCGACAAGCCGGTGCGCAGCGCGCGCAGTTCCGCCAATCCCTCGGTGATGCCGATCTGCTGCGCGAGCACGCGCTCGGCAATGGCATCGACTTCGCACAGGCGGCGCAGATTCACGTCGCCCGGATTCACGCGCATCACCATCGTCCTGCGCGGCAAGGCCAGTTCGCCGTCGTCCGGATCGACGAAGGACAGCGTGATCGACGTCGGCGTTGACAGGCTGGTCGGCAGCAGGCCGAGGCGCGCACTCACGCCGTCGATGGCGCGCTCCAGACGCGGCGCCGACGTGCCGTACTGATGCAGCCGTCGCGCCAGTTCCGCCACGAAGCGGACGCGCGCGTCGAACTCGTCGGGACTCATGTCGCGACCGAGGTCCGCAACAGGCCCCGCGCGACCAGATCGGCGAGAAAGCGATCGAGGTCCGCACCGGCCCGATCCGCTTCGACGCGATGCGTCGCGACCACGTCGGCCAGCAGCTCGTCACGGCGGGCACCGTTCCGGCATGCGCGAAGAATCAGGCTGGCGACCGGATTGGCGGCGAAGTAGCGACCGAGTGCCTCGTCGAGCAGGACCGCCTCGTCCAGGTCGAACTGGGCCAGCACATGCGGCGCGAGCAGGTAAGTGGTGTGGCGATTCATCGGCGCGACTGTCCCTGAAGCCGATGCCCGCCGCAAGTCACCACGCCGACAATCTGGCCAGCGCGGCCGCAACCTGCCCGGGAATCGCCGCTTCCGCACACTCCGGCCACGACATGCGCAGCGCCGGAACGCCGCGCGTGAATGCGGTGACGGCATCGAGATGCCAGCGCAGCAGCGCACGCGGAAACAGGCGCGCCGCCACCGAGTGCCGGATCAGCCGCAAACGCGTCTCGGCCGCAGACAATGGCTGCACACCCAAGGCGGCGGTACCGCGCTCGACGAACACGATTTGATCGATGCCGATGGCGCGATCGGCGCCCGACAGCGGCTGTGCCCACTTCAGTTGCGGAAAGCGCGGCAGCAACTGCGGCGTCGGCGCGATCCGGCAGGGCGCGATGTCGTCCACCAGCGTTTCCGCACCGCAAGCCGCCGCCAGGCGCGCAATGCTAGACTTGCCGCTGCCGGAAACACCGCAGAACAGGATCGTGCGTCCGCCATGGGCAATCGCCGAAGCATGCAATGCGAGCACGCCGTCCATCGCCAGCAGCAGCAGCAGTCCGGGTCCGAGCATCACTTCCGGACGTGCGGCGGACGGCACATCGGCATCGACGACAACCACGCGCCGATCGGCATCGACCTCCAGACCGCCCAGACCGGAGAACACCAGTCGTCGCCGTCGCCCCGACGATCGGACATCGACACGCCGCAATTCGCCGACGAGAAAGCCTTGCGTCGTCAGCTCGTCCTGCCAACTCGTCGGCGCATCCGCTGCCGCGACGACGGCCGATTCATCAGCCCGCCCGAATCCGTCAATCGCTTCGCTGCAAAACACGCGCACACCGGCGATACGGGTGTCGTAACACGCTTCGATTTGCCCGGCGACGGCAAGGACGAGGTCAGTCCGTGCGCACACCCCATCCCCCAACCCGATGGATATCAGGTGCGCTGCCCCTGTCCCGGACGGTTCATTGCCCGATGCGTACCCGAACCGCCCGAATCGCCGGTTCCCGGTGATGCGCCGAGCGTCAGGTCACGCACATCGCCCAGATCGCGCAACTCGGGAGCGACATAGCTCGCACGCGCATCGGTATCCGCAGGTTCAACGATGTGTTCGACATGACCGGGCATGGCACTACCTGTTTTCGGAAGAAAGCTGGCGGGATGCTAACACGGCCGGCCCTGCTGCCCAATGCGCCCGCCACCACAGCTCGAACGAGATCGCCAGCCAGATCGGCAGCAATTGCGCGTCCGATTCGGGGCTTGCGAGTGCCCGCATCAACGCATCGCGATCGATGTAGCGCGGCCATCGCGCATCGGCATCCAGCAGCAGGCGTTCGACCTCGGCGCGATGACGATCGAGCACCCCACTGGAACAGCGGCGTCAGGCTGCAGAGCTTGGGGCGCAGGCGAACCGACTCCGGCACGCGCCCGGACAACACCTGCCGACTCAACCATTTCGGCCCGCGCGCCGAATCCGAATAGTGCGCAGGCAGACCGAGAACGAACGCCAACAGCGCCGGGTCGCGATACGGAAAACGCAGTTCCAGACCATGCGCGTTCGCGTAGCGGCGCGCCAGTTCGGCGTCCTGCGCGCTGGCGCGTCCGAAGGCTTCCTCGACCCGCCGCGGCCAGCCGCGCCGTTCGGCGGTGTCCGGCAAGCGGTCCCTTGCGGTATCCGTCAACCAGTCCGGCACCCATGTGCGACTCGGGCGCAGCCACGACAGCAGGCCGCGCACGCCCGGGTCATGCCGCAGCGCGAACCGCTGACGGGCCGTCTGGACAACCAACTCGGCGACGAAGGCAAGCATGCCGCGTTCGCGCACGAACGAGGCCGGCCAGTCGCGGCCATCGGCATAGATGTGATCGCCGAAATTGCCCGACAGCAGCACCGTGGCGCCTTCGGCACGTGCCGCGGCGAACAGCGCCTGATTGAGGCGACGATACGGATTCGCCAGCGGTGCCTCGTCTTCCATCGGCCAGCTCGGCAGATCGGAGAGCGGTTCGTGGCTTCCGTCCGGCGCGCGCACATGACGCAACCGCAGTTGTGCAGCCGTCGCGGCGGCCAAGGCCGATTCGTCGCAATCGGGCAGATGCGGCACCGCCCAGCTCACCGCCAGCGAACGCGCCGGATCGAGACAGGAGGCGAGCAAGGTGGAGTCGATGCCGCCGCTCAGCATCAGCGCCGATGTCGCGGCGTCGGCACCGGCACGGGCCACTGCCTGCGCAACCGTATCGCGCCAGGCGTCTGCCGCCGCGTCGTCGCTGCGAAAGCGCAACGGCGACGACGGCAGCGCGGGCACAATGCGCGTTTGCCGCTCGCGACCATCGTCGATGATCAGCAGGCCGCCGGCCGGCAATTCGCGCACGCCGTGCATCCACGCCACGTCGTCCGGCGGCGCGCGCAGGGCGAAGAAATGCGCCATCGCCGTGTCGTCCGGTTGCAGGCGTTCGCCGCGCAGCGCCAGCAGCGCACTGCCGCGGCTCGACACGAACAGGCGGTCGCCCTCGCGCACGTAACGCAGGCCGCGCTCGCCGAGCGGGTCGCGGTACAGCACGACGCGACGCCGTGCCGGATCGAGCAGCACCAGCGCGAGGTCGGCGTCGAGGTCGTCGAACAGATGCACGTCGCGATCGGCGTAGGCGCGCAGGAGGGCTTCGGCATCGCCGCAGCCGTCGTCGATACGGTGACGCCGACGAAACGCGGCACCATCACGCAGGCGGCCATCCAGTGCCAGCACGCATCCACGCCATTCGGCGACACCGGTGCCATGAAACGACCGCGCCACCCACCATCGCGCGGCAGGTATCCGCAACTCGTCCGCACCGAACGGTGCGAAACCGCCGAGCGAACGGATACCCGCAGCCATGGCCTCATCGGACACGGTCGCCACGCCGGCCAACGCGACGACGCCAAGCACGGCAGTCATGGTCCGAGCATAGCGGCGTGCTTCATTGCCCCGCGACCGTTCCGACCGGGATAATGCCGACCTTTGCGGAACAGGACGGTGCCATGAGCGAACGCGAAATTATGCAATACGACGTCTGCGTCGTCGGCGCCGGTCCGGCCGGGCTCGCGTTCGCGATCCGGCTGAAGCAGCTGAAACCCGAAACCAGCGTCTGCGTGATCGAGAAGGCATCGACCGTCGGCGCCCATATCCTCTCGGGCGCGGTGATCGAAACCGGCCCGCTCGACCAATTGCTGCCGGACTGGCGCAAGTCGCCGCCGCCGATCTGCGTCGACGTGGCCTCGGACGAGTTCTATCTGCTCGGCCAGAAGAAGCAGTGGAAGCTGCCGCTGCCGCCGCAGATGAACAACCACGGCAACGTCATCGTCTCGCTCGGCGCGTTGTGTGCGTGGCTGGCGCCGCAGGCGGAAGCGCTGGGCGTGGAGATCTTCCCCGGCTTCGCGGCCAGCGAGCCGGTGTTCGACGACAAGGGCGCAGTCTGCGGCGTACGCATCGGCGACATGGGCGTGGCCAAGGACGGATCGCACAAGCCGAGCTACACGCAAGGCATCGACATCCACGCGCCGATCACCGTGTTCGCCGAGGGCGTGCGCGGCCACATCAGCAAGCAGCTGATCAAGCGCTACGAACTCGACAAGTACTGCGACCCGCAGACCTACTCGGTCGGAATGAAGGAACTGTGGCAGGTGCCCGCGGGCCGAGTAACGCCGGGCCGCGTCATCCACACCTTTGGCTGGCCCTCGGACAACGCCACCTACGGCGGCAGCTTCATCTATCACCTGGACCAGGACCGCATCGCCATCGGCTACGTCTGCGGCCTCGACTACCAGGACCCGAAGCTGATGCCGTTCGAGCTGTTCCAGCAGCTCAAGCACCATCCGCTGATCCGCCCGATGCTGGAAGGCGGCACGATCCTCTCGGGCGGCGCGCGTGCGATCTCGGCGGGCGGCTTCCAGTCGCTGCCCCAGGTCGAGATGCCGGGTGCGATCCTGATCGGCGACACCGCCGGCACCCTGAACGTGCCGAAGATCAAGGGCACCCATCAGGCCATGCGCGGCGGCATCATCGCCGCCGAACACATCGCGCGCACCAACAGCGTGGTCGGCTTCGACGCCGCACTGCGGGCGTCGCCAGTGGTCAGCGAATTGAAGAAGGTGCGCAACATCAAGCCCGGTTTCCACGGCGGGTTGTGGATGGGCATGATCAATGCCGGCTGGGAGACCGTCACCGCGGGTCATTCGCCGTGGACGCTGCGCAACCATGCCGACCACGCGCAACTGAAGCGCGTCAACGAAATCGGCGACATCGACCGGCACTGGGTTGATCGTTCTCTGCCGCCGCGCGATCGCCTGGCCTCGGTCTACTTCGCCGCCACCGAGCACGACGAGGACCAGCCCGTCCACCTGCACGTCGCCGATACCAATGTCTGCATCACGAAGTGCGCGGAAGAATTCGGCAATCCGTGCACGAAGTTCTGCCCGGCCGGCGTCTACGAGATGGTTCAGGACGAGGCCGGAAAGCGCCTGCAGATCAATGCCGCGAACTGCGTGCACTGCAAGACCTGCGACATCAAGGACCCCTACCAGATCATCACCTGGGTGACGCCGGAAGGCGGCGCGGGGCCGAACTACCAGAATCTCTGATCGACGACGAAGCAAGCAAAAGGCCGCGCCGTTGCCGACGCGGCCTTTCTGTTTGTTGCGCCGGACTCAGCGAACCGGTTGTGCCGGGTCGCCGAGCAGGGTGGCCGCGTTCAGGATGTCGGCGTGCGTCGTGCCTTCGGTCGCCAACTGCATCTTCGCCAGGCGCAGGGCGTCGCCGATGCGCGTGCCGACCGACAGTTCCGGATACAGCGCCGAACCGAGCGCTTCATGTGCGGACAGTTCGGTGAGGCTGCTCACGCCGATGACGCCGGCCGCGCCGTGGCCCGCCGTGTTCAGGAACTTGTGCGCCAGCGAGTTCGCGTTCGGCGACACGAAGTAGCTGTTCCAGCAACCCCACTGCACGACCAGATCGACCGGCGTACCGGTGGTGGAAGCGATATCGGTCGCGCTCAGGATCGCATTGGAACCCCACTGCAAGGCCGCCGAGTGGCCGACGTAGCTCACCATCTGCACGTTGCCGTTCAGCGCGCCCAGCAGCGCAGAGCGCGCACCGGCCGTGCCCAGATCGTCGGCATAGGCACGGCTGGTTGCCCAGGTATTCGGCAACTGCGCGGCGAAGGCATCGCTGATGCCGGCGAAGTCTTCCTCGCCGTCCGCCGCCTGTGCCACCAGCATCAGCTTGCGATCCGGCACGCTGCCGTTCACCGCCACGAGCTTCGCCGTCAGCGCCTGCAATTCGGCGATGGAACGCACCGGCAAACGACCCAGCGCGAACTCCGGCGCACCATCGCGATCGGCATCGGCATAGAACGCATCGACCGGCGCGAAGGTGATGACATCGCCAAGCTTCGTGTACTGCGTCGGGACCAGCGAGATCGAACCGGTGCCGAGGTTGTTCTTGTAGTCGTAGGTGTCGCCGCCGACCAGCAGCACGTACTCGACGCCCATGGCCGGCACCGCCGCATCGAGGAAGCGCTGGATCGCCGCCGCTTCCGGCACCGAGTCGTTGAACTGGTCGTAGATCTGTTGCAGGTCAACCACGCGCACGTTCAGCCCGCGCGACTGCTGCAAGCCGACCAGTGGTTGCAGTTCGTCGAGGAACAGCGTCGGGCTGATGATCAGGTAGTCGGCCTGACCGGCAATCAGCGGCGCAGCCGATTCCAGCGGTTCGATCTGCGGCGCGCGCAGGCCCGACACGTTCGACACCCAGTACGAGGAACCGGTGTCGGACGGCAGCAGGGCCGTACCGCCCGTGGCCTGCACGGAATGGGCGATCCACTGCCAGTCGTCGCCGCGACCGACATAGGCGACGATTTCGCCGTCGGCCAGTCCATCGACGCGGAATCCGGCCACGCTGTCCGGGCCTTCAAAGCCGGACAGGAAGCTGTGCAGGATGTCGCCGTCGCCCGCGCCTTCGACGAAGAACGCATGGCCGCTTTGCAGTGCGTCGATGAACAGACGCTCGCCGTCCGCGACCGGCAGGCGCGGATAGCGCAGGTTGATGCGGTCGATGTAGGCCATGTCGAACTCGAAGCCGGTGTCGCCCGGCAGCACCACGCCGACGTCGAGCTGGCCGGCACCGAACAGCGGCAGACGCAGGCGCACGCTGTGCCCAACGCTGCCGTCGAAGCGCTCGTCGGCCACGGTCTGGCCGTCGATTTGCAGCAGCGCATGGTGATCGGCTTCGCCGCCGTCGAAGTTGGTCAGACCGATCAGGTCGGCTTGCAGTTCGGCGATGTCGCCGACATCGGTCGCGACCGCCGATACCGGCAGCGACACCGAACGGCTCACTGGCTGGTTCGCGTAGGCGAGCAGTTCGTCGGCATGCCACGGGTCGCCCGTCGGCGAGGAATGGTTGTACTTGTTGTCCGGCGCGTAGCGCGATTCCGCCCAGTACCAGGCCGAGGTTTCGGTATCGGCCACCCAGTTGTTGCGGTCGATGGCGACGACGCCGATCGCGTCGCCGCGCACCAGGTACGGGAACGCCTTGGTGTAAAGCGATTCGTGCGTGCCGGCGAGGAAGTCGATGTACGAGTTCGCGCCGAAGTTGCCGCTGTCCGGAACGATGCGGCGCGGCACGCCTTGGCCACGGAAGGTGACGGCGATCCGTTCGACCGGCACGCCTTCAAGGTGCACGCCGGCCGCTGCAAGCTGCGTGGCCGTCACACGATGGAAGCCGGCCTGTTCGACCCAGAGCTTGCCGGCGTTCGACGAGGCCGTGCTGCGTGCCAGCGCCTTGAGTTGGGCGATGGCATTCGCGGTGTCGTCCCAGCGGAAGCGTTCGGCGGAACTGTCGATGCCGAAGTTCGCGCCCACTTCAAACGGGCCGTGTACGGCGCGCGCGCCGCTGCTCGAATGATCGACCAGGTAGAACTTGCCGGTCGCAGGCACCGTCGCAAGTTGCGTGGCGTAGCTGCTCGCTTCGGCGGTGTTGTTGCGCTGGCTCGCGATCATCGACGACGCGGCCACGGGCACGAAGCGGCCATCGGCACCGCGTTCTTCCACGGTGAAGCCGATGTTGTCGATTTCGCTGGCGGTGCCGAAGCGCAGGTCGAGCTTGCCTTCGACGATGCGCGAGCGCACCCACGACAGCGTGACGGGCAAGGTATTGGCCGGAATGCGATGGTCTTCCACTTCGCCGTCGCTGGCGAGGCCGACGGGCGACGGTGACGAGTCGCTCATGAAGGAGCTGTCGGTGGTGATGCGCAGGCGCAGGTAGGTGTCGCTGTTCAGGTTGGCACCGGGCAGGCCGGACCACACCAGCACACGCGTCACGTTCGTCGTGCCGTTCGGAATGTTGGCGGTGGTGAAGGTGGTGTCGCCCGAAGGTGCTGTGGTGAATCCGCCCAGACGCGGCAGGCTGCGTTCGTTGGCGTCGAGGAAGTCGCCGTCGTCGTTCATGTCGAGCCAGCCGACGAGCTGGGCGCCGGTGCCGGAATTGTTGGTCACGTTCACGGTGACGCAGTATTCGCCGGGCGCGGTCGAATAGGTGCCGCCCGACCAGGTGCATTGGTAATGCGGGTTGCCGCCGCCTCCGCCCACATAGGTCGGCAGCGTCAGCGAACCGTTTTCGTCGGCGCCGTCGCTGTCGGCGTTCGTGTCACCGATACCATCGCCTTCGCCATCAGGCATGGTGCCCATGTACACGTTGCGGTTGCCCAGCGTATGACGGGCACCGCCGTCGTTGAAGTTCGTGTCGTAGCTGTCCGGCGCATCGCCGAAATCGAAGCCGCAGAAGCTGACAGTACCGATGCCGACTAGCTGATTGCCGGAATTGTTGTTCGGCTGATCGCCCTGCGCATAGGTGACGCGCACGCGCCGAACCGGCTTGGTGAACGTCCAAGTGGCGTTGCCATCGGTGCTGTTGTCGTCAACATTACTGTCGCCTTCCACCCAATCACCTGCGTAGCTCAACTGACTGTTGGCGAGCACCGACTGACGCGGCACCTGAATGGTCATGGCGGTATCGTCAAAGCCCTCGACACGCATGTAGTCCTCGAACTGAGCTGAGGACGAGTCGGTGTCCAGCGTCGAGAAGCTCAATCCATGCACGGGCACGTCGAAGTTGAAGACCGCCCATTCCATGCCGTTGGGCTCGGGATTACCCGATGTCGAAAGGTTCATGTAGAACCGGTAATAGCCGCCGGTACTATTCCCGGTTTGACCGGTACTGGTGCGGAAACTGGGGTTTGAGCCGGTGCTGGTATCACCCGTGGCTTCCCCGCTCGTGGACGGCTGCGTCATCGTGATGCCGTTGATCGCACCGGTGGTGCTGAACGCAACGTTGTTGCCGTTGCTGCTCCAGGCGTAGGTGCTCTTGGTGCCGCAGGACGCCGGCGCGACTTCGGACTGATTGCGCAGCACCAAGCGCACGCTATTGAACGTGCCCACGTCGCTGTTCGCTGCATCGCAGACCGAGATGACCCAGTTGCCGTTGACGGGGTGATTGGTGTTGGTGTCGTTGAATGGGCCAACGCCACCACCCGTGTTGGTGTACTGCACTAGGCGGCGATAGCGAACAGGCTGTCCGGCCAAATCGTTACTGCCATCGTTGCTCGACGCCGTGGTGTCGTCATTGGTGGACACCATGATGCGGAAGTTTTCGTTGGCGTCACCGGTGATGCGATCCAAGAAAATCTTGTTTGCTTCGCCGGCTTCCGGCGGATCGACTTCCAGCCTCAGATCACCACGATAGGTATGCGTTACATCGACTCCGATGGCGACGTGCGCGTTGCCGACATTGAAGGTGTCGGGCACGTTGATGGTGACCGAGGTGCAGGCGTTGTCATTGATCGTGGTGGAAGTCGGCACGGCATCGTAGGTGTAGATCACCTGCGCCATCGAGGCCATCGGCAGCAGCAGCGACAACAGTGCGAGACAACGGCCGGCGCTACCGGGGAGACGGGAGTGTTGTTTCATGTTCGAGCCCATTCGATGTCGCCCCCAGGGAAATGTGACGCAAGTCAACAAATTGCCATTTGGATGTCAGTGTAGCGGAACCCGGCGCGATTCTGCGCAAGGCCGCCCCGCGCCCGCATCACGCGCCCGCCTGCACACGCGCAGCGCAGCCGGCCGGTTCGTCGCGCACATCGATTGCAGACGACCGAACCTGTGACCCACTTAGCACAATCCGCGCCAGCACTTGCGCTCAGACACACACGCCATCCAAGACGAAATGAACGTGAAGGCCGCGAAAACGCCCTTGACGCCGGGAACCGTGCGGCCGCCTGAATGCGCCATCGCCGGCAGTTTCACGATTGTTGTCCGCCGCCGAACGGCGATGCGTCCGATCCGGGCCCGGGCCCGAATTCACGACACGACGCCGGCACGGCGCTAGCATGACGCCGTCATCACTGGGGATCGACCGATGCGGCTTGCGCGTTTCTGGTGTGTTCTTGCAGGACTGGGCCTGTCGACGGCGGCCCTCGGCGGTGATGCCCAATGGACGACGGCCGGACCGCTCGGCGGGCGCGTGCACGAGATCGTGTTCGACCCGACCGACCCGGCCAAGGCCTACGCGACCACCAACGGCGGCGTGTTTCGCTCCGTCGACGGCGGCGGCACCTGGGCGGCCGCCGACCATGGCATCGTCGCCGACACGATTTACGGCTTGCCGCTGATGCTCGATGCGGAGCAGCCGGCCACGCTCTACACCTTCGATTCCTGGTCGCGGATCTATCGCAGCGACGATGCGGGGTCGACCTGGGCCATCCTGCCCGAGAGCCTGCCGAGCGACGTCCATCCCACCGCATTCGCCGACAAGGCCGGCATCGCCTGCGTGCTGCTGCTCGGCACGGGCACCAGCGGCAGCGGCCGCGGACCGATGCTGTTCAAGAGCACGAATTGCGGCCTCGACTTCTTCCAGATCGGGACCGGACTGCCGGCGGACCGCGCGGTCACGTCGATCGCGTTCGATCCGGCCAACCCGCTGCGCGTGTTCGTCGGCCTGGTCGACGGCGGCGTGGGCAACCAGCCGCTCTATGTCAGCACCGACGGCGGCGCCAACTTCACGGCAACCAGCCTGTCCGCCAGCGGCAGCATCGACCGCCTGTCGTTCGGCATCGACGGCGACCTCTGGACGGTGGTCGGCAGCTACGACGTGTTCCACAGCAACAACGGCGGCGCGACCTGGACCCTGGTCGGTGCCGCCGGCGTATCGGTCACCGCCGATGCGACAACGGCCGACCGCGCCTGGATCGCCAGCACCGAAGGCGTCTACCGCATCGATTTCGACGGCGCCTCGCTGTACACGCCCACCGCCGTGTTCGACGGCCTGACGCCGAACGCCAGCTATACCGCGACCGGCGTGCCGGTATCGGCCGGCGCCCGTCATCTGGTCTGGAGCAGCGGCGCCTCGCCCCGGTTGTTCGCGTCCACGACCGGTGCCGGCATGTTCAAGCTGAACCCGACCGGCACCCTCTGGTCGCCTGTCGCTGCGTCGCCGGCGTCGGCCGCCATCCGCGCCCTGGCCGTCCATCCGAATCCGGCGACGACGAGCAACGGCGTCAGCCAGCGCATCTGGGCCGGGCAGGCGAATTTCTCGATCGCATCGGCGGCCTTGCACGCCAGCGTCGACGGCGGCAACACGTGGAGCGCGGCCAACAACGGACTGCGCGCCGTCGACATCGAGGCCCTGACGATCGATCCGACCACCACCGGCAGCGTCGCGGCCACCACGATCTACGCCGGCGGACGCGCCGCCTCCAACGGCAACACCGGTTACGTCAATTTCGGGCTCTACCGCAGCGACGACGGCGGCGCGAACTGGGGCACCCTCGACGGCAATCTGCCGGTCTCCAACAGTTATCTCGGTCCGCTGCGCGCATTGGCGCTCGACCCGAATTCCTGCGCGTCCCCCCTGCACCACCGCGAACGGGCCGTTGCAGCGCGTCTACGCGGTCGGCCACGGACGCGCGCCGGACGACCAGTTGATCGCCGACCAGACCCATCGCGTTCTTCGCAGCAACGACCGCGGCGCCACTTGGACCGACTTGAGCGTCAATCCGGGATTCCCGCGCAGCAATTTCCGGGTCAACGAGATCCTGCAACGGGTGACGCCCACCGTCGTCGCGGTCGATCCCGCCAACGCGCTGCGCATCTATGTCGGCACCGAAGCGGAGTTCTACGACCTCGACAGCGGCGACGCCATTCCGCTCGACACCGCGCGCGAAAGCGGACTCTTCAAGAGCACCGACGCCGGCGCGACCTGGTCCCGCGTCACCGGCTTGCCCGCGAAGATCAATGCCGCCGTCTATCCGAACGCCTCGCGCGACGTGGTCGACCTGCTGGTCGATCCCGGCAACCCGCAAGTGCTCTGGCTCGCCATGCGCGACCTCTATGCCTCGGGCACGTCGACCGTCCTGCGCAGCAACGACGCCGGCGCCACCTGGGCCGAATTCGCGAACGGCATCAACGCCAGCCTGGAACTGCGCGACCTCGCCTTCGACCCGCAGAACCCCAACATCCTGTACGCCGCGGCCGGCGGCAATGGCGCCAACCCCGGTGCGGTTTATCGCGGCCTGTGGAATTCCGGGACGCAATCGATCCAGTGGCTCTCGATCAGCATCGGACTGCCCGCTGAATCGGCCTACACCGTTGCGGTCGATCCGAACAATCCGAACCAGCTGCATGCCGGTACCGACACCGGCGTCTACAGCATCACCCGCCGCACGGATCAGGATGGCGACGGCATTCCCGACGACGTCGAGGACCAGGCTCCCGACGTGCCCGGCGGCATCGTCGGTCCCGGTGACGGCAATGGCGACGGGCAGATGGATTCGGCGCAACGTGATGTCGGCACGTCGGTCATCGTGATTCGCGATACGACAGGTGGCGCGGCGATCACGAGTGCCATCGTCTCGGGAACCGGCCCCGGCGCGTCGGCATGTACGCAAGCCGTCGATGTCTCGGCGATCGCAACCACCGAACTCTCCATCGACATCGATCCCGACACCGGCCAGACGCTGCTGCACCCCTTGCCGGCCCGTCAGTTCGATATCTCCAGCTGTGCCAGCGTGGTGGTCGACATCACCTACCATGGCGAAGACTTCTCGGCGCCGGGCTGGCGCTTCCGTTATTTCGGTCCGGCCGAAGCGGGAGAACAGGGCAGCATCGGCTGGCATATGCTGCCAAGCGTCACTCGCATCGGCACATCGACCTGGCGCGTAGCCCTTGCTGCAGGTGAGCCGGGCAGCTACCGGCCGGAAGACGATGCCATCCGATTTGTCGGCGCACCTGCGTGCATCGATGATCGCCTGTTCGCTGACGGACTCGAAAGCAACCCGACGCTCATGGCAAGTTGTGCGCCATGAACGCCTCTCGATAGAAAGCTGACAGGACGGTGACCGTCATGACCGGATCCACTTTGGCAAGAATTACGGCATGCTTCTTGTTGGCCGCGACCACGACCACATGGGCAGGCAACGGCAGTTGGACCAGCAACGGACCCGATGGCGGCACCGTCTACGAAGTCCGCTTCGACCCCAACACGCCGACGACGATGTATGCGACCACGCGCGGCGGCTTCTTCCGCTCCGAAGACGGCGGCATTACCTGGAATGCCTCGAACGACGGGCTGGTCGACGTCACCAACAACCCGATGGTGATCGACGCCGAAGCTCCCGGCCACCTGTACGTGTTCGACTTCGGCAATCGCCTCTATCGCAGTACCGACTACGGTCAGTCCTGGATTCCGACCGGCTTCGTGATTCCGGCCGGACATTACCCCTGGCAAGCGACTGACGAACCCGGCTCGACCGGCCGATTCTTTCTGACGCTTTCGAACGGGGTGATTACGCCGCCGACTTCCCCCCTGCTGCTCAAGACGATCGACAGTGGTGCAACCTTTGCAACTGCGGGGACCGGACTACCGAATGCCCGCTTCTACGGCATTGCCATCGAATCGGGCAGCCCGAACCGATTGCTGGCCGGCGTCGAGTACACCGACACCGGGTCCTCGCCGGTGCTGTATCGCAGCCTCGACGGAGGCACGACCTGGTCGGCCGTCGGTCCCAATGCAAGCTACAGCTATGACATCAGCTTCGGTGCCGGAACTTTTCCGAACCGCACGGTGTACGCGTCGATCGACGGAATGCTGCACAAGAGCGTCGACTCCGGATCCACCTGGACGGCGACCACACGTGAAGCCATGCAGGTCCTCGCCCATCCGTCGCTGTCCGCAACCGTGTTCTTCTCGGACGAAACCTTGTCGGTTGGGCCGCAGGTCTCGAACGACAGCGGAGCCACGGCCACTGTCATCACTTCGGGATTGACTTCGAATCCCACCTACACCGACCTGTCCGGCAAGGCGGCGATCGTCCAGCCTTTCATGTTCAATTTCAGCCCCGGGTTCCCGGCGCCGGGCACCGCGATCTGGCTGTCTACGCAGGGGGATGGATTGTTCCGGAGCATCGATGGCGGAACGACCTGGGCCAGCAGCCACGTCGGTATGCGAGCCAGCAACATCCGCGCCCTGGCCGTGCATCCGAACGCATTGACGATCGGCCCAGGCGGTGCAGGCAAATACTTGTTTGCCGGTTTCGGCGACTCGTTCTACTCGTCTCCAGCCATGTTCCGCTCCGTCGATACCGGCAACAACTGGAGCGTGCTCAACAGCGGATTGCGGGCCAGCCAGATTCGCGCCATCACCTTCGACCCCACGACCGCGGGAGTCGGGTCCGCGTCGCCACCACCCGCGATCAATAGCGCCACGATCTATGCATCGGGCCGATCCTCGGTGGCGGGCTTCCCAACCTATCGCTATCGCAATGCCGGTCTTTACAAAAGCACCAATGGCGGCCTGAACTGGTCGGTGATCGATGGTGGGCTGCCGCGGTTCGGTGTCGTGCCAAACGACTACAGCGACCTCGGCACCGTGCGCGCCATCGCGATCGACTTGCGCTCGTGCACGTCGCCGCCTCCGAGCGGGCCATGCAACAGTGGACCACTGCAACGGCTCTTGGCCACAGCCGACGGCTTCCGCAATCCGACGGTCGTGACCGTGGACACCAGCGTGACACCAAACATCAAACATTCGCGTGGCATATACAGCCACAAGATCATCGTGACGAATAACGCGGGATCAACGTGGGCGGCGCTCGACACTGCCGGCAACGGGCTTCCGGAACGGTGGACCGGGTCGGCTTGTCCGGTCAGTACCACGGGCACGAATCCCCCATGCACCGCCCAGCCAACGCCAGAACGTCAACTTGCATCCCTGTTACCGGTCGTCATCAGCCCGCAAAATGGCAACACCTTGTACGTGGGAAGCTACATCGGCACCAACGGACTGCTGCCAACATCACTTGACCCGATCACCGGCGTCTTCAAGAGTACCGATGGCGGGGCAACGTGGAGCCAGACAAGCACCGGCTTGCCAAAACAACTGGGCAAGACCAACGTCGTGCACGATGTGCTGTCGATGGCGATGCATCCGACGAACGATCAGGTGTTGTGGGCGACGACGGTCGATTTCGCTGTGCCCAATTCCGGCACGATCTACAAGACCGTGAATGGCGGTGCCACCTGGACGGAGTCGGGCGAAGGTCTCAGCGGCAACGCCGATATCCGCGCCATTGCCGTGGACGCTTCCGATCTCAGCGGCAACACGCTCTATGCGTCGGGCAGCGGAACACCTGCCAATCCCGGCGCCATCTACAAAAGTGAGAATGGTGGCGCGACATGGCGCTCGATCAGCGTCGGCTTGCCCGCCGATGCCGCCCTGTCTCTCGCCGTCGATCCGTTCAACTTCAACGTCATTCACGCCGGCACGAACACCGGGGTATGGAGCCTGACGCAGGTACCGGATGCGGACGGCGACGGCATCCCCGATGGCACCGAAAACAATGCCCCCAATGGTGGCGATGGCAACGGCGACAACCAGGCCGATGCCGTGCAACGCGACGTCGGCTCGACCGTCATCGTGATTCGTCAGCCCGAAGGTGCCGGTGGATTCTTCACCAGCGATATCCAGACGGCACTGTCGACACCGTCCGAACCCGGTGGCTGCCAGCAGGCCGTGGACGTGCAAGCGCAGCCAGCATCGCAATTCGGCCGCGACTTTGTGGCTGGCAGCACCTACTACTTCAAGTATCCGCGCGATGTTGCGCGATTCGAAGTTCTGAACTGCAGCCGCGTGATCGTGGACATCAAGTTCCACAACGCGGCCTTCGGCTCGGAGTACGGATGGAGTTTCCGCTTCTTCGGGCCGCTCTCACCAGGCGATGACGACAGTCTGCGCTGGAGTGACTTCTCGAGCCGCGCCCAGCGACTTCCGGGCAGCCCCGCCACCTGGCGCCTGACGCTGGACGCCAATCAGTTCGGCAGTTATCGCCCCCTGAACGACTCTATTCTTTTCGTCGGCGGACCTGCCTGTTACGACGATCGCCTGTTCCGGGACAGCATGGAGAACAGTCCCGACTCCGGCCCCGCCACCTGCGACCACTGAAAGTTCAGGGCCGAAGCGCTTCGGAAAGTCGCTCCGGCTTGCCCCATTCACGGTACAGCCGTTCGAGGCGATGCTTGGGCACGTCGTTGCGCGGATCGTTCTCAGGCAGCACTTTGCGAATGATTCGAAAGCTGTCGATCAACAGCGGCTCCGCTTCGGCGAACCGCTTCAGTTCGACCAAGGCCAGTCCGTAGTTGCCCTGGATCGCGCCGATGGTCACGTTGCCTTCCGGAAATGCGGCTTGCGCTACCTTCAGCAAGGACGCATAGGATTCTGCAGCCGCTTGCGGTTCGCCAGAATCCCGGAGTGCAGCGAGATAATTGTTGCGGATGACGATCGACTCTGGATGGGTCGGCCCATTGGCGCGCTCGTACAACTCCGACGCCTGACGCAGCAACGTGGTAGCGCGCCCATAGTTCTTCGCATCGATCGCCATGACGCCGAGAACACCGAGAACGCGCAAGGTCTCCGGATGGGTTTCGCCGAGCACGCGGCGACGACGCTGATAGACGTCATCCAGATCCCTTTCAGCTTCGGCAGATCGACCGACTGCCCTGAGCGAGACGCCGTAGTTCATTCGCATCATCAGAACATCCGGGTGATCGGGACCGAGGAGCGCGGTGCGTGGACCGATCAATTCATCGAACAAGACGATGGCTTCCTTGTTCTTGCCGGAGTTGGCAAGCGCCACGGCGACATGTGCCCAGGCGCGCAATGTTTCCGGGTGTTCCCGACCCAGGACTTGCTCTGCACTTTGCGCTGCCTCGCGATAGCGTTGTTCGGCCAGCACAAAATCGGCGCGCCGGAAGGCCAGCGTCGCCGAATTCGCAAGCAACTGGAGGACCGAAGGATGGGCTTGGCCAAGTCGCTGACGTTCGGTGTTGTAGGCATCGGTGATCAGGCGCTCGGCCTCATCCCAGGAACCGCGTTCTCCCAGAACGTCGGCCAAGGCAGCCTTGGCGCCACTGGCTGCAGCACTGAACTCCCCATCACCCGAAATCGCCCGCTGCAGGTTTTCTCTCGCCAGCGCTTCGGCCGCATCCCCCTCGCCCAGTGCCGCAAGTGAATTGGCAGCGGCACGACGGACTTCGTCGATCGTCTCGGCGGGCAATCCATCAATGGCTGAAATGCCGGGCAACAGCTGATCGAAGACCTTTTTCGCCTCGGCATGCTCTCCCTGCTCGCTCAACAGCAGGGCGCGCTCGAGCTCCGCTCGCATGCGCGGCCCCGCCTGGGCCGCATCGACCTTGCCCAGGTCGGCCACAGCCGCATCCAACTGCTCGCGAGCGGCATCCAGCTGCCCCAGCCGCCGCAGGGTGCGTCCGAGCATCGTCGCGATTTCGCCGCGCAGCGCGGGGTTGTCGGCGAGTCCTTTTTCGAGATTGGCGGCGGCCGTTTGCAGCGCTTCGACAACGCGCACGTTGCGGGTTTCCGGCGAGCCGCCCTGAAGCTTCCATGGGTCCGGCGCGGCGATCATTTCCTCGAGGAAGCTGCGCGTCGCGATGGCGCGTGCGCTCTCGGCCTCGGCGCGGTCGCGCTGTTGCTGCGCATCCTTCAAGGCCGCCTCGGCGCGGGCGCGTTGCTGCTGCGCCTCGATCGTCATGTAGCTGGTGCCGATGATGCCGAGGATCAGCGACAACACCACGGCTGCCGCCGCACCAACGGCAAGCTTGTTGCGGGCGACAAATTTGCGGGCGCGATACAGCTTGCTCGGTGGTCCCGCCAGCACGACCTCGCCGTCGAGGTAGCGGCGCACGTCCGCCGCCAATTCGGATACCGAGGCGTAACGCTGGTCGCGCTCGCGCTCCAACGCCTTCAGCGTGATCCAGTCGAGGTCGCCCTTGAGCGTTCGCGACAGGGCCGGCGCGTCGCTGGCCATCGCACGCTTCCAGTCGGCCTGGTTGACCTTGGCGTCCTTTGCGATTTCCAGCACCTTGCGGCTTGGCGGGCGGATCGTCGCTTCCCGCAACACGCGCGCGAGATCGCTGTCGATGGCCTTGGCGATGGTGTCGGCGGAAATCGGCAGATCGTGCGTGATCATCCGGTACAACACGACGCCGAGCGAATAGACATCGGTACGCGTGTCGATCGCGGCCAGATCACCCGCGGCCTGCTCCGGGCTCATGTACGCAGGCGTGCCGATCGGGACACCGACACGGGTCGAGCCAGTGTCGCCACGGCCATGAGCGTCCATCGACTTGGCGATGCCGAAGTCGATGACCTTGACCAGCAGTTGCCCCTGGTAGTCGGCGACCATCAGGTTCGAGGGCTTGATGTCGCGATGGATCACGCCCTTCTGATGCGCGTGCTGCACGCCTTCGCAGATCTGAAGGAACAATTCCAGACGATGCGCGATGTCCATGCCGCGGCGATCGCAGAACTCGTTCACCGGCACGCCCGGCACGTATTCCATCGCGAAATACAGGCGCCCTTCCGGCGTCGCGCCGACGTCGAGCACCTGGGCGATGTTCGGGTGACTCATGCGCGCCAGCAGTTCGCGCTCGGACTGGAAGCGCGCGAGCACGTCCTCGCTGTCCATGCCGGCCTTGATGACTTTCAGCGCGACCTGACGCCGCACCGGCTCGAACTGTTCGGCCAGATAAACGGCACCCATGCCACCGGCCCCGAGTTCGGCCTGGATCTTGTACGGCCCGATCCACTTGCCGATCAGGCTGAGGTGCGACTCGGTTGCTTCGTCGCGGAGGTCGACCTTCATTGACGATGCGGATTTCACGTCGGCGCCGTGCGCGACCACAAGCGTCCCGTCCGGCACCGGCGGCCCGGCGCCCGAAGATGGCTTGTGCTGGATTTGGGTCGGCAGATCGGAATCTGTCGGTCGTTCGCCGCTCATGCACTGCCCTGTATGTCCTCGCGATCATCGCGGGTCGCGGCACGGGCGGCAACCGCGCGTCGATGCACGTGTGCCGTCACGCCCGCATCGCTTAGCATGCGCGTTCTCACGCCCGGATGCCGACATGCCCAAGATCGCCCTCGTCACTGCCCAGGAAGCCCGCTCCCTCGACGAGGATTTGCCACCACTGATCGACGCGTTCGGCAGCGATGCGGTCGCCGTGTGCTGGGATGATTCCGGCGTCGACTGGTCGACGTTCGATCTCGTGTTGCTGCGTTCGGCCTGGGATTACGTGCCGCGTCTGGCCGAGTTCCTGGCCTGGTGCGAGCGCGTGTCGGCGCAGACGCTGCTGCTGAATCCGCCGTGCCTGGTGCGCTGGAACACCGACAAGCACTATTTGGCCGACCTTGCGGCACAGGGGCTGGCGACCGTCCCGAGTCATTTCCTAGAGCCCGGAACGCACGGCGCCACGGATCTGCAAGGCATCGTTGCGTCGCTCGCGACCGATGAGTTCGTGGTCAAGCCCGCGGTCGGTGCAGGGTCGAAAGATGCACAGCGATATCGGCGGCGCCAGATCCAGACCGCGATCCGCCATGCCGATGTCTTGCTTGCCGATGCCCGCAGCGTGCTGGTGCAGCCCTATCTCGATCAAGTCGATTCGGCCGGCGAAACCGCGCTGATGTTCTTCGACGGCAGGTTCAGCCATGCCATTCGCAAGGGACCCCTGCTGCGGCTGGACGAGGGTCCGACCGAGAAACTCTTTGCGCCCGAGGAAATCACCGCACGTACGCCGAGCGTCGACGAGATCGGTCTGGCGACCCGCGTGGTTGCAGCCATTCCCGGCGGCGCACCGCTGTATGCGCGGGTCGACCTGCTGCGCGCCGGCGACGGTTCGCCCTGTGTGCTGGAACTGGAATTGACCGAGCCGTCGCTGTTCTTCCCGTTCGGCGAGGGCTCGGCCGAGCGTTATGTTCAGGCAGCTCGTCGACGTCTGCCGGGATGAATCCGGCGGCCGGACGCCGCTTCGCGTAAGATTGCGCCCAGTTTCATACCGCTTGCGCCGCCTGCGTTCCAACGCGGCGCCCTCCTCGCTTCAACCACTGCGCCAGTGTTTGCGCCGTTTCCTACCGGGGAGACCTCATGTCCGATCCTACCCAGACCGACGGTTATCCGACCGACCCCTACGCCGAGAGCGTCGACCCCAGCGTGTCCTGCAGCGACTGCGAAGCGGTCTGCTGTCGCCTGACCGTGGTGCTGATGCCGGAAGATCGGATCGCGCCGCATCTGATCGAACGCAGCGCAGCCGGCTATGACGTCATGGCTCGCGGCGAAGACGGCTGGTGCGTCGCGATGGATCGCAGCCGCATGTGCTGCGGCATTTACGAATCCCGCCCCAGCGCCTGCCGTCGCTTCGCGATGGGCGGCCCCTATTGCCGGGCGGAGCGCGAGGATTATTTCGAACACGGCACCAAGGACATCCCGTTCACCTTGCGCTGCTGACTGGTCAGCCGTCCTGCTGACCGCATCTGCCGCGCCAAGTGCGCGTTCTCACCTCAAGGAAACTCGACCTATGGCGCACGTTTTCGCACCTGGCCTGGTGCTCTACATGTATCCGGACGAACTGGTGAAACACGGGGCCGAATGCACCGCCGACGCACGCGACGCGGTGACCGCCCAGCACTACTTCGTCTGCCTCGAAGTGGATGCCCGCGCCGGGCTGTGGACGCCCTTGTTCCAAGGTTCCGGACGCGACCTGAAGATGATTTCGGAAGCCGCCAAGTCCGGCCACGCACGCTGGACCCGCGGCCCTTCGTTCTACGACGTGAATCAGCTCTGGCGAGTGCCGCACAAGGCCGCGCAACGCGCTGCCGCGGCTGCCAACGATGCCTCGCTGCCCAAATCACCGAACACGGTGGCGCCGAACGCCTTGCCGCCACGCGCGGATTTCCCGGCCGACAACGCCTTTCTTCCGAACTAGGCGCCGGCGGTCAATCGCGCTCTTCGGCTTCCTTGCGGCCCTGCTCGCGAATCAGCGCTTCCTGGCGCGCGTCCTCGATCGACAGCATCACCGACTTGACGTTGGCGCGGCGCTGATCGAACACGAACTTGCCGGTGAGCAGGGTGTCGGGTTTCAGCTCGCCCTTTTCGTACAGCGCCCACATTTCCTCGCCGTAATGGGTGCTGGCGAGTTCGGGCGCAAAGCGCGCGAGACAGTCGCGCAGGTTGTGCACGTCGCGCAGCAGCATGCGACGTGCATTGTTGTTGCCGCTGGCGCTGACGACCTGCGGGAAATCGATGATCACCGGCCCTTCCTCGGCGACCAGCACGTTGTACTCGGACAGGTCGCCATGGATCCAGCCGAGGCAGAGCATGCGCACCACGTCCTGGATCAGGTCATGGTGGAACAGGCGGGCGATTTCCGGCGGCAGATCGACCTCGCCCAGCCGCGGCGCACTGTGGCCCGATTCATCGACGACCAGATCCATCAGCAGCACGCCGTTGAAGTAGCCGTGCGGCTTCGGCACATGCACGCCGGCTGCGGCGAACTGGTAAAGCACGTTGACTTCGGTGTTCTTCCAGGCGTCCTCGGCTTCGCGCCGACCGAACTTGCTGGCCTTGCCGATCGCCCGCGCCTGGCGTGACCCGCGTACGGCCCGCCCTTCCTGATACTGCACACGCGCCTGAAAGCTGCGTTGCGCCATGTCCTTGTAGACCTTGGCACAGCGGATGGCGTCTCCCGAGCGGACGACGTAGACCGAGGCTTCCTTGCCGCTCTTGAGCGGCCGCAGGACTTCATCGATGACGCCGTCGTCGAGCAACGGTTGCAAGCCTTTGGGGGTTTTCACGATGTCCCCGGGTTGGCCGGCGTTGGAAAGGCGGCATTATTGCCGATGCCCGGGCAGGGTGTTAGCACGGGAGCATTCGAATAGGCCTTCACACGGCTTCCGGCTAAACTGCGCGCCCTTTGCCGGCGCTGGCCGGTGGATTCGAGGACTCCCGAATGAAGATCCTGGTCGCCTACAAGCGCGTGGTCGATTACAACGTGCGCATCCAAGTGAAGCCGGATGGTTCCGGCGTCGTCACCGACGGCGTCAAGCTGTCGCCGAATCCGTTCGACGACATCGCGCTCGAAGAAGCGCTGCGCCTGCGCGAGAAGGGCGTGGCCAGCGAAGTGATCGTCGCCACGATCGCGCCGGCCGATGCCCAGGCACACCTGCGCAACGGCCTGGCGATGGGCGCGAACCGCGCCATCCATGTCACCACCGATGGCCCGCTGCAGCCGCTGACCGCGGCCCGCGCGCTGCTCAAGCTGGTCGAGAAGGAACAGCCCGGTCTCGTCATCCTCGGCAAGCAGGCGATCGACGATGACTGCAGCCAGACCGGCCAGATGCTCGCGGCGCTCTGGGGCAAAGCCCAGGCGACCTCGGCCTCGAAGGTCGAGGTCAATGGACAGGTCGTACGCGTCACGCGCGAAGTCGACGCCGGCCTGGAAGTGCTCGACGTCGATCTGCCCGCTGTCATCACCACCGACCTGCGCCTGAACGAACCGCGCTTCATCAAGCTGCCGGACATCATGAAGGCGAAGTCGAAGCCGCTGGAAACGATCACGCTCGATTCGCTCGGCGTCGAATCCGGCGACCATCTGAAGACCACTCAGTACGCCCCGCCGGCCAAGCGCAGCAAGGGCGTGATGGTCAAGGATGCGGCCGAACTGGTCGCTGCACTGAAGTCCAAGGGACTGCTCTGAGGAGCCCGCCATGACCCAGATTCTCATCATCGCCGAACACGCCAACGACCAGCTCAACCCGAGCACCGCCAAGACCCTGACCGCTGCGAAGCAGATGGGCGCCGCGCGCATCGACATCGCGGTGTTCGCCGCCGATCCGGCGCCGGTCGCCGCCCAGGCCGCGCTGCTCGATGGCGTCGGCCGCGTGCTGACCATCGCCAATGCGGCCAATGCAAACGCGCTCGCCGCGGTGCTGGCGCCGCAGGTCGTTGCACTGGCCGCGAACTACACGCATGTGCTCGGTCCGAGCACGACCTTCGGCAAGGACCTGATGCCGCGCGTCGCAGCATTGCTTGGCGAGGCCCAGGTCAGCGACATCATGAAAGTGCTGGGTAGCCACAGCTTCCAGCGTCCGATCTACGCCGGCAATGCCATCATCACGGTGCAAGCGCCCCAAGACCGCAAGCTGGTCGCGACGGTGCGCAATGCCTCATTTGCCGCGACTGCAGCGGGTGGCTCGACTGCGCCGATCGAAGCCGCTTCACTCAGTGCCGACCTGCCGACGCACACCCGCTTCGTCGAACTGCAAGCCGGGGCCAAGGATCGACCGGACCTGCAGACCGCGAGCCGCGTCGTCTCCGGCGGCCGCGCGTTGGGATCGGCGGAAGCGTTCAGCGTGATCTATTCGCTCGCCGACAAGCTCGGGGCCGGCGTCGGGGCCTCGCGCGCGGCGGTCGATGCCGGCTACGTGCCGAGCGACATGCAGGTCGGCCAGACGGGCAAGATCATTTCGCCCGAACTCTATGTCGCGATCGGCATTTCCGGCGCGATCCAGCATCTCACCGGGATCAAGGATGCCGGCACCATCGTCGCGATCAACAAGGACGGCGAAGCGCCGATCTTCGAAGTCGCCGACATCGGTCTGGTCGGCGACCTGTTCAAGCTCGTACCGGAGATCGAAGCGCTGCTCTGAACGCGGGGGTTCGGCGACTACCTCACCAGCACTCGGCGGCGCCGAGTGTGCCGGTGGCGCCTTTGACGCCCGCATCGGTCAGCGACAGGTTGCCGCACTTGGTGTCGGCCTCCTGACCATTCTGGGCCGTCGCGGTCAACGTGTAGGCACTTCCGTCGCCTGCCAGCGAGAGGCTGTAGTAGCCATTCTCGGAGTTGATCGACGCACTTGCGGCGCCGAGCCCGGAGCAGGTGGATTGGGCCCCGTTCAGTGTCGAAGCATAGCGATTGCAGTTCGTGTAGAAGCGTTCCTGCGCCGTCGCAAAGCGCATGAGTTCCTGGCGCGCATCGGCACGCCGGGTCTTGCGGATCTGCTCCTGGTACGAAGGCATCGCGATCGTCGCGAGAATCGCGACGACCGCCACGGTCACCATCAGCTCGATCAGGGTGAATCCGCGCGCAGCGTGCATGTTCAGTCTCCCTGCAATTCGGTGCGATCACGGAACGAGCGGCGGCGCCATTCGAACTCGCGCGTTTTCACCGTCGTCGGCGTACCCTCGCCATCGCTCGGCGGCACCACGATGCCGCCGACGCCGCCGCCTGGCGGCAAGATCGACGCCACGCCGGGTACCAGCGTATTGATTTTCTTGCCGACTGCGCTGGCGTCATCGGTGCTGGTGATGTCGCCATCGCCATTGGTGTCGAAGTAGGCGTAGTTGTCGAACGCGGTCCCGCCGTTGCCGAAGTCGGCGAACATCAGGAAGCTGGTGCCGCCTGGCAGACAGGGATCGTCACCGGATGGAATCAGGGTAGTGAAGATCACGCGGCGCCCCACGATGCGCAGCGAGGCCGGGGCGATGACGCGCTCACCGGCGTAGGCCGCTTCGTCGAACACGATCTGCCAGCCCTTCTCGGCCCGCGACGTTGACGCCGCCGCGGTCGAGACCCGACGAATGCTGCCGGTGCTGACCGTGGTTCGGGTCGCCAAATCGGCTTGTGTCACAGTGCTGCCGTCGTCAATGATGCCGTAGAACGCCTGTGCCGGAATGCCGGTGGTGCGGTCCGACTTCTCGATGTATTTGCCAGTACCCACGAACACCATCGGCTGCTTGGTATCGGGATGACGTTCGGCCCGCGGTTGCGCCGTGATCGGACGCTCGAACGGCGTGGTCGGCTCGAACAGCTTGGTGGCCGTCCAGCTGCGCACCGAGGTCGAGGTCAGGTCGAAGCGCCAGACGTTGCCGGCGAGATCGCCGGCGTAGGCCATCTCGGCGATGTCGTCATTCTGCAGATCGATCGCGATCGGCGCCGCCAAGCCGCGCGCATTGCGGTCGATCGCGCCGAGATCGAACTTGTGCAACTTCGCGCCGGTCTCGGCATCGAGCACGTAGAGCACTGCATTGCCCGAACCTGCAGCACCGTCGGCCACATTGCTGTTGTAGGAGCCCGGGACCAGCACCACCCACTTGCCGTTGGCAAGGCGCGTGATGAAGGGCTGCCCATAGGTGTAACCCAGGTCAGCGCCGTCGCTGCTGCGGTCCGAGAACTCCCACTGCACGACGCTGCCGGCATTGCGCTCGAGCACGCCGGGATTGGTCACGTCGAGCGCATACACCGACTGGCCGCCGCGGCGCAGGGTGCCCACGAGCAGGCTGCGCCAGGCGCCATTGGTGTAGACATCGCGCACGGTCACCGCGTTGTCGACGGTCGGCTCGAACTGGTACATCGGATCGGTGAGCTTGCCCAGATTCGCAAAGGTTGCATACGGCACATAGGCGAAACGCTCCGCACCGGTATTGCCATCCAGCGCGTGCAACATGCCGTCGTTCGCGCCTACGTAGACGGTCGTCGCACGATTCTGGTTCGTCGCCGCGAAATCCTTGTACTTGACGCTGGAACGCGCTTCCGGAGAACCGGCCGGCCACAGGGTGTCGTCGTATTCGTCCTTCGCCGGCGCGCCGATGACAATGGCGGCGGAGTGCACGACCGCACCGAACAGCGAACTGCGGTTGCGCAGGCTGCCACCGAGCCGGCGTTCACGGCTGCGATCGCCGCGCAGGTAATTGACGCGCTCCGCGGCCTTGCCGTCGTTGTCGACCGCGACCGTCGCGGGATTGTCGTTCAATGCGGCCAGCTGCGCCGTCGACAGATTGCCCAGGCGGAAGGCCGCGCCGGCACTTCCGGTTGCCGCACTCGACGTCAGGATCTGGCGACCGGTGTCCCAATTCGGCGCCACCAGATTGGTCTGCGACGTGGTCAGGCAGTCACCGCCGGTCAACAGGCAGCCCGCATCCCAGAGGGGCGTGCCAAAGTTCTGGTTGGCATCGACCGCGCGTGCGATCACGCTGCCCGACCAGTCCGTCGAGTCGAACTGCGTCTGGTAGGCCAGGGTGCCGGAACGGATGATGCCGGTCGATACCGCGACCGCGGTGCTGGTGCCCTTGCGCTGCACCACGCTGGCCAGGATGTCGCCGAGCGCATCGACGATCTCGTTCGGGTCGGAGGCGCCGAAATAGGCACCGCGACTGGCCAACGCACCATGCCAGGAATCATCCACGCCGGACGGATCGAGGTTGCGCGGACGCGGCCAGCGCTCTTCGCCCTTGCGCAACTTGGTGTACATGGCCGGCGAATATTCCAGTCGTCCGGAGATGCCGAAGCCGATGAAGAATTGCACGACATGCTGCCAGCTGGCCGGATCATTCTCCGGATTCCAGTAGATCTCCGGAATCGTCCGCAGGTCGGCCACGGTGCTCACGTCCTGCGCGGTGCCGGTCACGCCCGTGGTGCGATTCGGGAAATACATCGGCACCTTGTTGTCGAGATCGGAGCGCAGGTCGGTCGACCAGTAGTGGAAGGCGAGATCGGAATACGAGGGTTCGCAGGCGCGTGTCGCGGTGACGTCGCCGTCGCGATTGCGCGTCGACGTGCAGTCGCTGGACTGGCGCGACTCTTCGTTCCACACGTAACGCGAATGCAGGCCATCGCTGCTCGCCGTAGTCGAGAACGACTTGCCATCCGGCAAGGTCTTGCCGGTGGTGATCGAGTTCGACGCGCTGCTGGTCGGCTGCGTGGTCTCGTTCCAGTAGCCGTCGCTGACCAGCACGTGGAAGTTCTGGCGACACATCAGGTCACGGCCGCGCGACGTGTCCCAATAGGGATTCAACGCGCTGCTGCCTGAGCGCGTGAAGAAATCGCCGGCGCGCATCGTCGCGCGCAAGGTCGGCGTGTTGCCGTCGTAGGGTGAAGCGAACAACCAGTTGAAGAAATCCGTGCGCGTGCTGCTGGCAAAGCTGCCCATGGCGTCGCTGGCATCGAGCTTGTTGTCATTCATGTTTTGCCAGGCGACGCGGATATCGTCGCCCAGCACGCCGAACGAACGCGACACGGCCGACTTCAATGCATGGCCGCGCACACGGTAGTAGGTGAACCAGTTCGCGAAATTGGTCTGTTCGCCGGCGGCAATTGCGCGGCAGCTGTAGGTGCTGTCGAGCTTGAGGTCGAGTCCGGTGCTGGTCGGCAGGCAGACGAAGGCCGAGGCCGAGCCGGTCGGGAATTCGAAGCTGCGCGATGTCCGGGTCGAACACGATGAATGACTGGTGGCGCCTGCCCGATGGACGACACGGTCCGGAGTCGCATCCTCGGCATACGAGACGAAATAGGCGTTGGACAGATTGACCGTCGTCGCCGAACCATTGAAGCCGTTGATCAGTGCTGCGGTGTAGCTTTGGTCCGGCATGCGCGAACCATCTGCGCGCAACGGCGGCTCGTAGTTGATGGCCGGATTGAAATACTGACGGTTGAAGGCCGGCGAATAGAAGCGCTTGTAGCGCCAGTCGCAATCGCCGTCGTCGACATTGTCCGGGGTATAGCCCCAGGCCATCGAGCCGGAATCGTCGAACGTCACCATCAGGTTCGGGTCGACTGCGCCGTTCAGGAACAACGGCGGCTTCGAAAGATCGAGGGTCTGCGCAGCCAGTCCGCCGGCAGCAACGGAGACGGCGAGGACAATCCAGTGTTTCAGGTTGCGGTTCATGGCGCGCTCCTTCAATGGCCCATCGCGTAGACGCTTTCATTGCTGCGGATCACCCGGGCATCGCCACCGGTACTGCGTGCGGTCACACGGAAGTAGTCGGTCATGCCGACGGCGCCACTGCCCGACCCGCCGCCACCGCAGTGCGCTTCGAGGCAGCCGGTACCCGGCAGACGTTCGATGATGAAACGCGGGTCGCGATCGAGCCGGCCGCTGCCGGCATTGCGGGCGATGGCGTCGTAGTCGATCAGCGCATAGGCTGCGCCGGCGCTGGTCCAGCCGGTCGCTTCGCGGAAGGCATGTGCGTCGCTGCTGAGCGGCTCGGCGGCAAAGGTACCGTTCGGCGCATCGCGACCGTCGCTGTTGATATAGGTATTCCACAACGCCAGTTCGGCGCCACGCAGCGCGCTCTCGGCGCCTTGCTGGGCCAACGAATCGTTGCGCTGGCCGCCGGTCATCCGTTCCTGGAGCACCGTCGAGCCGATGGCGACGATCGCGATGACCGTCGTGATGACCAGAAAGATCAGTCCGACCAGTAATGCGGCGCCGCGTTGACGGGAAGGTTGCGCAAAGGCATGCATCTGATTCATCGGATCCTCAACGACTCAGGTTGCGGAAGCCCGCGTAGACGCGGAATTCGCGGCGCAGGCGATTGCCGGCCGACAGTCCGGACGGCAGGGTCGCGTTGGTCGCGTAACTCTGCACGGTGTCGCCGTCGGGGGAATAACGGAAGGCTTCGTCACCGCGCGGGCCGCTGCGCGTGGACACCACGAGGATTGACACATCCACCGCCTGCACGCCGCGCCACAGGCAGCCCGGGTCGCCGGCCGGCGGCGTCATTGCGACCGGTGGACAGGCCAGTGCACCGGGATTCGTCGCGACCTGATTGGCGTTGAGGTAATGCGTGCCACCGCGACCATCGAGCACGATGTAGGTCACATCGAAGCGCTCGACGCCTTCGATCAACTCTTCCGCGTCGCCACCGTTCTCGATTCGGAACAGGGACGAGATCAGCTGGCCGGGATTGAGGTTGTCTTCGCGCAGTCCGACGTAATAGGTGACCGAACGGAAATCACGGCTGAAATTGAATACCCGTGAATCTCCGGCCACGGTATAGGCATCGCCCAGGGTGCCGACCAGATTCCCTTCATCGACCCGGTGGCGCAGCTTGGTCCCGGCCGTTCCCACCGAAAAAATCTCGGCCGATGAGCAGTTCGCGATCATCGCCATCTGGCCATCGCTGAACTCGAGTGGCGCGCCACTCACGTTGAGGCCGACGTCGACTTCGGTCGCGCCACCGGCATTGGCCGCGATCGACACGCCGTCGGTCGCGAGATAGCGCACTGTCAGCACGTCGGTGCCCAGAACCCGATTGCCGTCGCCGGTGCCCGAAGCCGGCACGACATTGATGTCGTTGGACGCCGTCGCCAGCGCCGGCCGGCAGGTGCCGCCGTTGTCGCAGTCGCTTCCTCGCACGAAACGGCCCGGATCGAGCATGTAGGGCTTGGCCGGCGTCGGCGGCGTCGGCATCCATTTCTGCAGGGAAGCGGTGTTCGCGACACGAATCAGCGGTGCACGAAGCAGGTTGACGCCGCTGTCGGCCGGCAGCGCATTGGCATAGGAAGCGCAATACTGGCTGCCGGTCTTGCGCAACTCGTCGGCCAGTACCTGCGCACCGTAGCGGCCATTTTCCAGCACCTGCGACAAGCGCTGCTGGTTCATCGCGGTGGTGCTGGAGGTCATGAACATCGCGATGACGCCGCCGACGACGAACAGGCCCAGAGTGAGGCCGATCATCAATTCGATCAGCGTGAAGCCGCGGATATTGGATCGATTCACGGCTGCACCACCAGTTCGAACGACTGCGTGCCGCTGAAGCCGGCGGCATCGACATCGCGCTTCTCGTTCCAGCCGATGCTGATGCGACACTGGCCATTCACCGGCGAAATGCCGAAATTGCGCACGGGCGCGGTACCGGTCGTGGTGCAGGTGACCGAACCCGCACCGAGCGGCAGGTGCTGCGCGAGCTGGCGCGCGATCGCGGCGCGGTCGTAGCCGGCCACCTGCGCGGGTGTGCAGCCGCCGGCCCCACAGGTGGGCGCCGCCGGCGTCGCGCTGCTCAAGACCCCGTTGTAATGCCCGCCCCAGATCGCCAGCGGATTTGCGCGCATCCGCTCGACCAGCGAATCGGCGATGAAGCTGGCTTGCGAGCGCAGGTAGGAATTGTTGCTGTTGCGGACCGACGTCAGCAGCATGCCGGCGGCGCCGAGCAGACCGACGGTGAGCACCAGCAGTGCGATCAATGCTTCGATCAGGGTGAATCCAGCCACGACGCGTCGCATCGACATGCTCCTCAGCTGCAGCTCAGTCCGCGGTTCGAACCCTTGCCCTTGGCCGACTCGGCGCGGCCATTGCTGGAGACGCGAAGGTTCCGGGCGTAATCCTTGTCCTTGTCGGCACGCCAGTTCGGCGCACAGATCAGCACCGCCAAGGTGCCGCGTCCGACCAGGGCACCGCGGCGATCGAAGCCGACACCGGCCTTGGGATTGCCGGCACCCGTGGCCGCGGCCATCGTGTAGCCGCCGGTCATTTCGCCCTGCTCGCGCAGCGTGCGTTCGCTGCGATCGAGCACCTCGTCGGCATCGGTGTCCTCGAACACCACCCAGCCGTTGGTCAGTCCGCCGGGCTTGGCCGCCAGCGCGACATTACCCTGCAGCTTCACCGCCTCGGCGCGCGCGTAGGCCAGATCTTCCTGCAGCGCAAAGCTGCGCGAGGACAGGCGCTGATTGCGCATGGTGTCCGAGAAACTCGGCGCGGCCAGGGAAACGGCGATGGCGAGCACCGATACCGCCACCACCAGTTCGATCAGGGTCACACCCAGGTTTTGCTTGCGAGAGTTCATGGAATCTGGCGCCCCAACGCCGCGGATCGGACAAGAGGTTCCTGCCGGCGTCCATTGCCGGGCTGGAACCCCGTGATGACGGAATGCGTGTCAGCCGGATCTGTGTCCGACTTTTTACATTGTGTCACGTCTGAAACAATTCGCAAGCGGCCCCGTACGGGTACCCGGCCATCGCCCGACCAGCGGTAATCCGGGGCGATCAACGGCAGGAAACAGGCGTATGCGCCTGATCCAGCGCCGGAAATGCAACGGGCGCCCGAAGGCGCCCGCTGCTGCCCGGATCGTGACGGGACTTATTGCAGCATCGCGTTGACGGCCTTGAGGTCGGCCACGTCGATGGTGCCGGCGGCCTGTTTCAGGCGCAGGTTGGCGAGGATGTAGTTGTGGCGGGCGCGCGCATACTCACGTTCGGCGGCGAATTGCTGCTGCTGGCTGAGCAGCACGTCGACGATGGTGCGCGTGCCGACTTCGAAACCGGCCTCGGTCGCTTCCAGCGCGCTCTTGGCCGACACCAGCGCCTGCTGGCGTGCCTCGACCTCGCTGATGCCGGCGGCGACGCCGCGAAAGGCACCTCGGGTCTGGCGCACGATGGCGCGACGCTGCTGTTCCAGCCGGTCCTGGGCGGCATCGCGGTCGTACAGCGACTGCTTGTAGCGTGCATTCGTGGCACCGCCGGAGAACAACGGGATACTCAGGCTCAACGACAGCGAATTGTTCTTGGGATCGCGGGCCGAAAACGGACCGACATCGCCGCCGGAGTCCTGTTCCGAGTAGTTGCCGCTCAAACCCAGCGAGGGCAAATGATCCGACCAGGCCGCCTTGGCCGAATAGTTGGCCGCATCGACCGTCTTCTGCAACGCGGCCAGCGCCGGATTGCTGCCGATCGCGGTATCGACCCACTGATCCAGGCTGTCCGGCTGCGGACGCGCGAGTTCGATCTCTTCCTTCAATGGCTTGACCGCCTCGACCTCTTCACCGGTCAGTTCGATCAGGCCTTCGAAGGTGTCGTCCAGCGCATTGCGCGCGAGGATCACCGCCGCGCGCGCACCGTCATAGCGTGCACGGGCTTCGTGCACGTCGGTGATTGCTGTCAGCCCGACCTCGAAGCGCTGCTCGGCCTGCTCCAACTGACGCCCGACCGCCTTCTCTTCCGCCTCGGCCGAAGTGAGATTGGTCTGCGCGGTCAGCACGCCGAAATAGGCCTCGGCGACGCGGACCAGCAAGGCATCGGAGGCGGCATCGTAATCGGCACCACCGCGTGCCGCCTGCGCCTTGGCGGCGCGCAGGTTCATGTAGCTGCCATGGTCGTAGATCGATTGCTGCAGTTGCAGCGACTTGCTGCTGTTGCGGCTGGTGGTGCTGAAGGTGACGTCGCGGTTGAGCTCTTCCGAGAAAATGGTGCCCTCGGATTCCGAACGGTTCTTGTTCCAGCTCGCCGACAATTGCGGCAACAAGGCCGATCGCGCCAGCGGCACCCCCTGTTCGGCCGCCAAACGACCCGCCTCGGCGGCAGCGAACTGCGGGTCGCCGGCACGCGCCTTGTCGTAAACCTCCATCAGGTCGGCGCCGAAGGCCGAGCCGGAGATCGCCAGCGCCAATGCGCTCAGGCGGAGAATGAATCGTTGGGCCATGGGTATTCCTCAATCCTTGTCGAAGGGGACTTACAGCACGAAGCGCTTGGGGGGCGCAGCGTGCATCAGATAGGGCAGGTCGGTCTCGAACAGGCTTTCCTCGCGGTAGGCATTGGCGCCGACACGCGTGATCAGGACCGCTTCCATGACCGGCGATTCGCCGCGGATCAGGAACAAGCGCCCGCCGACCGCCAGCCAACCGCGCAATTGTTCCGGCTCGCGATAGACCGCCCCGGTGACCGCGATCGCATCGAAGCTGCGGCTCGGCGCATAGCCTTTCAAGGCATCGCCCACCTGGACGCGAGTGTTCGCGACACCGGCGCTCATCAGCTTGCATTCGGCGGAAGCAGCCAGGTCCGGATGGATCTCGACCGATACGACATCGCGCGCCAGCGCCGCGAGGCAGGCGGTCAGGAAACCCGACCCGGTGCCGATCTCGAGCACGCTGTCGCTGTCCGATACCGCCAGAGCCTGCAGCACGCGCCCTTCGACGACCGGCTTCATCATGCATTCGCCGTGACCGATCGGCAGCGAGACGTCGGCAAACGCGAGCGCGCGACTGGCTTCAGGCACGAAGTCCTCGCGACGCACGCGTCCAAGCACGTCAAGCACCCGCGGATCGACGACATCCCAAGGGCGCACCTGCTGTTCGACCATGTTGAAACGGGTGCGTTCGATGTCCAGGTTCATGTCGCAAATCCGCAAAGAGAAAGGGGCCTAGGGTAGCAGTTCCACCCTGAGCGCCCTCTCGAACCGGTGCCTCCGGGGCAGCTGCCCACCCGCGCCGATCCAAGGTCGTCAGCGTCGCAGTTCGGCGCCGTATGGCCTGAGTGCCGGAAGTCACCGGAACACGATGACCTTCGTCACACGGCGCCGCGCCCGGCATAATGGCTGGATGAAGCGCGATACCGTCAATTACACCGTGGTCGGCGCCGTGGTCCTCGTGGCCCTCGCGTTGCTGTTGTTCACCCTGCTGCGCATCACCGGCACCCGTACCGGAGAAGTCGAGTACACCGCGCGCTATGACAACGTCACCGGCCTCGCCTTCGGCGCACCGGTGTTCTACGAAGGCTTCCGGGTCGGCCACGTCAATGGCATCACCCCGGAACGCAAGAGCGGGCGCACGCGCTACCGCGTCGATCTGGCGATCCGCGGTGACTGGCCGATGCCGGACGACTCGGTCGCGAAGCTCGCCTCGACTGGCTTGCTGGCCGATATATCGGTCGCGATCAGCGAGGGTGAGTCGACCACGATGCTGAAACCCGGCGCCGAGATGAGGTCGCAAGGTGGTGGCGATCTGTTCGCGGCGATGAACGAACTCGCCGGCGAAGTCACCGCGTTGAGTCGCGAGCGCATCCGCCCGCTGGTGGATTCGCTGCAGGACAACGTCGATCGGATCGGCGGCGAGCTTTCCGACGCCACGCCGCAACTGGTGGCCGACGCCAAGTCGCTGCTGGCGCGACTCAATACCGCCTCGGCGGCGATGAACGACGTGCTGTCGCCGACCAATCGCGCCCATGTCGCAACCACGCTGGCCGATCTCGCTACCACCGCCGACAACGCCCGCGAGCTCTCCGCCGAGTTGCGCCAGACCCAGCAGAAACTCGACGCACTGATGGTCGAGGCCAACGCCAGTGTCAGCGAGAATCGCCCGGTACTGAAAGATGCCATCGCCGACCTGGCGCAAATCACCGGGTCGCTGGCGCAACGCATCGACGGCATCGCCCAGAACCTGGATTCGGCCAGCCGCAACGTCAACGAGTTCACCCGCGAGATCCGCAAGAATCCGAACCGACTGTTGTTTACGCCACCGGCCGACAAGGTCAAGGTCGAGGAAGAATGATGCGCCCCCTGTCCGTGCTCGCCCTCGTCGTCGCGCTGTCGGGCTGCAGCGCTCCGGCGGTACCGGACCAGTCCTACTTCCGCATGCCGCCCGTGGCCATCGCATCGGCGACCGGGCAAGCGCCGCGTTCGACGCTGCCGATCGTGGTCGAGCCGTTTCGCGCGAACGGCGTCTACAACGACCAATCCATCCTGTACGCACTGAACCCGGAAGGCAGCATCAAGGCCTACCACTATCAGTTGTGGGACGAGGCCCCGAGCATCGTGCTGCAGCGTCGCCTGATCGCCGACCTGCGCGCGCGCCATGCGGCCGACCTGGTCACCCATCGCCTGCCGGCCGCCCTGCCGGCCTTGCGCATCAGCGGCAGCATCGAGCAATTCGAGCGCGTGCAAACGGCATCCGGCTGGGTGGCGCGCGTGCGCATGGAGATGCGCGTCGAGCGCGATGCGCAGTCCGTGCCACTGCTGCTGCACACCTATGCGGCCGAAGTGGCGGCGGAGAGTGACAGCATCCAGTCCAGCGTGCGCGCCTTCGCACGGGCGATCGATCAGTGCAATGCCGAGTTCTGGTCCGACCTGCCGGGGATGACTGCGCCATGATGGCCGCGCCGCGTCTCGACGACCATGAACGCGACCGCCTGCTGGGACTGATCGGTATCGAGCGTTACGTACGTCGAAGCAGCTTGCCCGTTGCCGTGATCGAACTGGAAGCTGCAGCAGCGATAGCGGCACCTGCCCGGACGCCGGCGACACGAAAATCCTCGACCGCCATGCCGGCGCCGGCGTCGCGTGTCGCAGAGACGACCGCTCCAAATCGTCCGTCGCTGATCGACGAGCTCGGCCTCGATGCGCGCTTGCCGCAAGTGCTCGTCTTCGTCGAAGCGCCGCGTGCCCCCGACCCGCGCGGCGTGCGTCTGCTCGATGCCATTTGTCGCCTGTTGCCGCCGCACCAGCGGCTCGATGCCAATGACGCGCCGGCACGCTGGACCGCCACGGCCATTGCGCTGGGCGGACAGATCAACGCGCCCGAAGGCACCCAGTTGATCCAGTCGCTGCCGCTGCATGAGTTGCGCCAAAACGTGGCCGCGAAACGCGCTTTGTGGCAGTCGATCAAGCGCCTTCGGCGCGGGCTGAATTCGCGCTGACATGGCCGCCGCCTACGATCTGGCTGCACAGATCCGCGCGATGACCGACGCCGACCTGGCCGAAGTGGTCAGCGTCGAAGCGCGCGCCTACGAATTCCCTTGGAGCATCGGCATTTTCAAGGACTGCCTGCGCGCCGGCTACGGCTGTTTCGTGCTTGCGACGAACGCCGAAATCATCGGCTACTTCGTGCTCTCGGTCGCCGCCAACGAAGGCCATGTCCTCAACGTCTGCATCGATCCTAGCGAACAGGGCAACGGCTACGGTCGCCGCCTGATGAAGCGCCTGCTCGACCTCGCGCGCTGGCACCGCTGCGAGCGCGTGTTCCTGGAAGTGCGCCCGAGCAACCCGCGCGCGATCGCGCTCTATCACGACCTCGGCTTCAACGAGATCGGCCGCCGCCCGCGCTACTACCCGGCGAAGAACGGCCGCGAGGACGCGCTGGTGATGGCGATCGAACTGGTCGAGATCGATTTCAAGTCGCCGCCCTGAGAGAGCGTCGCGGGGCGGAGCCCGCTCCCACAAAAGCCGCAATCGACTGAGTTGTGGGTGCTTCTGTGGGAGCGGGCTCCGTCCCGCGATCTTTTCAACCCAACTTCGCGCGCTGCGAACGCAGGCCGTCGAGCTGCACATTCCAGTCGCCGAGGCGCGCACGTTCCTGTTCGACGACGGCCACCGGTGCATTGGCGACGAAGGTCTCGCTGGCGAGTTTGCCCTGGCATTTCTTGATCTCGACTTCGACGCGGGTGATCTCGCGATCGAGCCGCTTCTTCTCCGCATCGAGATCGATCAAGCCGGCGAGCGGGATCAGCACGCGCAACGTACCGACGATGGCCGACGCGGACGCAGGCGCTTCTTCGGTCGCCGCGAGCAACCGCAGCGATTCGGACTTCGCGAGAAAGGCGATCTGCGCCGAAAACTTCGCGACACGACGTGCGTCGTCGCCGTCACCACCTGCAAACAGCATCGGGATCGCCTTGCCCGGCGCGATGTTCATTTCGCCGCGGATGCGGCGCACGCCCATCAGCACGTCCTTCAACCACTGCACTTCTGCGGTCGCGGCCGGATCGACGGCGATATCAGCGGCCTGCGGATAACGCTGCGTCGCGATGAACTGGCCACTCGCGACGCCGAGCTTTGGCGACACGTGTTGCCAGATCTCTTCGGTGACGAACGGGATCAGCGGGTGCAGCGCACGCAGCACGGTTTCGAGCACGTACAACAGGGTATGACGCGTCGAGTTCGCGGCATCGACATCGTCGCCCGCGAGCGCCGGTTTGGCGAGTTCGAGGAACCAGTCGCAGTATTCGTTCCAGGTGAATTCGTACAGCGCCTGCGAGGCCAGGTCGAAGCGGTAGTCGGCCAGTTGCGCATGCACGACGTCGATCGTGGCGGCCAGGCGCGTGAGGATCCAGCGTTCGGGTTCGGTCGTCGCCACCGGGGTGCCTGCCGGCGCGACGAACGACTCGGTGTTCATCAAGACGAAGCGCGCGGCGTTCCAGAGCTTGTTGCAGAAATTCTTGTAGCCCTCGCAACGATTGAAATCGAACTTGATGTCGCGGCCGTGCGAGGCGAGCGAGGCGAAGGTGAAACGCAGCGCGTCGGCGCCGACGGCAGCGATGCCTTGCGGGAATTCCTTGCGCGTGGCCGCTTCGATGCGCGCCGCGTCCTTCGGCTGCATCAGGCCCGAGGTGCGCTTGGCGATCAGGTCATCGAGGGCGATGCCGTCGATCAGATCCAGCGGATCGAGCACATTGCCCTTCGACTTCGACATCTTGTTGCCGTCGCGGTCGCGCACGAGGCCGGTGATGTAGACATGCTTGAACGGCACCTGGCCGGTGAAGTGGTCGGTCATCATGATCATCCGGGCGACCCAGAAGAAGATGATGTCGAAGCCGGTGACCAGCACCGAGGTCGGCAAAAAGGTGTCGAAACCGAACTGCTTCATTGCATCGGCATCGGGCCAGCCGAGTGTCGAATGCGACCACAGCGCCGACGAGAACCAGGTTTCCAGCACGTCGTCGTCGCGCGTCAAGGCACCGCGATAGCCTGCTGCTTCGGCCTGGGCCCGCGCACCGGCTTCGTCGCGTGCGACGAAGATCTCGCCACCCGCGCCGTACCAGGCCGGAATGCGATGGCCCCACCACAGCTGGCGCGAAATGCACCAGTCCTGGATGTTGCCGAGCCAATGGCGATAGGTGTTGATCCAGTTCTCGGGCACGAACTTCACGCTGCCGTTCTCGACCAGTTCGAGACCGCGCGCCGCAAGTCCGTCCATCTTCACGAACCATTGATAGGTCAGGTACGGCTCGATTACCTGTCCGGTGCGATCACCGCGCGGCACCTGCAGCTTGTGCGGTTTCTCTTCGACCAGCAGTTCGAGCGCAGTGAGGTCGGCGAGCACCGCCTTGCGTGCGACGTAGCGATCCAGCCCGCGATATTTCTCGGGCGCGGCGTCGTTGATCGTCGCCGTGGGCGTGAAGATGTTGATCATCGGCAATGCGTGGCGCTTGCCGATTTCGTAGTCGTTGAAATCGTGGGCCGGCGTGATCTTCACGCAGCCGGTGCCGAAGTCCTTGTCGACGTAGGCATCGGCGATGATCGGAATCTCGCGCTCCGTCAGCGGCAGTTTCAGCATCTTGCCGATCAGCTGCGCGTAACGCTCGTCCTCCGGATGCACGGCCACGGCGACGTCGCCGAGCATGGTTTCCGGGCGCGTGGTCGCGACCACGAGCTGGCCCGAACCGTCGGCCAGCGGGTAAGCGATCGACCAAAGCTTGCCGTTTTCTTCCTCGCTGACCACTTCAAGGTCGGAGATCGCAGTCAGCAGCACCGGGTCCCAGTTCACCAGACGCTGGCCGCGATAGATCAAGCCCTCGTCATGCAGACGCACGAAGGTTTCGACCACCGCTTTGGAAAGACCTTCGTCCATCGTGAAGCGCTCGCGCGACCAGTCGCCGCTGACGCCCATGCGCCGCATCTGGCGGCTGATGGTGCTGCCGGATTCTTCCTTCCATTGCCACACGCGCTCGACGAACTGTTCGCGCCCGAGCGCGTTGCGCGTCTGCCCTTCGCGTTCAAGCAGGCGGCTGACCACCATTTCGGTCGCGATGCCGGCATGGTCGGTGCCGAGCTGCCACAGCGCGCGCTTGCCGCACATGCGCTGATAGCGAATCAAGGTATCCATGATGGTGTGCTGGAACGCATGCCCCATGTGCAGGGTGCCGGTCACGTTCGGCGGCGGCAGCATGATCGTGTAGGGCTCGCCATCGCCGCTTGGTGCGAAATATCCGCTCGCCTCCCACTGCGGATACCAGCGTGATTCGATCTCGGTCGGTTGGAAGCTCTTGTCCATGCATGACACCTCTGCGCCACGACCGGGGCCGCAGCGATGGATACGAACGGAATGGGCCGCACAACCGCGGCCGAAGGCCGACTAGGCTAGCACGGACGTGTCGTGCAGCCTCGTGATCCGGATGCGGCGCGCCCTTCTGCCGGGAAATAATGCACGCGGCGGATGCGTTCGCCATCAAACTCGTAAACGGCGACGCTGCTCTGTTCGCGCAGACCATGTTCGCCCTGCCAGTAAGCCAGTTCGATCGTCACCACGCGCTCCGGCCCGGCGCTGATCTGTTCGATGCGCGAACGGCAACTTGGGCAACTGCGGAAATAGTCGGCCATCTCGGATTGCAGCTGGGCGCGACCCGAGGTTTCGACGGTGATGCTGCGGCCATCCACGCTCAGCCACTCGACCTGCGGACTCGCCAGCGCCGCCATGCGCGTCGCGTCATGCGCATTGAACGCGGCGACAAAGGACTTCACGACGTCGATCCGTGCATCGGTGGATTTCATCGGAACCTGCACGCGCCCGCTGGCGCAGGCCGCGAGCACGAGGATCGACAGGACGGCCAGATGTTTGCGCATGATGAGTCTCAGTTGCGTCGATTGTCGCTGTCGCGACGGGCACCGGCGATCACGAAGCGATGGGACTCGCCGAAACGCTGGACATGGTGGCCGAACTCTTTCGAGCGTGCGACGAAGTGATCGTAGTTCTCCGGCCGGACCAGGAATAGCCGCTTGCCTTCGGACTCGAGCAATTCGTTCTCGAGCGTATCGTCGTAGCGCACGTCCTGATTGTCGTACAAACCCACCCACTCGGTCGGACAATCCAGATAGAAGCCGAGGCCGTAACGCGGTGACTCGTCGATGAAGACCACTTCCTTCGGCGTGTACGGGACCATCCGATCGATGACCTTGGCGAAGTGGCGCATGTCCTTGTTGTTTTTCAGGTGCGCCGATCCGCCCTTGATCAAGACCAGCGCCACGGCCACGATCGGGATCCACCAAATCCGACGCGCCAATTTCGCGGGCTCCAGCAACCACAGTCGCGCGATCACCAGCGCGATCGCCGGAAACAGCGGCAGCAGATACAGCGGCAGCCGCGATCGGGCGAGCATGAAGATCACTAACGGCAGGGCGATCCAGGTGGCCAGGAATTTGGCATCCGTCGACAGCGCGGACCAGCGTGCCGGCGTTACTGGCCATTGGAACGCGCGCTGCCACAGCGTCGGCAACCAGGGCAACGTACCGAGCAGCAACGTGAATCCGTAGACGTAGAAGCCGCCCCACCACTCCGGGAACCGACCATGTTCCGACGAAGCCACACGCGCCACGACCTCTTCTTCGACGAGATAGGTCATCAAGCCCGGATTGCGCAACACCACGGCCAGGTACCAGCTCAGACCAAGCACGGCGAACACCAGCAGACCGCGCGGATCGAACAATTGCCGCGTGCTGCGCTGCGGCTGCAGGGCGTCGAAGAGGATGATGGCTGCGAGCGGCAATAACCCGGGCGGCCCCTTGGTCACGAAGGCAAGGCCAAACCCGGCCCACATCAGGACGATCCATGGCCAGACCCGATGGCCCTCGCGCAGCGGCCAGCGCGCACCGACATAGCCGAACACACCGAGGGTGGTCATCAGGGTCAACAGCGTGTCGGTGGTCACCAGATTCGCCGCGAAAAACGACAGCGCCGTGGTCGCATACAAGGCCGCCGGCAAACCTGGCAGCGCCGGCGTCAGTCGGCGCCCGATACCGAACAACAGGCCCACGGTCAGCCCGAAGGCCAGTGCGGACGGTGCGCGAACGGCCCATTCGTTGCGACCGAACTGGGCCACGCTGGAAGCGATTGCCCAGTAGGTCATCGGCGGTTTGGTCGGGTGGATGTGGTGGCGGTGACGACGCGGCGTGATGAAGTCGCCCGAACGCAGCATCTCCATCGCGACTTGCGTGTAGCGGCCCTCGTCGGTTTCCCACAATCCGCGCGAGCCCTGGAAGGCGAAGCCGAACGCCAGCGCGAACGCGACCGTCAGCCAGAACGACTGCAGCATGCGCATCAGGCCACGGCCTGGCGCAGTCGTTGATGTTGGCGGATCGATCGAGGTGACGGACATGCAGGGCCACGTGATGGCAAAGGGCGCACATTATCGAACGGGACGTTCGGTCGGCGTTAGTCCGTCCGATACCTGCGCAAACGATTGTCCGGCGCGATGTCCGCTTCCGCCCGCTTTCCGCGTATCCAACGACAGAACCCCGGGCCGGCACGGATGGCTTTCCCTGTCTCTGCGCACCTTGGCCGGCCCGGGGTTCCCCTTTTCCCATGGAGTGAGTCGATGAAAGCGCGAACCGTCATCCAGGTGCAGTCGAGCTTCGCGCAGGTCGCGGCGATCGCCGACACCGCTGCGGCGCTGTTCTACACCCATTTGTTCGAACGCGATCCTTCCCTGCGCACGCTGTTCCGCGGCGACATGAAGGCCCAAGGGGCCAAGCTGATCCAGATGATCGCGGTCGCCGTGAATCGCCTCGGCAATCCCGAAACCCTGGTGCCGGTGCTGGAAAACATGGGCCGACGCCACGCCGACTATGGCGTCGTCGATGCACATTACGACACCGTCGGTGCCGCCCTGATCGACACGCTCGCCGATGGCCTCGGCGACGCCTTCACAGCGGACGTTCGTTCCGCCTGGATCGAGGTCTACGGTTTCATCGCCGCGACCATGAAGGACGCCGCGAATGCAGCGGCGCTGGCCGCGTAAGGCCGTGAATGGCTGAGACCGAGTGGCTAGAATGCGCGTCCACCCGAGCCCGGAGCGCACGCATGGCCATGCAATACCCCGAACAGATCTGGTTCAACGGCAAGATCATGCCGTGGCGCGATGCCACCGTGCACGTGATGGCGCATGCACTGCACTACGGCTCGTCGGTGTTCGAAGGCATCCGTGCCTACGACACGCCGAACGGCGCCGCAGTGTTCCGCCTGACCGATCATCTCAAGCGCCTGTACCTGTCGGCGAAGATCTACGAGATGCCGATTCCCTACACGCTGGACGAGTTGATCGCCGGTACCCGCGCCGTGATCAAGGCCAATGCTCTCGGCAAGTGCTACATCCGCCCGGTCGCGTTTCGCGGACTCGGTGGTTTCGGGCTGTCCGCAGACTGTCCTACCGATGTCGCGATCGCGGCCTGGCCGATGGGCGAATACCTCGGCCACGCCGTGACCGAGACCGGCATCGACGCGATGGTGTCGAGCTGGCAGCGCTTCGCGCCCAACACGATTCCGGCCGGCGCCAAGGCCGGTGGCAATTATCTGAGCGGCCAGTTGATCGCGCGTGAAGCGCGTCGCCTGGGCTTCGGCGAAGGCATCGCGCTGGCCAGCACCGGCCTGCTGTCGGAAGGCGCTGGTGAAAACCTGTTCCTCGTCATCAATGGCGAACTGCACACCACGCCGGTGTCGGCGGCGCTGCTCAACGGCATCACCCGCAACACCATCATCACGCTCGCCAAGGCGGCGGGCATGACCGTGGTCGAACGCGATCTGCCGCGCGAATACCTTTACCTGTGCGACGAACTGTTCATGTGCGGCACGGCGGCCGAGATCACGCCGATCAAGTCGGTCGATGGCAAGCCCGTCGGCAGCGGTCAGCGCGGTCCGATCACCACGCAGATCCAGAAGCTGTATTTCGATCTCGTCGGCGGGCGCGCGCCCGATCCGCACGGTTGGCGCGAGATGGTGTGACCGCAACTCGGCCCGCGCTGGAACCAGGCGCGGGCCGAACCGTCACGACACGCGTTCGGACCAGCGGCCATCGACGACGAACTGCGTGCCGAAACGCTGCAGCCTGGCGTCGTCACCCACCGCAGCACGCGCCTGCGCCTCGTTCGAAAACCATACGTTGATGCTGGCCGGCCAACGGTCGGTCATGTGCGCTTGCGTGACCTGCTCGGGCGTGAGTGTCCGCAGTGCATCGCGATAGCCCTCCCAGCGGACATGCCCCGCTTCCACCGCAAGCGCATGCAGCAGATGCTTGCGCTGCAACTGTGCGCGCTTGCGGTAAAGCGCCGCGACGCCAAGTTCAGGGAACAGCCCGGCGGCATGAATGCGCCGGACCACCGGCATGGCCGCCGAAATCGACGTCGAACGTGCGGCGCGATGCAAGCGGCGGGCGTGGTGCAGCACGCGGTCGAGCGTGTCCGTCGCGAGGGAAGAATCAGGAACCGCCGAGTTCGACTCGGCCACCAACGATGCATGAGGATGCATACCTACTCCGTACAAGGCATGGCCGTTCTCGCCGGTGGCCATTGGAGGGTATGCAAGCTTGGGGCTTGCGATGCAGGTGCGACGGCTTTCGCGAGGCGGGCGTCCTGACAGCCCGGCGCGCAGCGTAGCAGGTGGGCACGACGACATCGGCGTGCCGTGTACCTTCGTACAGTGGGCGGACAGGGACTTGGGCGGGACACTGGGTGCCGCCCTGGTCCGGAGCCGGCATGTCGTTCATCGTTGTCCTCGCCGCACTGTGTTTCCTGATGTGGGTCGCGTATCGCGGCCACAGCGTGATCTTGTTCGCGCCCATTGCAGCACTCGGCGCCGTGCTGCTGACCGATCCGAGCCTGGTCGCGCCGATGTTCACCGGCCTGTTCATGGAAAAGACCGCCGGCTTCCTGAAACTGTATTTTCCGGTGTTCGTGCTCGGCGCGGTGTTCGGGAAGCTGATCGAACTGTCCGGCTTCTCGACCGCGATCGTGACTGCGGCCATCCGCGTGTTCGGCAAGCAGCGCGCGATGCTGTCGATCGTCGCGGTCAGCGCGCTGCTGACGTATGGTGGCGTGTCGCTGTTCGTCGTGGTGTTCGCGGTCTACCCGTTCGCAGCCGAACTGTTCCGCCAGGCCGACATCCCGAAGCGGCTGATCCCGGGCACGATCGCGCTCGGTGCGTTCACGTTCACGATGGACGCACTGCCGGGCACGCCGCAGATCCAGAACATCATCCCGACCTCGTTCTTCGGTACCAATGCCTGGGCTGCGCCGTGGCTGGGCGTGGTCGGTGCAGCGTTCATCTTCATGCTGGGAATGAGTTACCTCGAATGGCGCCGCCGTGCCGCGCACGCGAAAGGCGAAGGCTACGGCAGCGGCCATGGCAACGAACCCGCACCGTTTTCCGGCGAACACCTGCCGCATCCAGTGTTGGCCTTGCTGCCGCTGGTCCTGGTCGGCATCAGCAACAAGTGGCTCACCGGCGCGATCCCCAAGCTGTATGGCGAGTCGCACAGCTTCGATCCGGCGGTCATCGGTTCGGCCGCACCGGTGGTCCAGGAAGTCGCCAAGGTCTCGGCGATCTGGGCAGTGCAGGCGGCCTTGCTGATCGGCATCCTCAGCGTCATCGCGCTGGCCTGGAAGCCAGTGATGGCGGCATTCGCGGATGGCACCAAGTCGGCCATCGGCGGCGCCTTGCTGGCATCGATGAACACGGCCTCCGAATACGGCTTCGGTGCCGTCATCGCGGCTCTGCCCGGCTTCCTGATCGTGGCGAACGCCTTGAGCGCGATCCCGAATCCGCTGGTCAACGAAGCGGTCAGCGTCACCGCGCTGGCCGGCATCACCGGCTCGGCCTCGGGTGGCATGAGCATCGCACTGGCGGCGATGTCGGAAAGCTTCATCGCCAATGCGAATGCCGCCGGCATTCCGCTCGAGGTCCTGCATCGGGTCGCGGCGATGGCCTCCGGCGGCATGGACACGTTGCCGCACAACGGCGCGGTGATCACCCTGCTCGCCGTGACCGGACTCAGTCACCGCCAGTCCTACGCCGACATCTTTGCGATCACCCTGGTCAAGACCAGTGCCGTGTTCGTCGTGATCGGCGTGTATCTGGCGACCGGACTGGTATAGCGGCTACACCACCGCCCAGCGTCGCAGCAGGTTGTAGTAGATGCCGGTGAGCGCAACGATGTCGCGATCGGCGCTGTCTGCGCGCGCCGACAGCGACTGGATGCTGCGGTCGAGATCATGCAACAGGGTGCGCTCACCCTCGTCGCGCACCATGCTCTGGATCCAGAAGAAGGCGCAGACCCGTTCGCCGCGCGTGACCGGCGTGACCTGATGGAGACTGCTCGATGGATACAACACCATCGATCCGGCCGGCAATTTCACTGCCTGCGCGCCGAACGGCGTTTCGATCTGCAGCTCGCCACCGTCGTAGTCGGCCGGATCGGTCAGGAACAAGGTGGCCGACAGGTCGCTGCGCATCGTCAGGTTGGCATCCGCGATGCGCATGATCGCGCCGTCGACATGCACGCCGAAGCGACCGCCACCGGCATAGCGATTGAACTTCGGCGGATGGATGCGCTCCGGCAGCGCCGCCGACAGAAATCCCGGATGCGTGCCGAGCCGGCGCAGGATCACGTTGCCGAGCTCGATGGCCTGGGGTGCGTGGTCATCCAGCTGCTGGTTGAACTTGACCGCGCGCGACAACGTGCCCGCATTGACGACGCCGTCGATCCAGTCGGCGTTCGCAAGCGTGGCGCGAAAACGCTGGACGGTCGGGGCGTCGATCACCTCGTCGAAAGTCAGCAGCATGAGGTCAGAACCCGGCGCTGAAGCTGAGTTGCGCGCTGCGCGCATCACCGATGTAGGTGAAGGCGCCACTGCGGTATGCGGCCAGGTAATAGTCCTTGTCGAACAGGTTGCCGATGTTCAGGCGTGCCACCAGCGAACTGTTGATGGCATAACTCGCGAAAGCATCGAAGGTCGTGTACGACGGCACGCGGTACGAATATTCGCCGGTGTTCGCGTCGAAACCCGCCGCGGTATCGGGCTGGCCCGCGTACATCTCGCTGGAATACGTCGCCCCGCCGCCGATCGCCAGCTTCGGCGTCAACTGGTAGCGCAACTGGGCGTGGGCGCTGCGGTCGGCGAAGTTGCTCAGCGTCTTGCCGATCTGGTTGGCGGTGAAGGCCTCGAGCACTTCGGCGTCCATGACGCTGGCGGCGAACTGGCCGCTGAGCTTGTCAGTGAGATTGCCGACCGCGCCGAACTCGACGCCGCGCACGCGGTTCTTGCCGGTGTTCAGCGTGCCCAGCGTCTCGTAGGCGTTGCCGACGCTTTCCATCACATCGTCCTTGGTGATCTGGAAGGCCGCCGCGCTGAGCAGCAGGCGCTCGTCGAACAGATTCCACTTCGTGCCGACTTCGATGTTCTCGACGGATTCCGGCTGGCTCAGCACGACCTGATCCGCCGTGCCGCACAGACCGCCGTAACCACAGCTGCCGCCGACGTCGGACTCGCCGCCGTTGATGTCGCTCGCCGTCGCGTAGCTCAGGTAGACGTTGCCGATATCGCTGAGGTCATGGACCAGTCCGGCATTGCCGTTCCACAACGAATCGGAATAGGCGTAGACGGTTTCGACACCGGCGTTGCTGCGCAATTGGTTGCGGTAATCGAAGTCGTCCCAGCGCAGGCCGACGGTCAGATGCCAGCGCTCACCGAAGTTCACTGTGTCCAGGGCATACAGCGACCAGGTATCGATGGCGTAGTCGGCATCGTAGGCCCCGCGCACGATGCTGCGATCCATCAGCGCACCGAGGTTCGCGACCGGCTGGCCGTCTGCACCCAGCATGCAGAAGTTCGGCGTGCCGGCACCGGCGCCGGTCAGGCAATTGCGCGTACCGTTGTTGGTGACGACGTAGTTGCCGTTCAGCACGCCGTGGTCGGTGTATTCGGTACCGATCACGAGATCATGATGCAGCCCGCCGAGCTCGCCTTCCCAGAAGGCGTTGAGCTGGTCGGCGAAGTAGTCGACCTCTTGCCAACCCTGGTGCGTGCTCAAGGTGATGGTTGCGGCACTCGGTGCCTGCGGGTCATTGGCGTTGCGCGCGCCGCCGCGTGCACCGGTCAGTACGTAGCCGTTTTCGGTATCGCCGCTGCGCATCGCGTTCTCGACGCGCCAGTCGCCAAACCCGGCGGCGACACGCAAGGTGCCGATGCCGACCCGCGACTCGAGAAAATCCTCGTCTTGCTGATAGACCGGCAGATCGGCGACCGGACGACCGCCGCCAGGCACGATGTAGGTGCCGAGATCCGCCGCACCGGCAGCGTCGAGGTAGTAGTAGTCGCCGCTGACGGACACGTGATCCGTCGCGTTGACATGCAGCGACAGCGCCGCGCCGTCGCGTTCGCGTTCGGAAGCATTGCGGTCCGGCACCTCCTCGAAGGCATGCAGCAGGTTCGCGCGCAGCGCCACGCGTTCACCGAGCGGCAGGTTGCTGTCCAGCGTCACGCGACGATAGGCATCGGTGCCGACGGCGGCTTCGAGTTCGTGGAAGTCGTAGTCGCCGGTGGCCTGCTTGGTGATGCTGTTGATGGTGCCGCCCGACGCGCCGCGCCCGGCATAGGTCGAGTTCGGACCCTTCGAGATTTCCACCTGCTCGACCGCGAAGGTTTCGCGCACGGTCATGCCCGGATCGCGCAGTCCGTCGATGAACACATCGCTGCGCGCTTCCTGGCCGCGAATCACGTAACGGTCACCGAAGGCGTTGCCGTTCTCGCCGGTGCCGATGGTGATGCCGGGCTGGGCGCCGACGATGTCGCGCAGGTCGGATTGGCCGGACTCCTTGATCTGCGTTCGGGTGATGATGCCGATCGTCGCCGGCGTGTCGGCGATGTCCTGGGTGCGGCGACGGTCACCCGACACCTTGGCCTTGTACGGCGCGTTCTTCTCGGCGTAGGGATTGCTGTCGGCGGCGCGGTCTTCGACGCGCAAGACGTCAAGCTCGACCGATTCCTCATCGTCGCTCGCGCCATCCTCTGCGATGGCGGGGCCGGCGATCAAGGCGGCACTGATACCGAGCGCCAACAGGCGCGCGCCGGAAGTCGCGCCATCGCGCAGGCTGAGCGGACGAAGCACGGAGGCGGAACGTCGAGTCATGGGCAGGAAACCTTCAGTCGGTGATCAATGAAAAATCGATGGGCAAGGTCACGCTCAAACGACTGCGTTCGAGCGCCTTCGGAAATTTCGGCATCGGGTCGGCACGGCGCAGCACGTCGAGCGCTGCGGCATCCAGCAATTCGATGCCGGCGCTGCGGTGCACGGCGGCACTCAGCAGGTGGCCGTCGCGATCAATCGCGAAACGCACCTGCACGATCCCTTCGAGCTTTTGTTTCTTCGCTGCCGCCGGATACACGCGATGACGCGCCAGCCACAGCATCAGTTCGCGCAGGTATTGCGACTGCGCGCGTTTGCCGCGTGCCGTCAGCGGTCGATCCGGCGCGGGCAGCGGCGGCGACGCCGGTGCATATGCGCTGGGCGGTTGCGGCGTGACTGCGGCGACGAGCGGCGGCGTCGGGACCGGTTCGGGCACAGCTTCCGGCAAGGGCAACCGGACGTCGGGCTCGGCCGGCGTCCGGGTTTCGACCCGCGGCACGTCAGCCACGACCGGCTTCGGCTGCGCCGCCGGCGGGGCAGGTGCAACCGGGACCGGCTCCGGTGCAGGTTGCAGAAACTCGATTTCCAGCGCATCGACCTCGGATTCACCCAGCGCGGTCGGCCGTTCGGGGTCCGCGGCGCCGAGCAGCAGCGCCAGAGCCAGCAGGTGCAGGGCGATACTGGCCGAGAGGCCCAACACGCGCGGTCCGTTCAAGCCGTTCGCCGTGACCGCCGGGGGGCGGCGCGACCATCCCGCCAGCGCTGCGGCCGGATCCTCGCCATCTCCCGCCACTGGCGCGGTCGCGGGTGGAAACGGCCATGCCGCTTCGACGTGGAGACTCAGATGGACCAAAGGTGGCAACGACATGATCACATTCGCTAAGACAAATGCGATTCAATCGTATTTGCATCTATTTCGTCAAGTCGCCGTGTCCGCCATGGGGTACGGCTTGATCAGTCCGGGCGATGAAGGGCAATCAACGGAAGCGCAAGCGCGCCACGGCGCCGCGGGTTTCTCCCGGCGACAAGCTGACGGTCCAGCCGTACAGATCACACAACCGTTTGACGATGGCGAGGCCCAGACCCGCACCTTTTCCACCCGCACCGTCGCCACGCACGCCGCGCGCGAACAGGCGTTCGGCATCCTTGGCATCGATGCCCGGCCCTTCGTCCTCGACGCGCACGCCATTGGCCTCGACGATCACGCGGATCTCGCCCTGCGGGGTATAGCGAATTGCATTGCCGATCAAATTCGCCAACGCCACCGAGAGCACGGCGGCCGGCGCATCGACGGCCACCGCGTCACCGCCGACGCGCGACACCGTCACGTCCAGCGGCTTGGTGCCGATCTGCGCACGCTGGGTTTCGACGACCTGGTCGACCACGGCGACGACATCGGTCGCCTCGGCATGGGCCGGGGCCTGACGTTCGTTGCGCGAGAGCAGCAGCAATGCTTCGATCAATTCATTCGACTGCCGGGCAGCGCGATCGATGCGAAGCAGGCGCTGCCGCGTCTTCTCGGGCAGATCGTTCTGCGCCAGCAACAATTCCGCGGCACCGCGGATCACCGCGATCGGCGTGCGCAGTTCGTGCGAGACGTCGGCATTGAATTCGCGATCGCGGATCACCAGCTCGGTCAACTTGGCCGAATAGTCGTCGAGTGTCGCCGCGAGCTGACCGACCTCGTCGTTGGCGAAATGCGGCGCCAGATCCTCGGGGCCGCCGCCCTTGCCGAATTGCGACAGGCGCGCGGCGAGATCGGCCACCGGACGCATCACCCGCGATGCCGACCAGAATGCGATCAAGGCGGACAGCCCGGCAAACACGAACACGACGATCACCAGACCCCAGGTCAGGCGATTGCGCAGGCGCAGCTCGTGCGAGATGTCGTACTGCAGGAAGTACCAGGTACTGCCGGTCTTGCGCACCGCCAACTTGTAGGCGACCGGCCCGCCGCTCTGGGCATCGTCGGTGATCGTGTACACACCGTCGGACAGGTCGCGCCATTTCAGCGGCACGTTCGCGCGCTTGCGCTCGGAGAACGAAAAGCCCTCGATCCGCGAAAATGCGGGCTGCGCGTTCGGATCACGTTCCAGCGCGCGCGCGTGGTTCTCCAGTTCGAAACTGAGCTGGCGCCCGATCAGCTGATCTTCGAGATAACCGCGCAACAGCACGGCCGACAGCGCGAACGCAGCCGTCAGCAGGCTGCCGAACAGGAAGAACGACAGGATGATTCGGCTTCTAAGCCGGCGTCGATACCGCATCCGGATCGCTCAAGCTGTAACCGATGCCATGCCGCGTGTGGATCAGCGCCTTGCCGAAAGGCTTGTCGATGGCCGCGCGCAGGCCGTGGATATGCACACGCAGCGAATCGCTGTCGGGCAACTCTTCGCCCCAGACACGCAGTTCGAGTTCGCGCCGGGTCACCACCGACGGCGAGGACTCCATCAGGCATTGCAGCAGCTTCAGGCCAATCGGGTTCAGCGTGATCGATTTGCCGCCACGCGCGATCTGCAGCGTGTCGAGATTGAAGTTCAAGTCACCGACGCTCAGCACGCGCGAACTCGGCACCCGACCGCGCTTGCCGAGCACATTCAGGCGCGCTTCGATTTCCTGCAGCGAGAAGGGCTTCACCATGTAGTCGTCGGCCCCGCTGTCGAATCCCGCGAGCTTCTGGTCGAGTGCGTCGCGCGCCGTCAGCATCAGCACCGGCGTGTGTCGATGCGACTCGGCGCGCAGACGCTTGCACACCTGCAGTCCGTCCATGCCGGGCAAGGTCAGGTCGAGCACGATCACGTCGAACGGCTCGCGCAAGGCGAGATTGAGGCCGCTGACGCCGTCGCCGGCGAAGTCGACGACGTGGCCCTTGTCCGCCAGATAGTCGCCGAGATTGGCGGCGAGGTCGGAATTGTCTTCGATGACGAGGATATGCATGGGCCAAGGATAGGGGTGCGGCGGACGAATCCGGAAGAGGCACCAAAGAAAAAGCCCGAGGAGGTTCTGAGAACCGCCTCGGGCTCAAGCTACTGCCCCGATTACCGTAATCTGCTCGCCATCCGGTTGGAAGGAGTGTGTGCAGGTCTTGGTGGAGGCATCCTAGGTCGCCCGGGATTAAATCGATGTTAAGCGCGCGAACGCCGTTTTGTCGCCGATTTCTTCACTGTCTTCATGGCCTTGCCGGTGTTCGCAGGGACTGCAGCACTGGCGCGGGTCGCCTTCTGCGGCAGCGTGACGCGGCGACGTTCAGCGCGCGTTTCGGCTTGCCGCACGCGGCGTTCAAGGTAGGCGATGATTTCACCCGCGACGTCGATGCCACTGGCCGCTTCGATCCCTTCGAGCCCGGGCGACGAATTCACCTCCAGCACCAGCGGTCCGCGCTTCGCACGCAGCAAGTCGACGCCGGCAATGCCCAGACCCATCACCGCAGCGGCGCGAATTGCGGCATCGGCCTCCGCCGGCGTGAGCCGGGTGGCTTCGGCACTCCCGCCACGATGCAGGTTCGAGCGGAATTCACCGGCCTTGGCCTGGCGCCGCATGGCCGCGACCACCTTGCCGCCGACGACGAAGCAGCGCACGTCCGCACCCTTGGCCTCGGCGATGAATTCCTGCACCAGAAAGTTCGCGTACAGACCGCGGAAGGCCTCGATCACCGAGCGCGAACCGGACTGGCTCTCGGCCAGCACCACGCCCTGCCCCTGGGCACCTTCGACCAGTTTGATCACGTGCGGCGGCTTGCCGAGCATGGCCAGCAGGTCGGTGGTGTCGTCCGGGTTGTCGCCGAACACCGTGCTCGGCAAGCCGAGTCCCTGCTGCGCCAGCAACTGCAGGCAGCGCAGCTTGTCGCGGGCACGCAGCACCGCGTCGGACTTGTTCGGCGTGAACACGCCCATCATCTCGAACTGGCGCAGCACCGCCGTACCGTAGCGGGTGATCGATGCGCCGATGCGCGGGATCACCGCATCGAATGGATGCAGGTCCTTGCCCTTGTAATGCATCTCGAAGCGACCGGCATCGATACGCATGTAGCAACGCAGCGGATCGAGCACGCGCACGGTGTGATGGCGCTCGCGCGCGGCCTCGATCAGCCGATGCGTGGAATAGAGCCTGCTGTTGCGCGACAGAATCGCGATCTTCATGTGCTGCCACCCGACTTGCGCCTGCGTCCACGCGGTTTGTCGCCGAGCTCGAAAGATCGTGCCGGATCGACAATGATGCGGCCGGCCAACGCGGTCCGGCCGAGCAGCATCGGAAACATCATGCCATGACGATTGGTCAGATTCGTTTCGATCTCGAAGGCCGCGTCGCCGATGCGCACGTGTGTGCGGATGAACGGACGCAATGCCGAACTGCCGCCGGAGTCGGTGACCTTGCGCCGATCCGCGAGCGGGGCTTCGAACCAGCGCGCGCGACGCCCGGAACGGGTCTCGGCATCCAAGGCGAATCGCACCCAGGTCGCGCCGTCATGCAGGAATTCCTCGATCGCTTCGACATGCAGGCTGGACGATCGCGCGCCGGTATCCAGCTTGACCTTGATCGCCACGCCGCCGAAGTCCGGCAGTACCAGCCATTCGCGCCAGCCCAGCACCCGCGGTGGCTGCAGCCCGGTGACCGCTTGCGAAACTGCCGATGTCACGATGCCCGTCCGCACGACCTTGGGGCGCGCACCTTGGCGCGGCGAACCGGTCGCGTCAATGCCGCAGCGCATGACCCAGGTCAATCGCCGGAGCGGTCTGGCTTGAACACTTGCCGGCGATCACCCATGTTGCCGAGAAGGGGGATAGGCATGACGACCGGATCGGCGCCGGAGCAACCACTGAACGAACGCTTGCGTGCCATCGCTGCACGCATGGCGCCCGTCCTGCTCGGATTCGATCTCGCCGCCAGCGAACGCCTGCAGCAACACCGCGTGCTCAGGCAGCGACTGGTGAGCATGGCGGTGATCGTCACCATCGGCCTGCTCGCCTGGATACCGATCGACCTGCAGACCTTGCCGACGCCAGTGGCGTCGCATCTGCTGGGCCTGCGCCTCGGACTCGGCGCACTGGTGTTGCTGATCGCATGGACGCAACACGGCGCGACACGCCTGCCCCCCGTCGTCGCGATCGCGCTGTTCATTGCGCTGCAGGCCGTCGGTTTCGCCTGGATGGAGGCCGAAATACCGAAAAATGCCGACCCTTTGCTGCGCCTCGGCTATGGCCTCTTCCCGTTCATCATCGCTGCGCAGATCGCGGTGTTTCCACTGCCGCTGGCGGTCACGCTGACGCTGTCGGCTCCCGCGATCGGCCTGTTGCTGCTGCTGCTCGACCTGATGCGCGCACGCAACGACGCCGCCCATGATGGCCTGACCGGGCTTGCGAACCGCCGCAGCGCGATGGCGAGGCTGGCGGCCGAAATCGCGCAAGCGCAACGACGAAAACAGTCCCTGGCGCTGCTCGCGCTCGATCTCGATCACTTCAAGCAGGTCAACGACCGGCATGGACATGCCGCCGGCGACCGGGTCCTGATCGAATTTGCGGCCACCTTGCGCGACAGCCTGCGCCAGGGCGACCTGGGCGCGCGCGTCGGTGGCGAGGAGTTCATTGCGATCCTGCCGCAGACCGACCGAGAGGCGGCCGCGATCGTTGCCGAGCGCATCCGCGAACGCTGCGAAGCCCTGCAGGTTCGCCGCGACGACGGCGTCGTGATCCGCTTCACCATCAGTATCGGACTGGCCATGCTCGACGGCTCGGACGTCACCGGATCACTGCTCGCCCGGGCCGATGTGGCGCTGTATCGCGCCAAGCGCGAGGGCAGGAATCGAGTCGCGCTTGCAGGGTGACTGGAGCGGGTGAAGGGAATCGAACCCTCGTCAGTTGCTTGGGAAGCAACAGCTCTACCATTGAGCTACACCCGCTTCGCACCGGCATTATCGTGACAAGTCCGACACCAGCGCAATGACTTGGCGGCGCTGCTGTCCGCGGCCAGAATGCGGCCATGCCCTTGCTGCTACGCGTCGTCCTGCTGCTGTTCTTCGCCGTCCCGGTCCATGCGGTCGAATGGTCGACCGTGGTCAGTCCGCGCGGGCAATTGTTTCCTTCGCTGGTGTTGGCGACCGCGAACATGCCTGGGCCGGCACGTCCGAAATCCACGGTGATCGGCGATCCCAGCGGACTGATCGGCGTACGCGTGCGCGCCGAGCGCGACAACCAGCCGGTGCGCGTCACCATCAAGCTGCCGGGCTGGCTGCGCGAATCGTCGCTGGATGTGCGCCTGGCCAAGGCCGGAACGATGTATTCGCTGTATCCCGTGCTCGAGTGGGAGTTTGCGTTGCTGCGCGATTTCGACCATGCCGCACCGGAAACCATCCGCTTCGAACTGCAACTCGACGACCGACCGAGCGAGAGCAAGGTCGAGCGCGTGCGCCTGCATTCGATCAATGAAGCGCCGTACTTCGTGCAGGACGACAAGCGACCGACCAATCTCGCCTGGATGTTCGCGGCTTATGTCGACGAGGATCATCCGCAGGTTCGGCGCATCGTCAGCGAAGCACTGAAAAACGGCGCTGTGAAGCGCTTCGACGGTTACCAGTCCCGCGATTCAAAACAGGTGATGAAGCAGGTCTATGCGGTGTGGCGCGCATTGCGCAGCCGCGGCATCCGCTACAGCTCGATCACGCGCACCGGCAACGGCAAATCCGAAGTCCTGTCGCAGCACGTTCGCTTCATCGACGAAAGCTTCGGCAACGCCGAAGCCAACTGCGTCGACGGCACCGTCCTGCTGGCTGCAGTCCTGCGCAAGATCGACCTGAACCCGGCCCTGGTGATGGTGCCCGGACACATGTTCCTGGCGTTCGAGCTCAGCCCCGGCGGCGAGCGCAGCTATCTCGAGACCACGCTGATCGGCGATGGGCTCCCCGCCAAGGGCAAGGAATCCGACGACGCCGCCTTCGCCAACTTCCGCCGCGCCAGCGAACGCGGTCACGCGCTCTTCCAGAAGTCGCGCGCGAATTTCAGCGACCGCAGCAAGCCCGAGTACCAGATCATCGATATCGGCGCCGCCCGCGACCTCGGCGTCGTGCCGATCGGCGCGAGGCGTTAAGGTGTCGACATGCACCTGATTTGCAAACGGATCGTCATCGCCATCGCTGCCTGGGCAGGCACGGGTGTTGCGCATGCGGCCTGCCCGCGCGCCGTGTTCTTCGATCTTGGCGACACGCTCGTTCAAGCCGGCCCCGGCGGCCTGTTCGTGGTCAAGCCCGGTGCCCAGGCCATGGTCGACCGGCTGCAGGCGAACGGCACTCGCGTGGGCGTGATCACCAACGTGCCCGCCGGTTTCACCCGCCCGCAACTCGACGCGCTGCTGGCCGACCCCGCCTTCCTCAATGAATTCGAAGTCGTGCTGATGTCCTCGCAAGCACCGGCGCCGAAGCCGAATCCGGCGATCTACACGCATGCCCATGGGCTGCTCGCGAACCCGCCGTCGATCACCGAGACGGCCTTTGTCGGCGAGACCCTGTCCGAAATCGCCAATGCGCAGAATGCGCCGACCAGCGGTGCCCGCGCCGCCGGCATGATCGGCATTCACCTTTCCGGCAATGCCCCGAGCGCACTCGCCGACTTCACGATTCCACCCACCGACCTGGCGCAACTGGTGACCTTGATCGAAGACCAATGCCGGCTGCACGCGGATGGCTTCGAAGCCGCTGCGCGCGCCGCAGTCGCCGCCGCAGTCACATCCCGCGACACGCTTGTGCGCTCGCCGGAGCCGATGCGAGACTGATTCGCGATTCATCGACTGGAGGCGACGACGCGATGACTTGGAACAACGGACTCCTGGGCCGGTCACTGATGTGGGCGATGGTGTTGTGGCCTTGCGGCCATGTGCTCGGCGCCGAATGTTCCGACGGCCTCGACAACGACGGCAACGGGCAGATCGACAGTGCGTCGGTGTACTGCAAGCTTCCGGGCGACAACGACGAATCCAGTTTTCGTTCCGGCATTCCGGGAGACGACGGCAACCTGCCGCGCAGTCTGGATACCTTTTTCGATCTGAATGGCGGCAGCGGCGACGACAGCTGCAACCTCCACGCGTGCTGCATGATCGCGGGCGCTTGCCCGGCCGACTTGGAACCCGGGCTCTTCAACCCGTCCTTGTGCATCGCCGCTGTGGCCTGTGTCGACAATACGAAGCCGGTCATCCAGCCCGGCTGCGATGCGTTCGGATGCTGCGAGATGCACGACACGATCACATCCACCGATCGGATCGTCTTCATCAATCCGGTGGTCTCTCCGAATTGCACGATCGCGACCATCGGCGACGGCGCATCCTGTCGCGCGTGCACGCCGAATCCGGAGACCTATCTGTCGATCCGCTTGTTCAGCGACGGATTCGAATAAGCCGAAGATGCACACGCCTACCGCGCTGGCGCGACATCACGAGGCCCGCACCCCGCGCTCGACTTCGGTCAGCGCAACCTTGTCGCGCAGGTAGGCGGGCAGCGCGAATTCGGGCGCGACGCCGTGGCCGCGCTGCCAGCGCGAGACCGCGAGCTGGGCGATCCGCGAGGCGCGCGGAAAGCGCTCGCCGTCGGCGAATTCCGGCGCGCCGATGCGCGGCGCCCAGTAATCCGGGTAAGCGCTCCAGCCAGTACCGATGACGCCCCAGCGTTCGGCGCGCGCCAGCGGCACGCTGTGCGCCGGGCCGACACATTCGTCACCGATCAGTTGCACGCCATGCTGGGCATCGAAGCGATAGCAGCCGGCATAGACCTCGCCCATGCGCGCGTCGATGGTGGCGAGCACGGTCAGGGTCGGATCGACTTCGATCACCTCGGCCGCGAGCGCTGCAAGCGAGGAGATCGGCAACACCGGCACATCCAGCCCGAGCGCGATGCCCTGCGCCACCGAGATGCCGAGGCGGACGCCGGTGAAGGCGCCGGGGCCGCGTCCTACGGCGATTGCGCCGATCTTCGACTTTGCGACGCCGGCCTCGGCCAGCACCTCGTCGATCATCGGCAGCACGAGTTGCGCCTGCCGTTTCGGCGCGAGTTCGAAACGCTCGTAACATTCCGCCGCGCGCAACAGCGCCACGGACACGGCTTCGGTCGAGGTATCGAGGGACAGCAGCCAGGAACTCATGAGGTGTGCTCCGCCGAGGTCGGCAGTTCGGGGGGGACGGATGCGCCGAAGGCATACCAGTCGATGCGGCGCGTGAGATACATGGTCGCGCCGATCAGGGCAAGCACGAGGCCGCTGCCGGCCAGCAGCGCATAGTCCTCGGCACCGACCAGCACATACAGCGTGGCGTACAGCAGGGCCAGCCACAACGCGATGACGACGCCATGGCGCGGCCTGCGCAGCACCGCCCCGGCGTAACCGGCGATCATCGCGATCAGCACGACTGCAGCGATCAGATAGGCGAGCCCGAAACGCAGATGCTCCGACGCCGCGAGCAGGACCAGGAAGAATGTCGCCAGCGCCACGCCGACCAACAGATACTGCACCGGATGCAGGCGCAACGCGCTCAGCGTCTCGAACAGGAAGAACACGCCGAAGCTGAGCGCGATCACCAGCAATCCGTATTTCAGCGTGCGCTCGTTGCGCTGGTAGACATCGCCCGCCTCATACAGGGCGACACCGAACGCCTGCTCTCCGAGCCGCGCCGCATCGATCTCGCCGCTCGCAAACGTGGCCGGCAGATTGCGGTTGAATTCGAGCACTTGCCACGATGCTTCGGAAGCATTCGCGTCGATCCGCGAGTGCGTCGGCGAGAACGCGCCGGAGAAATTCGGGTCCGGCCAGGGCGCGCGCAGATGCGCGCGATAATCACGCGCCAGCGGCAGCCAGTCGAAGCGACGGGAACCCGCCAAGCCGAGTTTCAACTGGCCCTCGATCGGTGCATCGGCACCCTCCAGCGACAGCGACGCCAGGCGAAACAGCGCCAGGCCGCCCGGTCCTTCGCCCAGAGATTCGGCGCGTGCCGCCTTGATGTCGCCGAACAGCGGCTCGATGCGCCGCAGGCCGCGCGGATCAGCGACGCCGAAGACCAGTTCGGCCTGGTTCCAAAGCACCTCGCCTTCGCCCGCGGCGAACATCTCGCGCGGATGCGCGAACGTGACCGCGAGGGTGACATCGGCCTGGTACACGGGCAGTTCGAAAATGCCGCGACGGCGTCGCTCGACCGTCAGCACCGCGTCGGCATCGACGCGATCCGGCACCTGGTAACGCCAGTATCGATGCGGCACCACGACGCCGTCGCTGCGGGTCTCGCGGACGTCCACCGGCACCCGCAGCAACGGCGCACCGACGCGCTGCGCGTCGCCGAAACTGCTGGCCAGTGCTTGTTCGGCCTCGCTGCGCCGGCTTTCGCGTTCACGCCGCAAATCATCGAGCATCGACAACGGAATCGCCATCAGCAGCGCGAGGAAGCCGACTGCGAGCAGCTTCAGCGTGGCCGAGCGATGAAAGGCGGGACGAGGGACGGACATCGGCAACTCCGGGTAGCGGGCGGCGGGTAACGGATGGCTGCAGCAGACACCGTCGCCGTGGCCGAAATCGGCGCGAATGTGGCGGACGCGGCACCAATCGGGCCCGTCCGCGGGCAACGCATCGATCTTCAAACGCCATGCCAGCGCGCTGAAACATCGATCTGGTCAATCGACATGCCTTATTGTCGGAACGAACCGACCGAGGGAAGCACGATGAACCTGCGCGACTTGCACTACCTGGTGGCCCTGGCCGACCTGCGCCATTTCGGACGCGCGGCCGAGGCCTGCTTCGTCAGCCAGCCGACACTGTCGACGCAACTGAAGAAGCTCGAGGAGGAACTCGACGTCACCCTGATCGAACGCAGTTCGCGCCAGGTCATGCTGACCGACATCGGTCGCGAGATCGCCGAGCGCGCCCGTCTGGTGCTGCGCGAAGCGGACCAGATCCGCGAACTCGCCAAACGCACCCGCGACCCCGAAGCCGGCACGGTGCGCCTCGGCGTCTTTCCGACGCTGGGCCCCTACCTGTTGCCGCACGTCGTGCCGCGCGTGCGCCAACGCTTCCCGCAACTCACCCTGCTGCTGACCGAAGACAAGACCGAGGCGCTGTTGCGCGGCCTGCGCGAAGGGCGTCTCGATGCCGCAGTCATGGCTTGGCCGGTGCATGACGCGCAGCTCGCACATGCCGACCTGTTCGAGGAAGACTTCCTGCTCGCGTTGCCGATCGGGCATCCACTCGGCAAGCGCAAGCGCATCGAGGTGTCGGCGCTATCGCGCAGCGAGTTGTTGCTGCTCGAAGACGGTCATTGCCTGCGCGAACAGGCGCTGGACGTCTGCCAGATGGCGGGCGCCATCGAGACCCGCGGCTTCCGGGCCACGAGCCTGGAAACCCTGCGCGCCATGGTCGCCGCAGGCGTCGGAATCACCCTGCTGCCGGCACTCGCGGTCGCGCCGCCCGTGCCGACCAGCGAACACCTGCAACTGCTGCGCTTCAGTGGCGACGTGCCGCATCGGCGTATTGCGCTGTTCTGGCGCCGCAGTTCGGCGCTGGGCCCGTTCCTCGAACGATTGGCCAGGGAACTGGCGGCGGTCCCCAAGTCGGCGCTGACCGCACGCGGCGGCAGTTGACCGACTGCGCCGCACTGCGCACAGTGGCGGCATGTCGCGTCGCCTGATCCTGCTGCTCACCCTGTTGTGCCCGGTGCTTGCCCACGCCGAGGTCTCGGTTATTCCGTATGCCGCCTTGTACGAATCCCTGCGTCCGGCGCTGGAGATTGACGGCCATGATCGCCTGCTCGCGCGCATCCGCATCCTGAGCAAGCGCAGCGACGTCGCGCCGGAGCAGATCCGTCTCGATATCCAGAGCCGCAACGGCGTGCGCAGCATCCACGTCGCCGCGAACGGCGATGTGCATTTTCCGCTTGATCCGCAACTGCGCGAGGAGAACCCGACGGTCGCATCGAACCAGCCCAAGGGTTCGCTGACCTTGTCGGTCGCGATCGTGTTGAAGCCGCCGCGCGGCCTGCGTTTCCCGTATCGGGAAATCGCCCGCGGCATCGACCAGATGCGTGCCGTCGTGACCGCCGACGGTGTCGCCGACCAGTTTCGCGTGCGTGGCGTCGAACTGTGGTTCGACCCGGCTGCACAGGCGCAATTGAGCATCAGCGGGCGCATCGAACACCTGCTGATGGCCGACCGTGCCGGTCGCATCGTGCTCGACGACAGCGCCGAACTGCGCGAGGACGGTGTGATGCTGATCTTGTCGGCCGCGCCACGCGAAATCGCGCCGGTGATCGGCATGGGCGCACCGTAAATGGCGACCCGGGGACGCTACGGTGCCTGGCTCGGCCTCGCTGGCGTTGCACCGGACGAGCCGGCGCGCGCGCGCCGCGTCAGCGAATGGTTCGAATGGGTGCTCGTGCCGCTCGCGTTGTGGCTGCCGATCCAGTGGTCGCTGGAAAGCAGCGGCCAGATTTCAGCACCGACGGCCAATCTGGTCGCATGGCTGACCTGGGCGTTGTTCGTCGCCGAGGCGGCCGTGGTCGGGGCACTGGTCGACGACCGTGCCCGTTATTTCCGCAGCAACTGGCTGAACCTGCTGATCATCGTCACCGGTCTGCCTCTGCTCTGGGAGCAAGGCAGTTGGGCTCGTGCGGCGCGGGCCTTGCGTCTGCTGCTGATGTTGTCGCTGCTGACCAATGTCGCGCGCGTCGTGAGGCACATGCTGGCGCAGAACCGGCTCGGCCCGATCCTCGCGGCGATCGTCATCGTGACCACGCTGGGCGGTGCCGTCATCGGATACTTCGACCCGGCCTTCTCGCGCCCGATGGATGGCATCTGGTGGGCCTGGGTCACGGTCACCACGGTCGGCTACGGCGACATGGTGCCGCAGACGCCGGCGGCACGCGTGTTCGCGGTCACGCTGATGCTGCTCGGCGTATCGATGATCGCGCTGCTGTCGGCCTCGCTGGTGGCGTTCTTTCAGGAAGACGAGGAACGCGAGGCTCGCCACGTGCGGCGCATGATCTGGATGAAGCTGCAGCACATGGAGGACGATGCCGAAGCGCGCGCCAGGCACCATGACGAACTGCTGGCCCGCCTCGCCTCGATCGAACTCGCCTTGCTCAAGGCGGTCGAGGAACGCAGCGCGCTGGAACGCAAGCTGGAGCGTCTGCTCGCACACGTCGCCGCGCCGACGGCCGACGACGCGCCGAAAGATCCTGCACCGAACAACGGTCCCATCGCTTGAATCCGACACCAGGGAACCCCAGCACATGGCGATGCTTGATCTGCCCGAACCCGACCAGGCCCTGCCCGGCCGATCCACGCCGATGGCGGTGGTGAACGCGCACCACGTCCATGGCCGACCGATTGCCGGCGACTTTCCCGGATTGGCGCGCGTCCAGTTCGGCATGGGCTGCTTCTGGGGCGCGGAGCGCAAGTTCTGGTCCCTCCCCGGGGTCTACACGACGGCCGTCGGCTATGCCGGTGGCTACACCCCGAACCCGACCTATCGCGAAGTCTGCTCGGGCCGGACCGGGCACGCGGAGGTCGTGCTGGTCGTGTTCGATCGAGCGAAGCTCGGGCTGGACGCGTTGCTCCGCGTGTTCTTCGAAAGCCACGACCCGACCCAGGGCATGCGCCAGGGCAATGACCGCGGCAGTCAATACCGCTCCGCGATCTACGCGTACACGCCAGAGGATCTCGCGATCGCCGAGCGGATGCGCGACGCGTATGCCGGAGCCCTGCGCAACGCAGGCTATCCGCCGGTCACCAGCGAGCTCCGCCTCGCGCCGCCGTTCTATTACGCCGAGGACGAGCACCAGCAGTACCTGTCGAAAAATCCGCGTGGCTATTGCGGCCTGGGCGGCACCGGCGTGGCCTGCGCGCTCTGAAGTGCGGCGCGCATCTCGCGCACCCTGAGGGTACGCGGATGATCGTTCCCCATCGATGCCACCAGCACCGATTCGGCCTCGGCATAGGCCGCGTCGGCAGCACCGACATCGCCCATCGCCTGCAGGGTCTGCGCACGCCCGACCTCGAACAAGCCCACTTGCCAGGCCTCGCCACCGAGTACCTTGCGCGCCCGCGCCAGCACTTGCACGTGCAGCGCCAGCGCGTCGTCCAGGCGCCCCTGCTTGCGATACAGGCCGGCGATGTTGTGCATCAGCGCCAGCGTGTCCGGATGACTCTCGCCGATCAATTCGGTCTCGATGCGCAAGGTGCGCTCGTACAGGACCGCCGCGGCATCGAGTTTCCCCGACAGCGACAGCAGCAGGCCCAGATTGCTCATGCTGTTGCGCGTCAGGTGGTGCTGCTCGCCGTAGAGGCGCTCGCGCACGGCCAGGGCCTCGCGGAACAGCGGCTCCGCGTCGGCGAAGCGCTTCTGCTCCTGATACACCGTCGCCAGTTCGTTGATGGTCGTCAGCGTTTCCGGATGCGCATCGCCAAGCACGACCCGGCGCCGTGCAAGCACGTCGACGAGTACCGCGACGGCCTCGTCGAAGCGGCCAAGATGCCGCAACACGACGCCGCGATCGTGGCGCAGGCCCAATCGGCGCGGATGGTCGTCGCCGAATTCACTGCCCAGCGCCGCCAGCGAGCGGTCGAACAGACCCAGTGATGCCTCGTGCTCGCCGAGCATGCGCAGCGCCTGCGCGAGCGGCTGCATCGCTCCGACATCACGCACCGAAACGATGTCGGTGTCCTTGAAGTAAGGCCGCAATACATCGGCAGCCGCCGCATAGTCGCCATGCTGGTAGGCGAGTCGAGAACGCAACGAATCGCGCGACAACGACGCGCCCGACGTTGCAGTGATCAGGGCCTCGGCCTCGTCGAGTCGATCGCGGTCGATCAACACGTCGGCCAGCTCGAGTCGCAACGGCTCGACCTGCGCCGGCAACCATTCCTCCGCCAGCGCCAGCGCGGCGCGTGCGTGCGGCTCGGCCTGGTCGGGTGCACCCAGTGCCTGATACAGCCGACTCAGGGTAAGCCGGACTGCCGCTTGCTCGGCCGGTGCTTGATCGAAGCGACGACCCACTTGCCGCGAAGCGAGATCCAGCGCCTGGCGCACCGTCATCTCGTGGCCGGGCATGGCAGCCGGGTCGGCCGCCGCCAGCAGATCGTCTTCGAGGAAGGCGAGCACGGTGCCGGCGACGCGCGCGCGCTCGTCGGCGCGATCGCGCTCGGCAGCGATGCGCTGGATCGACAAGGCGATGCCGGCGGCAGCGGCGATCAGCACGCCCACGCTGGCCGCGCTCGCGAACGGGTGTCGTGCCAACCAGCGGCCGAACACATGCAGCGGATCGTGCCGGCGCGCGGCGATGGGACGATTCGCGAGAAACGCCTGCAAGTCGAGTTGCAGTGCCGCCACCGTCGCATGGCGGGCATCTGGCGCATCGGCCGTCGCCCGCTGCACGATCAGGCGCAGGTCTTGCGGCAGGCCCTCAGGCAGGATCAACCCCGCATCGGGCTCGCCAGCCTGGCCCAGCAAGGTGCGGTGCTCGTTCGCATCGCGCGCCAGCAACGCCGCCAGCAGGCAGCCGAGCTGGTAGAGATCGCCAGCCACGGTCGCGGCTTCGCCACGGCGTTGTTCCGGGCTCGCGAATCCCGGCGTGAACGCGACCGGTGCGGTGTCCTCGCCCGCATCGGCGAGGGCCGCGATGCCGAAATCGAGCAGCTTGGCGCGACCGTCGGCATCGACCATCACGTTCGATGGCTTGATGTCGCGGTGGAGCACGCCGCGTGCATGCGCGTAAGCGACCGCATCACACACGTCGAGGAACAAACGGATGCGCTCGCGCAAGGGCAAGGCCCGTGCGACGCAGTGGCGATCGAGGGTGTCGCCCTCGATCAATTCCATTGCCAGCCACGGCCGCCCGTCCTCGCGCTGGCCACCATCGACCAGTCGGGCGATGTTCGGATGCCGCAATGCCGCCAGCGTCTGGCGTTCGCGCCGGAACAAGGCTTCGCTGACCGCACCGCGGCCGGTCAACCACTTCAAGGCGACCTGTTGCTGAAACTGGCCGTCGTCGCGTTCGGCCAGCAGCACCGCGCCCATGCCGCCGCGCGCCAGTTCGCGCACGATCCGGAACACGCCGACACGCGCACCGGCGGTCGGCACATCGTCGACGGATGCCAGCAGGTCGCGGAACAGGGCACCGGAAAACAGTCGCCCCGGCTCCAGCAGGTCGAGGGCTTTCATGGGCAAGGCAGGATCGTCGGCATGGGTGTCAGAACCCGGATCGGCCACCGAACCCGCCATCGTTCAAGCCGCCAGCAACACGGCGAGGCGGGCACGCGCATCCGCCCACACGCGCTGCGAGGTGCGCAGGGACTCACCGATCGCGTCCGCCGTTTCCTGTTCGGTCAGGCCCGCGAACACGCGGCATTCGACCACGCGCACCCATTGCGGATTCTCGGATTCCAGACGGTTCAGGGCGCTGTCGATATCGATCAGATGCTGGGCTTCGACCGCGACCGCCTGCTCGCGCGCATCGATGTCGGTATGCGCGGCACCACCGCCACGCTTTTCGGCGATGCGGTCGCGGGCGTGGTTCAACATCAGCTGGCGCATCGCGCGCGCCGCCAGGGCCAGGAAGTGCGCACGGTTCTGCACGGCTTCGGCGCCACCACGTTCGAGGCGCAGATAGCACTCATGCACCAATGCGGTTGGATTCAGCGTGCCCTGCCCGCCACCGAGCACACCGCGGGCGATGCGCTTGAGATCGTCATAGACGAGGGCGACGGCCTGATCCCAGGCGCGGTCGTCGCCCGATCGGGCCTTGTCCAGCAGTTCGGTGACCTGACTCATGCGACGCCTTGCGATTCCCTCCTGCGAGCATAGCCCGGTGCTGGCGGGATCGGACAGCGTTCCGGGTATCGAATCGCAACAGCGGAGCTCAGCCATGAATCGTGTTGTCGTTTTCCTGATCAGCTTCGTCCTGAGTGCGATGTCGACCGCGGCGCGCGCCGGCGATGATCCGCTGGCGCCGCTCGGCAGCAACCTCGGCGGCGTGACCGACTTCAGCGACGAATTCCCGTTCGTGAACCTGATGAAGTCCTCGCGCGACTGGATTCCCGGCCGCGCCGGCTGTTTCGACTGCCGCGACAACCCGAGTTGCGGCGGCGTCTGCCCGGTGACGCTGGATCGCGACACCGATGGCTACGTGCAAAGCCTGCTGCCGAACCAGGAAGCACGCAGCGTGATCTACGCCGGCGCCGGACTCGCCACCGGTCGCCTGCCCGCCGGCACCTACACGATGCTGTTCGACGGCAACGGCAGCGTGAACTTCTTCGGCGCGAGCAATGTGCAGAACCCGCAGCCGGGTCGCATTACCTTCGACATCGGCGCCAGCAATACGAATATCGGTTTCAACCTCACCGCGACGACGCCCGGCAACCACCTGCGCAACATCCGCATCCTGCCGCCCGGCGGCGTCTGTTCGAACGATGAACGCCGCGCCTGCGATGTCGGCAATCCGTGCAGCGGCGGCACCTGCAACCTGTACACCGCTGCCGGCGTCGTCGACGCCCAGGTGTTCCAGCCGCGCTTCCTCGCCAACGCCGCGCCGTATCGGCTGCTGCGCTTCATGGACTGGATGGAGACCAATTCCTCGTCGGTCGTCCAGTTCGCCGACTATCCGACCCCGACCAGTGCCTTCTGGCACCGCGTGCCGCCGCAGATCCTGGCCGAACTCGGCAATCGCCTCGGTTCGGACCTGTGGATCAACATCCCGCATCGCGCCAGCAACGCTTTCGTCGATCAGTTCGCGACTGTGTTGCGCGACGACTTTCGCGCCGACCGCAAGCTCTTCATCGAATACGGCAACGAGAACTGGAACGGCATTTTCAGCCAGAACCTCGAGATCCCGCGCGACGCCTGCCCGGGATTTCCCGATCTCGCCGCAAATTGCCAACTCGACGGTGTGCCCGGCAATGGCATCGCCTGCGAGATCGATCCGAACACCTTCAGCGTGCCGGCCCCCGCAGGCGCCGCCTGCTTTCAGGCGCTGGTGCGGCGCTGGGGCGATCGCTCGGTCGAGATCTTCGATCGCGTCGATGCCGTGTTCGGCGCCAACGCGCGCGACCGCGTCGTGCGCGTGGTCGCCGCGCAGGCCGCGAATCCCGATCTCGGCCGACAGGTGATGGTGCGCACGGTCACGGCCGGCGGCACGACCGTCGCCGCCAAGACCGACGCGTACGCGGTCGCGCCCTACTTCGGCACCGAATACTGCACGCCGAGCGCGGGCGTCAATCCGGACTCGAATCCGAACGTGTACGCCAATCTCGACAACTTTTTCGCCGACCTGAACGCGCGCGCGTTGCCGACTGCGATCGGCTTCATGACCGGCAACAAGAACATGCTTGCAAACAACTTTCCCGGCGCCGGCATCCGCCTGATCGCCTACGAAGGCGGCCAGCACTTCGCCGGTATCGGCGGCTTCACGTTCAACACCACCTGCAACGCGATCTTCGATGCCGCGAACGCCGATGCACGCATGGGCACGCTGTATGCCGACTATCTTGCCGCCTGGAAGCAGAACGGCGACGAATTCACGCACTTCTACAACGTCGGGCGCTGGGGCCCCTTCGGCCGCTGGGGCGCGCTCGAATTCCAGGATCAGGCGACGGCGACCTCGCCGAAATACACGGCGCTCACGACGTTCTCGACCTCGAACGCGTGCTGGTGGCCGAATTGCGCGCAAGGCCCGAGCGCACCGATCGATGACCTGTTCGGGGACAGCTTCGAAGGCAACGGCCCACCACCACCGACCTGCACGCCGGCCCAATTGCTGAGCGACAGCGGCCTCGAAGCCAGCAACCCGGGGACCGGCGCCAATCCGTTCTGGGCCTCGACCTCGCTGGAGTTCGGCAGCGCGATCTGCACCAGCAGCATCTGCCCCGACGACGCCGGCACCGCACTGCCGCGCAACGGCAGCGCCTGGGCCTGGTTCGGTGGCATAGCGAGCGCGGAGACCTCGACCCTGTCGCAGTCCGTGGTCATTCCGCCCGGCAGCCCGCGCCATCTCAACTTCTTCCTGCGTCGCGGCTTCATCAGTCCGCCGCTCGATGCCGTGCTGCGCGTCAAGGTCGACGGTACGACCGTACGCACCTTCGACGAACCTGCCAGCGCCGAATCGACTTACGTCGCGCGCAGCGTCGACCTGAGCAGCTTCGCCAACGGCGCCAGCCATGCGATCCAGTTCGAATACGTCAATCCGACCAGCAGCGGCAAGTCGAACTTCGTCGTCGACGACCTGACGATCGATTGCAGCGCAAACGGAAGCTGAGACCTTGGCGGGATCGGTCATCAATCGGGGTTTGGAGAAGCCGAACCCCACCGGAGAACGGCCATGCATCGCATTTTACTTGCCCTCGGATTGACGACGCTGGTCATGCCCACGGATGCAGCCACGCTGCGCTATCACGGGGAATTGCTGGATCGGAGTGCACCTGCGAACGCACGCTACGATCTGCGGCTGACGCCCTACGCCGACGCCGGCGGGAAACAGGCGCTGGCATCGGCCGTCACCTTCGAAGACGTGCTGGTCGAGGACGGTTTTTTTCTGCTCGAACCGGACTTTGGCGCCGGCATTCTCGACCATCACGACGTATGGATCGAGCTGGCGGTTCGCGACGCCGACAGCACACTCGGCTTCGCTGCCATCCAAGGCCGCGAGAAAGCCGTGCTCGCGCCATTGGTCGGTCAATGCTGGAGCACCACCGGCGACAGCGGTGTCAGTGCGGCGACGAACTTCCTCGGCACCACCGATGGCGCCCCCTTGGTGCTGCGCTCGTCCGGCGGCATTGGCATCAACACGTCCGACCCTCGTGACCTGTTGACGCTGCGCGGCCCCAGCAGCTATCTGGATGGACCCACGATCAACCTCACCGGCACAACGTCGGACCAAGCCGAATCGGGGCGCATCCGCTTCGTCGAGGGTACGGCCACCGGCAACTTCCGCGGTGCGTACGTCCGTTACGACGGTGCCAACAACGTGTTTGCCATCGGTGCGCACAACAACTCGGACAACCTCCCGGCGAGTGATGTCGATCAGATCGTGATGTTGCGCTCGGCAACAACACGCGTCGGTATCGGAAGGTCGCCTGAGGAAGAACTCGACGTCGATGGCGACATCCGCGTCAACGGCGGCGTGAAATACGCCAACGTCGCACAGCACTCGTTGATGATCCACAGCAGTGCCTTCAGCGAGATGCAGGACAACGACTGCACCAATGCCGTCGACCTCCGGAAGAACTCCAACTTTGGTGCGGGAAACTGTGGCGCCGTGGCCCCAGTGTCACTTCCCGACAAAGCGGTCATCCATGCGCTCTCCGTTCGCTTCTCGATGGGCAACGGCACCTCGACCGGTGACTGCACGGTGGCCCTGAAGCGCCGAGAGTTCACCGAAACAGGGGACGTCACCGAGATCGCGAGTGTCTCTGGGGTCGGCAGCGCCGGCGTCGACTTCGTACTTGCGAGCAATCTCAACACTCGTGTGAACACCGACCTGCATGCGGATTTCCTGGAAGCGATCTCGCGCGAAACCACCTGCGGCATCGGGATCGTGCGCATCGTCTACACCTTGCCTGATGGTTTCATCCCGTGAGCGTGGCGCGTCGTATGGCCGCCATCGGCATGCTCTGTGCGCTCCAACTCGATGCATCGGCGTCCGATCGGTTTTCAATACGTCGGGCAGACGCGGCCGTGGTCGACCGCTCGGCCGACGCACGCTTCGCTGTCCGCACAGTGGCGGAATTCCGATCTTCTCCGGCCGACCCGCCGCGCTTCACGCTCAAGTCCACGAACGCCACGTGCGCGCCCTCGCCTGATCCGTTGTTCTCGAACAGTTTCGAATAGGCGCTCAACGCGCCGCCAGCAACCGGCTCATCAGCGACTTCAGGGCCAGCGGCTTCACCGGCTTGTGCAGCAGGTGATACCCGGCCGCGCGCACGGCATTGCGCACGGCATCGGAGTGGTCGGCAGTGATGATCACGGTCGGCGCAGCGCCGACCAGTTCCTGCAGCTGCGCGCGCAGCTGCAGGCCGTCGTGGCCACCGTCGAGGTGGTAATCGAGCAACAACAGGTCGGGCGGCTGGGCATCGGCGAAGATGCGCGCATCATCGGCGTCGCGCGCCGCATGGACCTCGCACTGCCAGCCGACCAGCAAGGTCCGCATCGCCTTCAGCACGGCGGCGTCATTGTCGACCACGAGCACGCGGGCGCGTGGCGGCTGTTCGGTGACGACGGCGACCGCCGCAGCCGGCTGGGTCGAAGGGCTTGCGATCGGCAGTTCGACCGCGAACATCGTGCCGCGCCCAACCTGCGAGTGCAGGCGCAGCCGATGCCCGAGCAGGCGGGTGATGCGATCAGCAATCGCGAGGCCGAGACCCAGCCCCTGGCTACCGCGATCGAGACGCCGGAACTCCTCGAAGATCACTCGGTGCTCGGCTTCCGGAATGCCGGGTCCGCTGTCCCAGACTTCGATCGAGAGCATCGCGCCATGGCGTCGGCAACCGATCAGCACCCGTCCGCGCTGGGTATAACGCACCGCGTTCGACAGGAAGTTCTGCAGCACCCGGCGCAGCAGTTGCGGATCGCTCTCGACCCAGGCGCGGGTATCGACGCAGCGCAATGCCAGGCCGCGCTCGGCCGCGAGCACGCGAAACTCGCTGGCCAGGTGCTGCAGCACATCGCCCAGCGCGAACGCCCGGACCTGCGGTGTCATGCCGCCGGCGTCAAGGCGCGAGATATCGAGCAATCCGGCGAGCAACGCCTCCGCCGAATTCAAGGCGCCGTCGATCTGCTGCACGCCTTCGAGATACTCGCCGTGCTTTAGCGACTGCGCCAGCGCGTGCGTGAACAGGTGGGCGGCGTGGATCGGTTGCAACAGGTCGTGGCTGACCGCCGCGAGAAAACGCGTCTTGGCCTGATTCGCTCGTTCGGCTTCGGCGGTCGCATGCGCCAAATCCTCGGTGCGTTCGAAGACGCGCTGCTCCAGGGTCTCGGCGGCACGTTTCAATCCGGCCTCGTTGGCGCGGAATTCGGTGACATCGGTGAAGGTCGCGACGAAGCCGCCACCCGGCATCGGGTTGCCGCGAATCTCGATCACGGAACCGTCGGGAAAACGGCGCTCGGTCACGTAGGGCGTGCCCGCGCGCATGTGGTCGATGCGGCGTTCGAGATCGCTGGCGCCGACCTGCTGGCCGGTCAGGCCACGATCGATGTTGAAGCGGAGCAGGTCCGCCACCGGCGTGCCAACGCGCAGCAATGCCGGCGGATAGTCGAAGCGTTCGGCATAACGTCGATTCCATGCCACCAGACGCAGATCGGCATCGACGACGCTGATGCCCTGGCTCATGTTCTCGAGGGCGGCTTCGAGGATCTGCTGGTTGAAGCGCAGCGTCTGCGACGCTTCACCGACGAACTCCGCAACGCGTTCCAGCGCCGCAGCCGGCGTACGCCGCGCCGCATCAACCAGTAGTCGCGCACTGGCCGCACCGATCACCGGCGCCAGTTCACGCTCCACCCGCGCGATGCGCTCCGCCCCGGCATACGGCTCGGCCTCGTCGAACAAGGCCGCGCTCTGCGCCTCGGGCAGGAAGCGTGATGCGAGCGACCGCAATACCGAACTCTCGATGCGGCCAGTCGCGTAGTCGTCGCCGACGTGCCCGTGTCGCGCCCACCACAGCATCGCCGCACTGCTCGCGAGCAGGCTGACCAGGGTGCCGCGCGCGAGCCGGTCCAGCCCGCCGAGACCCAGAAACTGCGTCGGTTCCAGCCATGCCAATCCGACCGGGAATCGCAACCGTCCCAGCCCGACCAGTTCGCTCGCCAGCGGCAGCAGGATGATCCAGCACCACAACGCGATACCGACCAGCAAGCCACCCTGCACCGCACGCGCCGGCAGCTGCGGCCGATACACCGCCGCGATGATGGCCGGCGCCAGCAAGGCGAGTGCGGAAAACGACAAGGCGCCGATATCGGCCAGGGCCTCGCTCGCCGCCATCGCGCGGCTGTACGCCCAGGCGAGCAGCACGACGAAGGCGATCGCGTAACGACGATGACGCAACACGACCACCCGCAAATCGCCGGACTCGGCGCCGGCACTGCGCACGACGCGCGGCGCGAACCAGTGGTTCGAGATCATGATCGACAAGGTCAATGCCACCAGGATGACCATGCCGGTCGCTGCCGACACGCCGCCGAGAAAAGTCAGCAGGGCGAGCGCGTGATGGCCTTCGGACAGCGGCAGGGCAAGCACGTACAGATCGGACGGGACCAGGTCACCGAATGCGACACGCCCGGCCCAGGCCAGCGGCAGGATCGGTGCCGCGATCAGCAGCAGGTAGAGCGGAAACAGCCAGCGCGCCGTGCGCAGATGCTGCCGGTCCCGCAATTCGACGACTCCGAGATGAAACTGGTGCGGCAAGGTGAACATCGCCACCGCACCCAGCGCGACCAGGGCGAAGAAGCCGCTGTCCGGACGGCCCGTGAAGCCCTGCGGCACGCGCGCCGCCAGCGCAGCGAGGCCATCGTTCATGCCGAACACCGCGAACAGTCCCACCGCGATCATCGCCGCCAGCTTGATCAGCGATTCGAACGCGACCGCGAGCACCAGGCCGCGATTGTGCTCGGTCGCGGCGGCGCGGCGGGTGCCGAACAGCATCGCGAACAAGGCCATCACCAGCGCGATCCAGAACGCCGCATCCTGCCAGGCCGGCACCTGCGCGGCACCACCGGTCAACATCGCGTAACTCATCGCCACCGCCTTCAGCTGCAAGGCGACGTAAGGCACCATGCCGATCACCGCCACCGCCGTGATCAGCGCGGCGAGGCGCGGGTCCTTGCCGAAACGCGAGGCGATCAGGTCGGCCAGCGAGGCCGAATTCTGCGCCTGCGCCAGCGCTGCGAGCCGGCGCAGGAAGGGCATCGCGAACAGGAACAGCAGGAGGGTCCCGATGAAGGTAGGCGGGATCGGCGTGTTCCAGCGCGCCGCCTGGGTGACCGTGCCGTAGAAGGTCCAGGCGGTGCAGTACACCGCCAGTGACAAGGCGTAGATCGCCGGCCACAGGCGCGCGAAACGTTCGGCACGACGTTCGCCGTACAGCGCCACCGCAAACAGCAGCAGCACCCAGACCAGGCCCGCGACCACCACCGTGGACGCGCTCAGCATGGGCGCCGGATCCGCGTCAGATGACCACGCCGAAATGCGCGAATACCCGCATCAGCCAGCGCATCTGGGCGCCGTCGCGGGTGTCGTAGTCGCGGCCGGTATATCCCCACCAGTCCCAGCATGCTTTCGGATTCAACGGCATCAGGCTTGATCGCACCTGAGGATACAGCACGACCACGCCGACGCTGTCGGCCCAGCGGTTGTA